>JAQVCK010000017.1 GCA_028689835.1 Pygmaiobacter sp. | reverse complement strand
AACACAATCGACTATTTTAATACCATTCGTCCCATTCGCAAGCTCAATGGAAAGCCACCCGTCCAATTTAGAATCGAACAGGTGGCTTGATCGGCTTTTTGTGTCTATTAACTATTGACTATTTCATAAAACGGGGGCTTGTTTTTTATTTCTTTAAAATATGTTAAACGTCAGGTAAAGTTTCTTTCTGTCCGTTATCTCTCTACTTTAATATCCCCGTTTCGGGTTTCCAGTTCTACCGTGATGTCAGGAGAAGCCCCAACGTCACCGATAGCAGTGTTGTCTGTAATTGTAAGCTCGTCTGCAAAAGAAGAATCAATAGTGCCTTCACGGGTGAGCGCCGAAAACTTAAAATCAAGGTCGCTTGGAAGTGTTATTGTAAGTGTTCCATTTTTGGAGTATGCAGAAATATCGCTTTTCACATTGGTAAAAGAGAGATCAATGACCCCATTGCCGGAAGCATGAAAAGACCCGGAACCGCTAATACCGGTGGCCGTCAGCCCACCTTCTTTTGACTGATAATTGATTGTTCCGCTAACCTGGTCCATGACAGTTGTGGCATTGGTGGCCTGCACACTTATTTCGCCCGCCTCAATATTTTCAAACTTCAATGTCCCGTTTGTACTGGTAGCCTTTATTTTTGCAGTTTTAGTGTTTGACACTTCTATTATTCCGCTGGTCGTATCAACGCTAAAAATACCGGATAAATTTAGGGCAACTGCCGAGTTGATTGTTCCGGTTGTAGAATGCAAAGACAAATTACTCTTATAATCTACGGGAATATAAATTTCCAGATAGGCTTTAAACCCGGAACGCCTTGGCCGTTCCCCCTCGGTAATTAGAAGCTCGCCATCTTGCGCGTTGGTTCTGGCATAATATTTTTTTGGTCCTCATTCATGTATTCTTTTACGACTATCTTGTCGTTATCACTTTTTAAAACATAAATATCGTCTGCGTCATAATCAAACCGAAGGCTTTGAAAATCTGCTGCATCATATGTAAGTGTGTTGACAAGTACCGCCGATGTTTGCCCCGCACATCCTGACAAAACCCCTGTCAGTAAAAAAATCAAACCGGTGGCTAAAATAAATTTGTGTTTCACAAAATCGTCCTCCTTAATTAATTGAACCATTCATTTAGTTTCGTTATGTTTTTTTACGGAGCATTCGCTCCGTAAAAAATTTACTGCTTATATGCGTGAAGTAAGTTATCCATGCAGATATTCTTGGCGGTTGCAACGGGGATGCCCTTCTGCACCTCAAAAGCGTCATTGGCAATATGCATTCCCCACCACGACAGCGTTTCAATCATCAAGCGTGTCACATATTGAGGAAACTCTACCTGACGAAATGTGCCGTTTTGCATATATTGCGTAACATAAGATAGAACCTGATGATAAAATTTTTGGCGGTACGCCTTATAATACGCTGTCAGCTCTCCTAAGTCATCTGAGTTTTTTTCAATGAGTAGGCAACCAATTCCGTACTTTGCAATAACATCAAATGCGTCAGACAACATTTGTTCCAAAGGGTAATTTGTAATATCGTCAAGATGCGCAGAAAACGACTTTGTATTTTGTTCAAATGCTGCCATAATTTCCTGATTTAAAGAATGGAATACCTCGGAGCGAATTGGCAGTTCGAACTCCTGTGTCATAAATGCCGGGTCTATTGTTACTTTAAGGAGAAAACTCAATAATTCTCTTTTGCCTGTAAAGTAAACATAAAGCATCCCTGTCGATAAGCCAATTTCTTTTGCGATGTCTTTCATTTGTGTTCGTGCATACCCTTTGTTGATAAATAGTTGGCTGGCGGCATCAAATATCAAATGCATTCTATTTTCCACGTAGCTCGCTCCTTACTGAACCGTTCATTCAATGAATATTGTATTACGTTTTGTCCTTAGCGTCAAGGTGTTTATAAAGCAAAGCGCAAACCTGCACACCATCAGATAGGGCAAATATTTTAAAGCCCTAAACATTTTTAAATTAAATTGGCCCCTACCCTACTATGCAAATAAAAAAATACCGCCCATTTCTTTAAAGGGGCGGTATTCTGTGTTTGGTATTCCTCACCCCACCTGCGATAAGGGTGTTACCGTTTTTAATGTATCGGCACTATTGCCACAACGTACCTTGTACTATTTCATCGCCAAATAGCACCTTATTTACTCCTGTAGGGCGGGCTCTGCCGTTTCATCTTCATCGCTACCGCCATCCAGCATAAACTTTCCTACTTCTGCCTTCAGTGACTGGGCTTGTGCTGCAAGTTCTTCACTCGCGGCAGAGCTTTCCTCTGCGGTGGCGGCATTGGTCTGCACGACCGACGACACCAGCGCAAGGCCCTGGTTGATTTGCTCGATTGCCTCTGCTTGCTCGGCAGAGGCCTGATCCACCTGCCCTACCGCTTGGCTGACCTGTTCTGCATGCTCGGCAATTTCCAGCAGCATATTGGTGGTTTTTTCTGCTAGCACATCCCCCTGCGCTACCGTAGCGACCGACTGCTCAATCAGCACCCCGGTCTCACGTGCCGCCTCGGCCGATTTTGCAGCAAGGTTGCGCACTTCGTCAGCAACTACCGCAAAGCCCTTACCTGCGGCACCAGCGCGCGCTGCCTCAATGGCCGCATTGAGCGCCAAAATATTGGTTTGGAACGCGATATCCTCAATTGTTTTGGTAATTGCCGAGATTTTTTCAGACGATGACCGAATTTCGCCCATTGCCTCGTTGAGATTATGCATCTCTTCGTTGCCACTGCGCACACCGGCCGCCACTTTAGCCACATACCCTGCGGCATTGCGCACGTTTTGCGCGTTTTCTTCTGCCTGCTTTGCCACAGTCGTAACCGAGGCCGTCAACTGCTGTACCGTAGCCGCCTGCTCGGTTGCGCCAGAGGCAAGGGCCTGTGCGGAGGAGGACACCTGCCCCGCACCGGAATCCACCTGCTCTGCCGCATTATTAATCATCGACAGGGTGTAATTCAGCGAAGCCGAAATATTCAGCAACGCATCTTTAATCGGCGCAAATTCGCCGGCATAATCCTGCTCCAGTTTCACCCGCATATCCCCGCGCGCCATGACACCGAGCACACTGGTAATTTCACGAATATAGCCGATATAGCGGTTAAGTTGCACCACTGTGCGGTTGATTGCTACCGCAAGTTGGCCGGTTTCATCACGTGAGCGCACCTCAGCCGCAATGTCCAGCCGCCCTTCGGCAATCTGGTTTGCGGTTACGGTCAGTTTTTTCAGCGGGGCAACAATACCACGCGAAACAAAAATAATCATCAGCAAAATCACAACCGCTGCAACGGCGAACACCGTTAGCGTTGTGTTGAACATCGTATGGTATTGCTGATAGAACTCGGCATCTGGCAGGCCGGTTGCCACCGTCCAACCTGTAGTGCCGATTTGTGCAAGATACCCATGAGCCTCCTGCCCATGCAGCGTATAGGTAATCTCACCAGAATTTTGCCCCAGCACCGCTTGTTTGATATTGTCAGAAAGGTCCGTATCGGCAATATTGGTATTGAGCGCATCCGCATCGGGATGGTACAACAGCTGGCCCTCCTTGGTCGCAACAATAAAGTAGCCGGTGTCACCAAGGCGGAACGTAGAAATTTGTTCACTCAATTGATCCAACGTGAGGTCTAACCCCACCACACCGATCACTTCACCCGTTGCCGAATCGGTAATGGGGGTTAGCACCGAGGTAACCTGTTTTTTCGTGCTGATATCTTCATATGGCTCTGTCAGTGTCAGGCCTTTATTGGCTTCCATTTGGGCATACCACGGGCGCTCTTTTGCCGAATAATCAATATTATGCGAACCCGCAGTAGAGGTAAGCTCACGCGAATCAATGCTGATTACAAAAACCCCCAGCACACTGTCGTTGCCGCGGTTAATCTCGTAAAGCGTGTCCATCATCAATTTATAATTGGGGTCGGCATCCATTAACTGGTCCGCACTAGAATTTTTAATGATGTTCTGCACCAAAACATTATTTGCAAGCTGTTCTACTGCATCTTCATACTCTTTTAAATAATTTTCTATTTCAGACGCTGCTGTTTGCGATTTTGCAGTAAGCACCTGATTGGATAATTCGACTGTCGTCGTGCGCACCAATGTCAGCACAATTGCAGCAACTAATACAAACGAAATGAGTACCGGCAAACCGACAAATAATAAAATCTTGCTCAGCAGGCTTTTTGCGCCCCTGCCCTTCCCTTCAAATGCAGTGATTGCCGCTTCATCCATTTTCTCTCTGGCATGCTGCTTTTGCGCTTTGATTTGTTTTTTTAGCTCTTTTGCAGCCTCTCTGTCCAACTTTTTGGCACTTTTGTCTTTCTTGTTTTCTTTGTTTTTAAAAATACTGTTTCGCTTTAATCCCATGAAAAGGGTCCTCCTTTTTTGCAAACGACAAAACACAAAATATAATTCCTGATAGTACTGCGGCAAAGCACAGCGATACCCTCTCACCATCATGCTGTCGCAGCAAAAAAGCGGTAATTGCCGACAAACCCCATGATATCCTGCAACTACCTCTTTGTTAAGATTATTCGACCAGTACGGCGGTTTCACAACTGACACATGTCATAAATTATTACACTTTACCAGCCAGACTTCTTCTTTTGTTGTTTTTAATTAAAAATCCAATACTTTTACATCTCTATTCCAATTTCAATTTTTCTATTTACTGCATGCCCGTTGGCAAAAAAATTATTTTTTATAAAATAAGCCGTTGACATTTACCCCGTACCGGGCTAAAATAGAAAAGCACTCTCAAAACGGAGTTGCGGGTTTAGCTCATCTGGTAGAGCGTCTGCTTCCCAAGCAGAAGGTGGCGAGTTCGAGTCTCGTAACCCGCTCCAACTCATGCACCGGTAGCGGCAAATGCTGTTACGGGTGCTTTTTCTTTGCCCAAAACGGCATAATGATACGTACCTTAGTCTGTTACCAGTTGATTGACAGACACCTTGTTGCAGTTTAGAATAAATAGCAAAGTAATGACACTTTTCATGGGGAGGTCACACATGGAATACCGTTTAAATAAAAATTGTGGTGACATGGTGGCAATCCCCGCGCTGGTATTGCGCAGGCTTGCCACGCTCACCCCTGCACAACTTGCCGTCGTGCTTGCCATATTGCGCGACGGTGAGGTGCGCGGGGCTGATTTGTTGCGCGAATTTGCTGCGAATAAAGCTGTCGCACACGAGCTTTCTAGCCCGCAGAAACTGGATAATGTGTTGAACTATTGGGCAGGGGCTGGCTTGTTAGAGCCGGTAGCCCCTACGGTTACTTCCCCTGCTGTTGCCCCAGCAACCCCTCAGCGAACCCCCAAACCGCCGCGCCTTTCTGCCCGTGAAATTGCCGCGGCAGCGGCTACCGACAAGCAAGTTGGTGTTTTAATCACCGAAAGCCAAAACCTGTTTGGTACCCCATTGAACGAAGGGGACGGGAATTTGCTGGCATCCTTGTACTTACAAGACCACCTGCCGGTGGATATGATCCTTACCGGTATTGCACATTTTGTAGCGCGCGGCAAGCGGAATGTGAAATACATCGCCCGCGCCCTGCTTTCGTGGCGAGAAAGCGGTATTCGTACCGGGGCCGACGCCGAGCGTTACCTTGCCATATTGGCCCAACGCGAAATTTTTGCACAAGAAGCCGCTAAGTTGCTTGGTATCCCCGCCGACAGCCTAACCGCCGGGGAATGCACCATGGTCGCCCGCTGGTATGAAGAGTATGGCTACGATGCGCAGATGATCAGCGCCGCCGTACAGCGTGCTGGTGACAAAAACAACGTGCGGTACATTAGCGCCATGCTAAAAAAGTGGCACGCCAAGGGGTACCGTACTCCGCGTGAAATTGAAGATTTGGGTGCCGCCAATGTGCAGGCAAAAAGCCGTGAAGTTACGCCGGAAAACGACTTTATGCTGCGCCGTATTGGTAAGGTGCCTCAATTTAGAAAAGAGGAGGATCGCTGATGGACAAAGCCACCCTGCGCCGCCGCGCACTGGAAGAAGTGCGTAACCGCCGCCAGCAGGCGATTACCCAGGCGGAAGAACGCCGGCAGGTCGCTTACGACAAGCTGCCTCGCTTGCTGACACTCGAAAACACCGCCATCAGCACCGGCCTTGAAATTGCACGCATGGGCGCCGCCGGCATTGCCGGGGCCGCTATCGAAGAAAAGCAAAACATATTGCGGGAAATTGAGGCACAACGGCGTGACTTACTGACACAAGCCGGTTTTGCGCCAGACTTTTTGCAACCGCAGTTCACCTGCCACATTTGCAGCGACACCGGCCTGCATGACGGGCACACCTGCAACTGTGTCACCGAGTTGATGCACCAGCTGCGCCGGCAGGAGCTTGGCGGGCTTTCCCCTCTTTCATCCTGTAATTTTGAAAATTTTTCACTTGATTATTATTCCGACCAGCCCAACCCGGAATTCGGCTTTTCACCACGCGAAAACATGCGCAGCATCCTGCCACAGTGTGTGGATTATGCACAGCATTTTTCTGCCGATTGTCCCAGCCTGTTTTTTGCCGGGGATGCCGGCCTTGGCAAAACGCACCTTGCACTCTCGATTGCAAACCGTGTGCTGAACGCCGGTTTTGACGTACTGTATCTCAGCAGCCAAACAGCGTTTGCCGACATTGACCGCGACCGTTATACCGGCGGTGGCGAAACCTTGCAGGCGATGCTGGAGGCTGAGTTGTTGATTTTAGACGACCTTGGCACCGAGTTTTTAACACCGTTTGTATCCAGCTGCCTGTACCGCATTGTGGACACCCGGCTGTGCCGCAAACTGCCCACCATTTATACCAGTAATATTCGCAGCCAGCAAACATTAAATAGCCGCTACACCGAAAAGGTGGCAAGCCGCCTGCTTGGCAGTTGTACACTGGTGCATTTTTTTGGCGATGACATTCGCTTATTAAAAACCGCAGCGCAGCATTGACCAGTTGCAAAAATATCACACTTTTACAATAGGGTATTTTTGTGCTATACTTTATCAGTACAAAGGGGTACGAAGGGGCTAGGGCCCCTTCGTACCCCTTTGTTTGCCCGGCACAAAACCGGGCAACTGCAAACACCGTTTAACAGGAGGGGCTTTTTTGAAAATTGCGATTATTGGCGCCGGGGCGATGGGAACGCTTTACGGCGCAAAACTTGCACTGGCAGGTGAGGATGTCACAATGATTGACGTCGTACCTGCCGCGATTGAGACCATGCGTACCGAGGGGCTATTATTGCAGCTTGCCGATGGCGAACACCGCGCACCGGTAGCTGCCTATCTTGCGGCAGACGTGCCGGACACCGCCGACCTTGTATTGCTGTTTACCAAAGCCATGTATTCGCGCGCCGCGCTGGAAAGTGCACGCGGTTTTATCGGCAAGCACACCGTGGTGATGAGCTTGCAAAATGGGCTTGGCAACCGCGAGTTGATTGAAGAATTTATCCCGGCGGCGCGCATCATCATTGGCACCAGCAATTTCCCCAGCGATTTAATCCGCATTGGCAGCGTGCGCTCGATTGGCGAGGGACATACGGCTATTATGAATGCCGACGGTAGTGTGACACTGTTTTTGCAGCAGGTGTGTGATGTCTTTGACCACGCCGGCTTAAACTGCACTATCGCACCGGATATTATGACGGCTATCTGGACGAAGGTTGCCATCAACGCAACTGCCAACAGCATCACTTCGGTCTGCCGCCTGCGGTGTGGCGTATTGAGCACCACGCCGGAAGCCATTACCCTTGCCGACCAGATTATTGACGAAGTGGCTGCCGTGGCAAAAGCCGACGGTGCCCCACTAAATGCCGAGGCAATCAAAGAGAATTTTCACCGGCTAATGGCCGAGATGAGCGACCACTTGACCAGCACCGAGCAGGATGTGCTGAATAAGCGCCCCACCGAGGTAGGCTCCATCAATGGCGGTGTGGTCAACAAGGCCCGTGCCTTGGGCATCAGCGCACCGCGCAACGAGACAATGTACCTGTTGATCCGCACGATTGAACAAAACTATGCGGGCCAGATTTTAAATTAAAGCCAATATTTCAGCTTGTTTTTTACCGCCCCGCCTCTGGCCCGTGCCTCCGGTGTGGGTGGTTTTCTTTTTTCTTGCATGTGGCTGCAACAAATTTGTATGTTTATCCCTTGCTAAAAGCCTTATAATAAAAGCAATATAGTAAAGATGTTGCAACAAATTTATGGTTGCCGGCCCACCCCACGGCTGGCAATCTACCGCCACTATGGGAGGGATCTTTCATGAATCAGGCTTCTTATGAAATTGAACGGCTTGTGCGTTTTGGCGTCAGCTGTGGCCTTGTGGGCAGGCTGGATGCCATCATAGCCCGCAATACATTGCTGGACCTGTTTGGCCTTAGCGAACCATACACCGGCCCCTTGCCACAAGAAAGCCCCGACACCCCGGCTGAAATTTTGACTGCTCTTTCTGCCCTTGGCGGCAAAATGGGGCTTTATGATGCAGATGTGCATGCGCTGCGTGTTAACTTTGAAGCCCGCATCATGGGGGTTTTCATGCCGCGCGAAAGCGAAGTTTGTGCCGAATTTGAGCGTTTGCGCAAAGAGCAGGGCATCCGCGCCGCAACCGATTACTTTTACCAGCTTTGCATTGTCAGCAACTATATCCGCACCGCGGATATCGCGCGCAATATCAAATGGGGCTATGCCAGCCCTTATGGCAACATGGAAAACACCATCAACCTGACCAAACCCGAAAAAGACCCAAAAACCATCGCCTTAGAGCGCAACCAGCCCGCTGCCGGGTACCCCAAATGCATGCTGTGCCTTGAAAACATCGGCTATGGCGGCCGGGTTAACTTCCCTGCCCGGCAAACCCACCGCGTGGTACCGGTGACGCTTGCGGGTGAACCGTGGTACCTGCAATATTCGCCGTATGTGTATTACAACGAGCACTGCATTGTGTTTGGCGCGCGACACGAGCCGATGAAAATAGACCACAACACCTTTGTGCGACTATTTGACTTTGTGCGGCAGTTCCCACATTACACCTGCGGCAGCAACGCCGACCTCCCCATTGTCGGCGGCAGCATTTTGTCCCACAATCATTTTCAGGGTGGCAACTACGCGTTTCCCATGCAAAGTGCGACGGCCCAACAGCGATACCACAGTGATGCGTTTGCCGAAATTACCATCCAGCGCATCCACTGGCCGGTCTCCACCATCCGCTGCATTGGCCAGAATATCCACCAGTTGATTGATTTTGCCGACCTGTTACTCAATGCATGGCGCTCGTACAGTGATGAAAGTGTTGACATCATTGCGTACAGTGGCACCAAAGGCGAGCAGGTAGCACACAACACCGTGACCCCCATTTTGCATTATACGCAGCAGGACGGTTATGTTTTAGACTTAGTACCGCGCAACAATGCCACCAGCGCGGCATACCCGGACGGCATTTTTCACCCACATCAAGACTTACACCATATTAAAAAAGAGAATATCGGCCTGATTGAAGTGATGGGGCTTGCCATTTTGCCCAGCCGCCTAAAAGAGCAAAGTGCGCAAATTGCCGATGTGCTTTGCGGGGCCCTGGCCGCCGAAGAAGCAAAGCGGGCGCTACCGGTGCACCGTGCGTGGATTGACGAGTTATGCGCGCGCTATGGCACCGCACTTGCACCGCCCACTGCCGAAGAAGTACTGCAAAAAGAAATTGGCGCCAAATTTGCCCGGTGCCTAGAGGACGCGGGTGTCTTTAAACAAACAGCTGCCGGGGCCGCCGCCTGTGACCGTTTTATGGCATCGATCGGCTGCAAGCCCGTAGTTGGCTAAGCTGCTCCTCTGCCCCCCTACCCTGCCCATAAAAAACGAGCGCCGTGTATTTCACGGCGCTCGTTTTGTTACAAAATTAAAACGCAAACTATGGCGGTAGCCCAACGCTTATAACTCACCCTTGCTGGCCGCTTTTAAATAAGCATTGATAAAGCCGTCCAGGTCGCCATCCATTACGGCATTGACGTTACCGTTTTCATACCCGGTACGGTGGTCTTTAACCAGCGTGTACGGCATAAAGACATAACTGCGGATTTGGCTGCCCCACGCAATTTGCAGTTGCTCCCCTTTAATGTCGTCAATACGGTCAAGGTGTTCGCGCTCCTTTACCTGAAACAGCTTGCTTTTCAGCATTTTCATGGCCATATCCCGGTTTTGGAACTGGCTGCGCTCGTTTTGGCAAGCCACCACGATACCGGTGGGGATGTGAATTAAACGCACGGCAGAAGATGTTTTGTTGATGTGCTGCCCGCCTGCGCCGGAAGCGCGGTATACTTCCATTTTAATATCTTCCGGCCGGATGTCAATTTCAATGGTATCATCAATTTCCGGCATCACTTCCAGCGAGGCAAAACTGGTGTGGCGGCGACCCGACGAATCAAACGGGGAGACACGCACCAACCGGTGCACCCCGTTTTCGCTTTTTAAAAAGCCATACGCATTGGTGCCCTTAATCATAATAGACGCACTTTTAATGCCTGCCTCGTCCCCATCCAGATAGTCAAGCACCTCTACTTCAAACCCATGGCTTGCCGCAAAACGGGTATACATACGGTATAGCATTTCTACCCAGTCCTGTGCCTCGGTGCCGCCTGCCCCAGCATGAAAAGTCAGAATGGCATTTTTGCTGTCATATTCGCCGGACAGCAGCGCGATCAGGCGCAATTCTTCCAGCTTTTTTTGTACATTCTCTACGTGCTCTTGCGCTTCTGGCAACAGGTCGGGGTCATCCATCTCCTCTGCTAGCTCCACAAAGGTTTCTGCATCAGAGAACAAACTTTTCAGGTCCTCATATTTGTCCAGCTTTTGCTTGATGCCACTCATCTCTGCAAATACTTGGCGGCTGTTTTCCGCATCGTCAAAAAAACCGGGCTCCGAGCTTTTTTGGGTCAGCTCCTCATAACGGCGGCTGTTTGCAGGGATTGCCAGTGCATCCCCCATGTCCTCCACCTCTGGCCCCAGCAGTGAAAGGTCATGCTTTATTTCGTCTAAAATGATCATTTGTACACTCCGGTCCCGGCACTGGGCCGGTTAATATTCTTTCACCACAGTGCCCCCCATAAGGCGCACTGTGGTGCATTTCTTCCCAGTATTTTATTATATCGGCTTGTAGCCAGCTTGTAAAGGGGCGCATTGGTCTCATTTTCTTTGCATTTTATACAGCGTTGCGGTATAATGTTTTTTATTGAATTCATTGGGTTTATGCTGATTTTATGGAGGTTCTCTATGCATCATTATGAGGGTTGCAACTGCCCCGTTTGTAAAAAGCCGTTCGCACCCGGGGATGATATTGTGGTGTGCCCAGATTGCGGTGCCCCTTACCACCGCGCCTGTTACGAATTACAAGGTGCCTGCGTATTTGAAGAGATGCACGGCCCAGATTTTGAATGGAAGCGCCCAGCCAGCGCACCCGTTTTAAAAAAGTGCCCGAACTGCGGGTCGCCCTATGCGGACGACCAAACTTTTTGCGAGCATTGTGGTGCCTCTCTGCGTGAAGACCCCACCCCTAATACTACACAAAAAAGCTTTCTGCCGGAGGGGTTTGAGCGCTTTTCTTCAATGTACGCAGGCCTAGAAGAAAATAATCAAATTGGGGAGATTGACGGCATCCCTGTCAAAGACTGGGAGGCTTTTATTGGGCCCAGTGCGCCCTATTATATTTACCAATTCAAGCGGATGGATGCCACAGGGCAAAAAACAGGGTTTGTTTTCAGCGCTGCATTGTTTCCCTATTTATACTTTTTTTACCGTAAAATGTGGTTGCAAGGGGCACTTGCATTGTTACTTGAAATCGTATTAAACATCCCTGCAAGATTGTTGATGCTAAAACAGGCTGGCTATTTGATGTTTCTACCAATCAGCTTGTCTTCACTCAGCTCAATTTCTTTGGTAAGCTCTTTGGCGCTTGGCATACTGCAAATTGTGATTTGGGGATTGTTTGGTGCTTGGTTTTACCGCCGCACCTGTGCTAAGCGCATTCGCAAGTTGCAGCAAAACACCGCGGATAAAGATGAATACTATGCTTCGCTGCGCAAAAAAGGTGGGTTTAGCCGCGCTGTACTGGTGATTGTTGTCGCCCTGTATCTGCTTAATGCCGCGGCTATGATTTTTATGGGTGGTGGCTTGTAACTTTTTGTCGCAATTACTCGTTTTAGTTTGCGAAGGGAATCCCCCTGTATTACTTCCATAAAGGAGATTTTTCATGAAAGTCAGAAAGGCTGTTATCCCCGCCGCAGGGCTGGGGACCAGAGTACTGCCCGCCACAAAAGCGATGCCCAAAGAAATGTTACCCATTGTTGACAAGCCCGCCATACAATATATTGTAGAAGAAGCTGTTGCCGCCGGCATTGAAGATATCCTGATTATTACCGGGCGTAACAAAGAAATAATTGAAGATCATTTTGACCGCAGCCCCGAATTAGAGGCAAACCTTGCGCACGCGCATAAAGACGAAATGCTGAGCGAGTGCATTGAAATCGCAAACCTTGCGAATATCAGCTATATCCGCCAGCGCGAGACCAAAGGCCTTGGCCATGCAATCAGCAAGGCCCGCAGCTTTACCGGTGACGAACCCTTTGTCGTGTTGTACGGCGACGATGTGATTATGGGTAAAGACCCGGTGGCGGCACAGTTGATTCGTGCATACGAAACTTACGGTAAACCCTGTGTCGGCATTAAAGAGGTTACCCCTGCACAAATTGTAAAATATTCCTCAATGAAAGTGGCCCATTTGCAGGATAACCTTTATAACATCACCGACATGATTGAAAAACCGGCCCCTGGGGAGGAATTTAGCCTGTTTTCTATTTTAGGGCGCTGCCTGTTGACCCCGGAAATTTATGACTTGCTTGAAACCACCCAGCCAGGCGCGGGGGGGGAAATTCAGCTCACCGATGCCATGGCAATGATTGCACGTGCGGGTGGCATGACCGGCGTTGATTTTACCGGCAAGCGCTACGATATGGGCTCTAAATTGGGTGTGATGCAGGCACAGGTAGAAACGGCATTGCATCACCCGCAGATTGGTGCCGAGTTTACCGCTTATTTAAAAGAAATTGCCAAAACACTGTAATATTCTTTTTAGAGATTTTGTTTGATTTAGTTGACTTTAATCCCCTCCGCGGGGTATAATAAAGTGCTGCGCGAATTTCGCGTATGTGATCCTTGCCCCTGCAAAGGGGCCATATGTCCAAAAGGAGGTGTACAGAATTGAAGAAGTACGAAACTGTAATGGTTCTCTCCACCGCGATTACCGAGGAGGAGACGGCGGCTCTCGTTGAGAAGTTCAAAGCTCTGATCGAGAAAAACGGTACGGTCGAATCTGTTGACGAGTGGGGCAAGCGTAAGCTGGCCTACCCCATCAATGACGAAACCGACGGCTACTATGTGCTGATCAACTTCAGCAGTGAAGTCGATTTCCCCGCAGAGCTGGATCGTGTGTACAAAATCACCGATGGTATTCTGCGGACTCTGATTATCGCACAGGGCGAATAAGGGAGGGAAAAAGATGCTGAACGTTGTAGCTTTACTCGGCCGTCTGACCGCAGACCCCGAGCTTCGCAAGACCCCAAATGGTGTTTCGATTACAACTTTTACTCTTGCAGTCAACCGCAGCTATGTAAAACAGGGCGGCGAGCGCCAGACCGATTTTATTGACATCGTCGCATGGCGTACTACGGCAGAGTTTATTACCAAATATTTCAAAAAAGGTCAGATGATGGCCCTGCAGGGCAGCCTGCAGACCCGTACTTATGAAGATAAGCAGGGCAACAAGCGCAAAGCTGTTGAAATTTTGGCGGACAATGTGTATTTTGCAGACTCCAAAGGTTCTAGTGGAGGCGGTCAGCACAGTACTTACTCTACGCCCGACTACGCAGGCTCTCAGGCCAACACCAGCCCCGCATTTTCGCAGGGCTCGGCCGATGATTTTGCTGTAGTTGATGACAACGAGGATTTGCCGTTTTGATCTTATTGAAATAAGGAGGTAAGCACTTTGGAAAGAACCGAGAGACCGGAAAGAGGCGGCCGCCCCCAGAGAAGGGGCCGCAAGAAGGTTTGCAGCTTTTGCGTTGACCGCGTCGAGCACATCGATTATAAAGATGTTGTGAAACTGCGCAAATATATTTCTGAGCGTTCGAAGATTATCCCCCGCCGCGTGACCGGCACCTGTGCGAAGCATCAGCGTGAGCTGACCATCGCCATTAAGCGTGCACGTCACCTTGCACTGCTGCCCTTCGTCAGCGAATAAACAACAGTACCGGCCCCGCCACAAGGCAGGCCGGTATTTTATTGGGCCATTTGCCGGTGCACTTTGCACCGGCTTTCATTTTGCATAATTTTAAATACGCACCTTTTGGGGCCCCTCATAGGTGCTTTGCCCTACAGTAAACGCCTACTTTCATCTAGGTTGTCATTTTAGGCACCCAAAGCAATCAATAAGCACAATGCAAAAAGCCACAGCACCTGTAATACCGGTGCTGTGGCTTTTTTACAAATAAGGATATTAGCCAGAAACTGAAATGTTGATTGGCGTTGGGGTCGGGGTCGGAATCGGCCCTGCCATATAAACGGTGATTGTATCCAGCTCTGGGTTCATCTCAGAGCCAACCTCGCGGTCGGCTTTTACCGAAAGGCCCGGCGACATCGTGCCATCATTCGCGATTTCGGCAAAACGAATGTTCTCTGCTTTAATACCCGCATTCGTCAAAACAGTAACCACGTCGCCACGCGTATAGTTGCGGAAATCCGGTACGGTAACAGATTTTCTACCTTTGCTGACCACTAAATCAATACGGTGGTCGGCGGGGCGGTCGGCATCGGATATCGGCGTTTGGCTGATGACCTTGCCCTTATCCACATTGTCGGAATATTCCTCAGTGACATTAAAAATAAACTTTTGCTGATATTCGGTATTCGCCTGAATATCGGTATAAAGCTGGTTTACAAAGTTAGGCACCTTAACCACCGGTTCAGCTGTTGGGGCCGGGGTTGGGGTGGGCGTTGGAGTGGCCGAAACCACACTGCTGCTTTGGGGCAGGCTGGATGATGTGGGGGCCTTTGGAACCATCCCGCGGATCATCAGCCAGATAAGCAATACGACCAACAACAAAGCGACAACCCCACCGGCAATCATCAATGCCTGGCGGCCATCAAGCTTGCCACCACGGCCTGAAACAGAAGGCACAACGCGGGTGGCGTCGACCCCGTTTTTGTCCCCGCTCGCAAGCTCTTCCCGCAGGGCGGCAATCGTTTGGGTGCGCCGGGTGGTATTGCCCCACATCGCGTGGTCTACGGCACGGGAGACCTGCGCAGATACTTCTGCCCCAAGCTGTTTCAGCGTTGGGCAGCCCTCTCCCCTACCAGCTGCCGAAACCGGTGCAGTGCCCGCCAACATTTTGTACAATACCGCCGCCACCGAATACACATCGGTGTAGGGGCCCTGAAATTCACTCACCGAGTATTGCTCTGGTGCCGAGTACCCATCGCAGAGATTCGGTTTTAGTTCTGAATTTAAGCTGCGCAATGCAAGTGTCGCATACCCGGCAACAAAAGTACGGCCATCCGGCGTGACACGAATATTATCTGGGCTGATACCACGGTGAATCAGCCCCACCGCATGCATTGCGGCAAGGCCGTCTAACACCGGCTCTAGCAACGTGATGCAGCGCTCGTAGGTAAGCAGGTCAGTCTGGCGGTTTAGCCAATCGGTGAGGGTAATGCTTTTAATATACCCCATCACCGCATAAACTGTATTGTTTTCTTTCAACAGCCCTTTGACCGGCGCAAGCCCTGGCCGGGCACCCAGTTGCATCAGGTTTTTATACAGGTCAACAAAATCGACCATCGTCGTTTTGTATGGCACTTCACTGCCGACCTTTACCACAACAGCACCATTTTCATCGCGCCGGGCACAAAGCGTGACCGGTAAATATTCCTTGATGACTACCGGCAAGCCACTCTCTTTTTCTACGGCTTCATAGGTAATGCCCTCGCCATCCACTTCGGTAACGCGTCCAATAATATACTTTTCAGCAAGTAGCACGCCTTCCGGCAGTGTGCCGCCAGGGTTCGCATTCGGACAGCCGGTATTGCAAAACGGGCAAACCGTTTCATTTGCTGGGAAAGTTTTATGACAGGCTGTACAAATTTTTTCGTAGCTCATAACTTTTCAGCCCTTTCTGTGCAAACAGATTTGCTGTTGTGCCGCCATAGAATTTAGCGGTCAAGGTCCTCTTCGTTCTCTAGGTTGTGCCAAAAATTCTGCACATCCTCATCTTCATCCAATACATCCAGCAACTGGCCCATTTTCTTCAGGTCCTCGGCCGCTGAAAGTTTTACCGTTGTTGACGGCAGATATTGGACATCGGCAGAAATAAAGCTGTATCCTTTTTTCTCCAGCGATTCACGCACATCATGTAGTGTACTGGGGTCGGTCGTGATCTGCATATAATCTTCGCCAACATCAAAATCTTCAGCGCCTACTTCAAAACAGTCCTCCATCACCGTGTCTTCGTCGTGCCCCTCTGCCTCAATGACCAGCACACCTTTTTTGGCAAACAGAAACGATACACAGCCGGTGGTACCAAGGCTGGCACCGTATTTATCAAAGGCATGGCGCACACTGGAAGCCGTGCGGTTGCGGTTATCCGTCAAAGTCTCTACCATTACCGCAACACCCGATGGGCCATAGCCCTCATACATGATTACCTCATAGTTTGCCTTGTCATCGTCACTTGCCTTTTTAATGGCACGGTTGATGTTGTCGTTGGGCACATTATTGGCTTTTGCTTTTGCCACAACGTCACGCAGCTTGCCGTTGGTAGTGGGGTCGGCCCCGCCGCCCTCGCGTACCGCCATTGCGATTTCGCGCGCCATTTTGGTAAAGATTGCAGCCTTGGCACCATCTGTTTTTTCTTTCTTGCGTTTGATGTTGTTCCACTTTGAATGACCTGACATAATCTTCCTCCGTATACGCCTCGCCCGCACCCGGCGGGACAGGCCAGATTCCGCTGTGTAAAGCAGCTTAAAAAACAGTAAAACAGTGGCCATTTTCCACTATTGTAACTTTATTAGTTTACCATATCATGCAAATTATTTCAAATTTCGCAGCCCTTTGGGGTAGTGGTTTTTCACCCTCCCACTGCAGGCTTTGCCAAACCCAAGCGGGTAACCGTCATACAGCACAGAAACATATCCATTGGGCATATCGGGGGCGGCGATTTCTTCCCCGCGAAGCCACGCCTCGGCGCGCGCATCCCCTATGGGCAGCTGTACGCTCTGTGTTGCGACTGGGCCAAACGCCATGTATAGGTGGTGATGCGGCTCAAACCGGGTTTTTCCTCTACCGGAAGCCACAACTTCACCCGCCAGTACCCCAGCACGCAAAATATGTAACCCCCGCGGCAGAAACGTACCATCTGGCAACAGCACAACCCGGCCTTGCTCTAGCGCAAACGCGTGCCGGGCCAGCGACGGCCCAAATTGCTGTGTTAAAAAGTCTTGTGCTGGGGCAAGTACCGTTTTTTTAGCAATTGGGGGCGCAAACTGGGCAGGCGGTGCCTCCCCCATTTTGCGAAAACGAGCCATAAAATGCCCGGCGCCGCCGTGTACCGGGTAAATGCGACGCAGTTTTTGAACTTCCACCGGGCCCTCGGTACAGCAGCTCTCATGCCCCGCACAGCCAAACCCTGCATTAGAAAGATCCTCCAGCACAAAATCCGGGTGCGCACGCAAAAACGCGCCTACCGTGCCTTCATCCTCCTGTGGTGCAAAGGTGCAGGTAGAATAAAGCAACGTGCCCCCCGGGCGCAATGCCGGGGCAATCGCGGCGAGTAGTTGTCGTTGCAGTGCCGCACATTGTTCAATCAGCTGTTCGCTGTGTTGGGCAAGGGCCGCGGGTTCTTTGTCAAACATACCCTCGCCGCTACACGGGGCATCGACCAGAATGCGGTCAAAAAAGCCACAAAACGCCTGCCCAAGGCGCTCGGCAGTCTCGTTAAGCACGACAACATTAGGCGCCCCTATGCGCTCAACATTCGACAGCAACACCGCAGCACGCTTTGCCACAAACTCATTGGCGTACAAAATGCCGCTACCCCGAAGTGCGGCCCCAAGCTGGGCCGTCTTCCCCCCTGGCGCCGCGCAAAGGTCCAAAACACGTTCACCCGGCTGTACGCCAAGAAGTGGTGCTGCGGCACTGGCAGAGGGCTCTTGCGCGTAATAAACGCCCGCGTGGTGGTAAGGGTGGCGGCCAAGGCCTGTTTCAGCCTGCTTCACAATAAAACCGGCAGCGCAGAATGGGCTTTGTTGCACAATAAACGGTGCCTTGGCTGCGAACTGCGGTGGGTTGGCACGCAGCGTATTGACTGTTACCCCGCGTTGCAGCGGTGTACCTTCTGGAAAATACGCCGCATATCCACCGGGCAACAGTGCATTACAGCGGTTGATTAAAAGTGCATCTGCCTGCATTGCCCCCACCTCTTTATAACGAATCTCAACCCGTTTGCCTTACAACTATAGGGTTTTGGCACCCTAACAGGCCCACTGGGCAGAAAACTGTACCCAAATAGCATCAAATAGTTCTTCAATACGCTCAGTGCGTTTACTGAGGTACAAGTACCCCAGCAAACATTCAAACCCGGTAGAAGCACGATATTCTTCCGGTGAGGCGTTTTTTGCTACACTGGCTTTGCTTGCATTGTGCCCACGGCGCACCATATCACGCTCTTCGTCGGTCAAAATTGGCTCAATAAAACGCAGCGCCTCAAACTGTCCTTTTGCACTGACAAATTTCACCGCACTGCTGTGCAGCCGGTTGGGTCTCATGCGGGTACGCTCTACTTCGCGTGCACGCACCAACAGCTCGTACACACCGTCTCCAACAAACGCCAGTTCCAGTGGGCTGCGCTCACGCAGGTCGATCTGGTTTTGAGACTCAAATAGCAACCATATCCCTCCTTTGGGTGTTGCACCGCACGCGCGGCCTTTTGTTACATTTAGAATATATAATCAAACTCAAAATCACCAATACGCACCGTATCGCCATCCTGCATGCCAAGCTCTTTCAGCTTATCCAGCACACCAAATTCGGCAATCTGCGTTTGGAAATACTGCAAGCTTTCGTAGTCGTCCAAGTTGCTGCCCTCCAGAATACGTTCCAGCCAAGGGGCAGCCACCGTAAAGCTGCCATCCTTTTCTTTTTGGGCAGTAAACTCGCGCCCACCACCGGCGACCGGTTTTACATAGTCCGGGGTGAAGGTCTCTACCGGCGGCAATTCGCGCAGTTGCTCGTAAATGATGCCAGGTAGCTTATCGATACCCTTGCCGGTCGCTGCGCTGACCAGTACCAAACGCAGGCCCTTTTCTTCGATAAAGGCCTTAAAATCGGCAATCTGTTCATCACTCGCAATGTCGCATTTATTCGCCGCAACGATTTGCGGGCGGGCCGCAAGTGCCGGTGAAAAACGCGCCAGCTCTTCATTGATTTTTTCAAAGTCCTCTTTGGGGTCACGCCCCTCACTGCCGGAAACATCTACGACATGTAATAGCAGGCGGCAACGCTCAACATGGCGCAAAAAGTCGTGCCCCAGGCCGACCCCATCTGCTGCGCCCTCAATTAGGCCGGGGATATCCGCCGCAACAAAACTGGCTTCCTCCGCCACGCGCACAACCCCCAGCACCGGGGACAAGGTGGTAAAGTGGTAGTTTGCAATTTTGGGCTTTGCCGCGCTGATGCACGAGATGATTGTGCTTTTACCCACATTGGGGAACCCAATCAGCCCGACATCGGCAATGAGCTTTAACTCTAATTGTACAAGCAACTCTTCGCCCTGCAGGCCCGGCTTTGCAAAACGCGGAATTTGGCGCGTTGGGGTGGCAAAATGTTGGTTGCCCAGCCCACCGCGGCCACCTTTTGCCACAATAAATGGTTTTTCATCTGAAAGGTCGGCAATCAGCCCACCCGTTTTAGCATCTTTAATCAGCGTGCCCTGTGGCACCCGAATGACAAGGTTGGTGCCAGCTTTGCCAGAGCTATTGCTGGCCTTCCCGTTTTCACCATCCTGCGCCGCATATTTGCGCTTATACCGAAAATCCATCAAGGTAGAAAGATTGGGGTCTGCTACGAAGATTACGTCCCCACCACGGCCACCATCGCCGCCGTCCGGCCCGCCGGCCGCCACGTATTTTTCTCTATGAAACGATACCGCGCCGTCGCCACCTTTGCCGGCACGGATACTAATTTTTGCCACGTCTACGAACACAGAACGTCACCTCCACGGTAGTGATACGGCAGCCACCGGGGCCGCCATGATGATAAATGGTCGCGAACAGAAAAAAAGGGCAAAAACGCTTGCCGCGTTTTGCCCCCTTCTCGTTTTATACGCCTGTTACTGCTTCACGCTGACCTTTTTACGGTCTTTGCCGAGACGCTCGAAACGAACGACGCCGTCGGTGAGAGCAAACAGTGTGTCGTCGCTGCCCAGCCCAACATTCTCACCCGGGTGAATGTGGGTGCCACGCTGACGTACAAGAATATTGCCAGCAAGAACGAACTGGCCGTCGGCGCGCTTTGCGCCCAAACGCTTGGACTCTGAATCACGGCCGTTTTTAGTAGAGCCGCCGCCTTTTTTATGTGCCATACTGATTACACCTCCCGATTAACCAACAATTTCTGTAATGGTAACTTTAGTAAAGGGCTGGCGATGGCCAATTTTGCGCATGCTGCCCTTTTTTGCACGATAGCGCAGGATATACAGCTTTTTGCCCTTGCCCTGCTTTTCAACGTTGCCTTTAACGCTTGCACCCTCAACAACCGGTGTGCCAAACTTGACGGCACCATCTTCGCCTACTGCGAGAACCTGATCAAATGTGACCTCGTTGCCTGCCTCTGCCGGCAGCTTCTCGACGTAGATGACATCGCCCTTTTGAACGCGGTACTGTTTACCGCCGGTAACGATCACTGCGTACATTCGGATAACCTCTTTTTTTAAGTCTCGCTGCCTCAGGCGGGCCCATAAAACTTACGGGCCACTTCAAAAGCCCTTCACATGCGGCTTTAATACTATACCATAGCCGCGCAGCGCATGTCAAGCAAAACCGCCTCATAGCAGGCAAATAGCGCCGAAAGCCGCATTATTCGGCAATGCCGTTCTGCCTTTTTGCCGCGCGTACGGTATTCACCATCAGCATGGCACGGGTCATCAGCCCAACACCGCCCGGCACCGGGGTGATATAACCGTTTTTTTCGGCCAGCGCTGCTTCATCCACATCGCCGGTCAGTTTACCATCTTCGCCGCGGTTGATGCCCACATCAATCACCAGCGCACCATCCTTTACCATGTCCGCCGTGACAAAGTGGCGGCGGCCAATGGCGGCGACTAAAATATCGGCACTCGCGGCAATGGCCGCAAGGTCTTTTGTTTTGGAATGGCAGATGGTCACCGTGGCGTTTTCGCGCAACAGCAGCAACGCCATAGGCTTGCCCACAATATTGCTACGGCCCAACACCACCGCATGCTTGCCTGCCAGCGAAATGCCGGTGGAGTGCAGCAATTCAATGCAGCCCGCCGGTGTACAAGGCAAAAAACAGTCTTCACCAATTACCAGGCGCCCCACATTGATTGGGGTAAACCCGTCTACATCCTTTGCGGGGGCAATGGCGTCAATGACCTTTTTTTCGTTAATTTGCGCAGGTAGCGGCAACTGTACCAACAAGCCGCTGACGGCAGGGTCTTCGTTGCGCTGTGCAATTTGCAGCAACAGTTCCTCTTCGGTCGTCGTGTCGGGCAGATGCAGCACTTCGCTTTCAATGCCGCATTGCTCACAATCGCGCGCTTTACCACCTACATAGGCTTTGCTTGCGGGGTCATCCCCCACCAAAATAACCGAGAGCTTTGGCACAACGCCTTTTTGCCGCAATTGCGCCACCTCTGCGGCAGTATTTTGCTTGACTTGGGCTGCAAGGGCCTTGCCGTCAATTCTCTGCATGAGGCTCACCCTCCTTCACTGTCTCTGGTGTCTGCTGCGGGGTTTCGTCGGCCACAGGTACACCTTGGCTTTCTTCCTCTGCCGGCTGACTTACTTCCTCTGCGGGGGAAGTCGCTGCCGACGACGTCTCTTGTGCGGTAGCCGCTTCGCCTGCCAGCGCTGCTACCCAACCCAGTGCCGGGGTTTTGCGGTAAATGACCCAGCGCAGGTACAGCCAGGTAATCAGCGCTGCCAGCGCGGAGATAACCGCGAGCAGCTGGCTCATACGCAAACTGCCGGTCACATACAGGCTATCGGTGCGCAGGCCTTCAATCCACGCGCGGCCGGTACCATACCAAAATACATACAAAAGCGCGATTTCCCCGTTAAAATGCCGGTGCTTCAGGTAAAGGGCAAGCACGATAAACCCCACTAAGCACCAAATAGACTCATATAAAAATGTGGGGTGTACCGGCATCTGCGGGTCCACCTGTACCCCTTGTGCCGCAAGCGTTTGCTGCACCGAGGTGAGGTAAGCCGTGGTCTGCGGGCTGATCATGCCCCAGGGCATTGTGGTGTTGGTGCCAAAGGCCTCTTGGTTGACAAAGTTGCCCCAGCGGCCCAGACATTGGCCGATTAAAAAGCCAATCGCGGTAATATCAA
>JAQVCK010000184.1 GCA_028689835.1 Pygmaiobacter sp. | reverse complement strand
TACCATCAAAGAGGCCGTTTTGCGCGGCGACATCGACAAGGTGCTGCAATACGACCGGCTGGGTGAGGCGGCGGCCCTTGCGGTGCCGATGCCGGACCATTACGCCCCACTGCTGTACACACTGGGCGCCTGCACCGGCGGCGAACAGGTGACGGTGTTTAACCCCATTTGTGTGATGGGGTCACTTTCCATGACAGGGTATTTATTTGAAGGAGGCGGAACAGAACAATGAGCAGAAGAGAAATACGCAAGGTCCTGCGTGGCTTTCATGCCACCGACGGTGCCGGGGTACACCTAGTGCGGGTGTTGGGGTACGACGACGTGCAGCAGTTTGACCCGTTTTTAATGCTTGACTCGTTTGATTCTACTGACCCCGAGGATTACATCAAGGGCTTCCCCATGCACCCGCACCGGGGCATTGAGACGGTGACCTATTTGATTTCGGGCCGCATTGAGCACAAAGACAGCCTTGGCAACAGCGGGGTGATTGGCCCCGGCGACAGCCAGTGGATGACGGCGGGCAGCGGTATTTTGCATGAGGAGATGCCAAAACCGTCCGAGCGCATGCTGGGCTTTCAGCTTTGGCTAAACCTTGCGAAAGACGAAAAAATGACCCACCCGGCCTACCTTGGCATCACCCCGGACATGATGGGGCACACGGTGCAAAATGGGGTAGAGGTGCGGGTGCTTTCGGGTGAATTTGGCGGCGTGAAGGGCGTGACCCCCCGCCACCTGCCTGCCACGATTTTAGATTTAACGCTGCCCGCGGGCAGCAGTATTGCGGTGCCCGCCCCGCAAGGGCAGACGGCATTTGTGTTTTTGATCGAGGGCGACGGCGGGGTGAACGGCGAGCAGATTGCCGAAAAGTCGGCCGTGCTATTGACCGACGGCGATGAGGTAGAGCTTGCCGCCAGCGCGGGCAGTGTGCTGCGTGCCATCTTTTTTGCGGCCCCGCCGCTGCACGAGCCGGTGGCGTGGGGCGGGCCGATTGTGATGAACACCCGCGCTGAGCTGGAGCAGGCGTTTGACGAGCTGCGCAGCGGCACCTTTATCAAAGAAAACGGCATGCCTTAACCGGGCGGTGCGGCAGGCAGTCGCACAAAATAAGAACTAAAAAAGCCCGTCGGGTGCAACGCGTTGCACCCGACGGGCTTTTTGGCGCCGAAAAGGGGAATAAAAAAGGCAAAGCGCGCCCGCCGCAACGGGTGCGCTTTGCCGGGGGGATGCCGAAAAACGGCAGGGGAAAAACAAAGTTATAAATGCCAGATGTCGCGGTTATACTGCAAAATAGTGCGGTCAGACGAGAAAAAGCCCGCTTTTGCAATATTGATTAGCATTTTTTGTGCCCACAGCGGGCGGTTTTCGTAGTCGTCAAACAGTTGCTCTTTGACGCGGATATAATCCTGCAAATCCAGCAGCGCCATAAACCAGTCTTTGTGGGTTAGGTCCTGATACAGGCGGCCTAGGCTGCCCGCGTCGCCCGCCCGCAGCATCGGCTTGCTGAGCAAAAAGTCGACCAGCGGGGCAATAAACGGGTCGTCGGCCAGCGCGGCGGCATTGTAGCTGCCCTCGTCATACAGCCGAATCACCTCGTCGCTGTGGCGGCCAAACAGGTAGATGTTGTCGCTGCCCACAAGGTCTGCAATCTCCACATTGGCGCCGTCCAGCGTGCCAAGGGTCAGCGCACCGTTCAGCATCAACTTCATGTTGCCGGTGCCGGACGCTTCTTTGGAGGCAAGGCTAATCTGCTCGGACACGTCTGCCGCCGGGATGAGCTTTTCTGCGCGGGAGACATTGTAGTTTTCGACAAACACCAGCTTTAGCCACGGCGAGACGGCAGGGTCCTGCTCAATGACCTGCGCAAGGCATAGCAACGCGTGGATGATGTCCTTTGCCAGCACATAGGCAGGCGCAGCCTTGGCCCCAAACAAAAAGGTAATGGGGCGTTTGGGTAGGTTGCCCGCGCGGATCTCGCGGTACTTCCAAATAATATACAGCAGGTTCATCTGCTGGCGCTTATACTCGTGCAGCCGCTTAATCTGCACGTCAAAAATGCTTTCGGGGTTCAGGGCAATGCCGTCCTGTGTGGCAAGGGCGGCCGCCAGCCGCAGCTTGTTCTGCCGCTTAATCTCGCACAGTTCGCCCAGTGCCTCGGCGTCGTTTTGCAGCGCCAGCAGACCGGCAAGCTCGTCGGCGTTCTGGTGCCAGCCGTCGCCGATGTGGCGGCTGATAAAAGCCGAAAGCGCCGGGTTTGCCACCATCAGCCACCGGCGGAAGGTGATGCCGTTCGTCTTGTTCGAAAATTTTTCGGGGTAAATGTCGTAAAACGGCTTTAACTCGGACATCTCTAAAATTTCGGTGTGCAGCGCAGCCACGCCGTTGACCGAAAACCCATAGTGCAAATCCATGCGGGCCATGTGTACCCGCTGTTGCTCGTCAATGATGGCAAGCTGTGGGGCGGGGTGCCGCTCGGCGGCGCGCTCTGCCAGCGCAGTGATGACCGGCACCAGCGCGGGCACGGCGGTCGCGAGGTCTGCCAGCGGCCATTTTTCCAGCGCTTCGGCCAAAATGGTGTGGTTGGTGTACGCGCAGGTGCGCGTCACAAGGTCGGCGGCTTCGTCAAACGGGATGCCCTGCGCCATCAGCCGGCGTACCAGCTCGGGGATGATCATCGACGGGTGAGTGTCGTTGATCTGAATCACCACCGCGTCGGGCAGCTCGCGCAGTGTGCGCCCGGCTGCCGCAAGGTCGCCCAAAATCAGCTGCGCGGCGCACGAGACCAAAAAATACTGCTGGTAAATGCGCAGCATGCGGCCCTTGTGGTCCGAGTCGTCCGGGTAAAGGAACAGCGTCAGGTTGTGCGCAAGGTCCTCTTTGTCAAACGCAATGCCGCCGGTGATGATTGCCGGGTCTACCCCGTCAAGGTCAAACAGATGCAGCCGGTTTTTCGTTTTGCCGCCATAGCCGGGCACGTCGATGTCCAGCAGCTTTGCGCGCAGCCGGCCAAAGCCAAACGTCACCTCAAAGCTGCGGCCGGTGTCCACCAGCCAGTTGTTTTGCTGCAACCAGCCGTCGGGCAGCTCGGTCTGCTTTTTGTCCACAAATTTTTGCCGAAACAGCCCTTCGTGGTAGCACAGGCCCACGCCGTCACCCGGCAGGCCCAGCGTGGCAATCGAATCCAAAAAGCAGGCGGCAAGGCGGCCAAGGCCGCCGTTGCCAAGGCTGGGCTCCGGCTCTGCGTCCTCCAGCGTGGCAATGCTTTTGCCCGCGGCGGCAAGCTCTGCCTCCACTTCGTCCCACAGGCCAAGGTTCAGCAGGTTGCAGGCCAGCAGGCGGCCAACCAGAAATTCGGCCGAAAGGTAGTAAAGCTTGCGCTGCGCTGCGGGGGTGGGCAGGGTTTCGGCCCGCTTGCAGCACAGGGCCAGTGCGGCGACATACAGCTCTTCATCGGTGCACTGTGTTACCGGTTTGTGGTACAGGGCTTCGGTTTGTTCGTTCAGCATAACGGGTACCTCCTTGGTGCAGGGCCGCGCGGCGGCCGGTCGGTGTGGTTTGTGGGGGTGGTCAGGGTTTTGGGGCGCGGCCAAACAGGCTGCACAGCCCGGCAATGCGCGCGGCCAGCGTGTCGCTGGCGCTGCCGGGGGCCATGCGCCACACCCAGTTGCCCCCCAAGGTAGACGGGGTGTTGATGCGCGCTTCGCCGCCAAGGCCAAGGTAGTCCTGCATGGGGATGACGGCAAGGTTTGCCACGCTGGCAATGGCGGCGCGGATAAACGCCCACTGTTCGTCGTCACGGTGGTGAATGTCAAGGTAGCGCCGCGCAAACCGCACATCGGTGCGCCGGGCGGTTTGCAGCCAGCCCAGCATGGTGTCGTTGTCGTGGGTGCCGGTGTACACCACGCAGTTTTTTTGGTAATTGTGGGGCAAATAGTCGCTTTCCTCCCGCGTGTCAAACGCAAATTGCAGCACCTTCATACCGGGGTATCCACTGCGGTATAACAGTTGCCGCACACTGGGGGTCAAAAAGCCCAGGTCCTCGGCAATAATCTGCCGCCCGCGAAACTGCTTGCGCATGGCGCGGATAAAGTCGAGCCCCGGCCCCTTGCGCCAGCGGCCATTGCGGGCATTGGGTGCGCCGTGGGGGATGGCGTAATAGCTTTCCAGCCCGCGAAAATGGTCAATGCGCACCGTGTCAAACAGTTCAAAGCTTGCGGCAAGGCGGCGCATCCACCAGTCGTACCCGTTTTGGGCCAACACGTCCCAGCGGTACAGCGGGTTGCCCCACAGCTGCCCGTCGGCTGAAAACCCGTCGGGCGGGCAACCGGAAACCTCGGTGGGCTGCTTGTTTTCATCCAGCTGAAAAATTTCGCTGTTCGCCCACACGTCGGCAGAATCCATCGCTACATAAATGGGCATGTCGCCAATGATGCGCACCCCTTTGGCCGCGGCATAGGCCTTCAGCGCGTCCCACTGGGTAAAAAACAGGTACTGCAAAAACACGCAAAACTGTTGCTCGCGCAGCAGTGTGCGGCGCGCCTTTGCCAGTGCCGCCGGTTTGCGCAGCCGCACATCGTCGGGCCATTCGGTCCACGAGTGCTGGCCGTTTGCCGCCTTGATAGCGGTGTACAGCGCATAATCGTCCAGCCAGTTTTTGTGGCGGCGCCAAAACGCATCCAGCGCGTCGTCGTCGGTAAAACGGGCGAACGCCTGTTGCAGCAAGGTAAACC
>JAQVCK010000183.1 GCA_028689835.1 Pygmaiobacter sp. | reverse complement strand
AGTGCGGGGCTGGGGCGTACCCCTTATTAGGGGGTAGTTTGCTTTGTTTTTGAAAAAAACAGGTAGAATTTTGGAAAAGACAATAAAATTTAACAAATTAGGTGTACAATAGAAACAACCGAAAAAATCGGTATCCAAAAATTTAACTCGGCTCTTTTGCAGTGCGTCGGCGGACACTGCCGAGTGCGCTGATAGGGGCCAGGAACAGGAGGCAATCCTATGAGCATAAATACAGCAATCGTAAAAGTCATTGGCCGCGAGGTGATCGACTCGCGCGGCAACCCCACCGTGGAAGCAGAGGTGCACCTTGCGGATGGCAGCTTTGCAACCGGTATTTCACCCAGTGGCGCTTCAACCGGTGAGTTTGAGGCGTTGGAGCTGCGCGACGGCGATAAAAAGCGTTTTGGCGGCAAGGGCGTGCAAAAAGCAGTTAAAAATGTCAACGAAAAAATCAATAAAGCACTGGCCGGGCTGGACGCCGCAGACACTTATGCGGTTGATGCTGCCATGATTGCGGCAGACGGAACCAAAGACAAATCCAATTTTGGTGCCAACGCCATTTTGGCGGTTTCTATTGCGGCGGCGCGTGCGGCCGCAGCATCGCAAGACATCCCCCTGTACCGCTTTTTGGGCGGTGTTTCGGGCAACCGGCTGCCGGTGCCAATGATGAACATCCTCAACGGTGGTGCCCATGCGGCCAATACCGTTGATGTGCAGGAATTTATGATTATGCCGGTGGGCGCGCCTAGCTTTGGCGAGGGCCTGCGCTGGTGCACCGAGGTGTTTCATTCGCTGCAATCGTTGCTGAAATCTAAAGGGCTTGCCACTGCGGTGGGCGATGAGGGCGGTTTTGCGCCAAACCTGGAAAGCGACGAAGAGGCCATTGAATATATCCTTGAGGCGGTGCGCCTTGCAGGGTACGAGCCGGGCAAGGATTTTGTGCTGGCAATGGACCCTGCGTCCAGTGAATGGAAGGGTGCAAAGAAAGGTGAGTACCTGCTGCCGAAATCCGGCCAGAAGTTCACATCGGCAGAGCTGGTGCAGCACTGGAAGAAGCTCGTCGATAAATACCCCATCTACTCCATTGAGGACGGCCTTGATGAAGAGGATTGGGAGGGCTGGCAACTGCTGACTAAAGAGCTGGGCGACCGCATTCAGTTGGTGGGCGACGATTTGTTTGTCACCAATACCGAGCGCCTTGCAAAGGGTATCGCAAACCACTGCGGTAACTCCATTTTGATTAAGCTCAACCAAATTGGCTCGGTGTCCGAGACGCTGGAAGCCATTAAAATGGCCCATAAAGCCGGGTATACGGCGGTCGTTTCCCACCGTTCGGGCGAGTCGGAAGATACGACAATCGCCGACCTTGCGGTGGCGCTGAATACCTGCCAGATTAAAACCGGCGCGCCAAACCGCAGCGAGCGTGTTGCAAAGTACAACCGCCTGCTGCGCATTGAAGAGGCACTGGGTGCTTCGGCCCATTACCCCGGGGTAGAGGCTTTTAATAGTAAGCGCTAAGCGGCAAAACATTGCAGTACAACTACATATGTGATACCGATTTCAAATAAAAAAGAAATGCAGCATTTTGCTGCATTTCTTTTTTTGTGTTTCTTGTTGCAAACAAGTGTTTGTGTTTTTAGCGGCTTGCAGGGGCAACGACACGGGCTGCCACAGTGCTTTGACAGTACATGTTACACCGGTGCATCCTCACACAGCGCCCGGCTAATCTTGCCCACAAAATCTTGCACATTGGTCACGATAGTGCGCACGGCAAGGCTGCCGCGGTCCCGCAGTTTGTTGACCGAAAATTCCGATACGTCAATCGAGTAAAAATACAGCGGGCGTACGACACCGTCTACCAGCCGGTAACTGGGGGTCATGTTGCCGGTGGCAATGGTGTGCAGTGTGGTGGCCATACAGATTACGGTGGTTGCCTCGCGCACTAGTGCGCGCATAGCGTCCTGCCCGTCATACACATTCGGGATGACCTCCGGCAAGGGGCCGTCGTCCCGCACCGAGCCCACCAGTACAAACGGTACGTCGTTTTGCACACATTCGTACATAATGCCGTCTTGCACATAACCCTGCTCAATAAATGTGGTAATTGACCCACATTCCCGCACTTTGTTGATGGTGTCAAGGTGGTTATAATGCCCGCCCTCGCGGGATTCTTGCGTGCGAACATCTTGCCCCAGCGCAGTGCCAAGGTACCCGGCCTCAAGGTCGTGGGTGGCCAGTGCGTTGCCCGCCATAACTCCGTTTACATAGCCGCCGCGCACCAGCGCCGCAAACGCGCTGCGGGCATCGGCATCAAATGCGCAGGCAGGGCCCATCACCCACAAAATGCGCCCGTGCTGTTTTTCATAGCGCAGCAGCTGCAACAATTCGCGGTAGTCGCGCGAATAACCGGTCTCGCGCGAGCGGCCTTGCCGAAAGGCAAACGCTTCCTGAGCGTCATTACCGGGTGCAGAAAACCCTTTTGTCCACAAAAAAATCCCCTCAGAGCCATCCTCCGAGCGGCCGGTAACAACAAGGTCATCCTGTTTTAAATTGCGAAATTCCACAATTTCAATGCGGCCGTTTTTGAGTACGGCGGTGCAGTCCATCCGGCTTTCCTGCGCTAGCAGCCAGCTGCCGCCCACCTTAAAGTATTCTGGGTACATACTGGTAGAATGGTACCCACCGGGTGCGGCCCCATCCCGCGGGGCAGGGCAAAGCACGGCGTTTGGTGCGTGCTGCAAAAACGGCAATGTAAAATCCGGCTCGCGAAATACCGGCAATTCAAAGCCCATAAAAGTTCCTCCCTAGTTTGCAAAATAACAACTCTAGTGTAGCACAAAGCGGGCGCAAAGTCGAACAAACGCGGATACTGAAAAATTGTGTGATGTTTTTTATTGACAAGCGAAACACCTTGCCAGTAAAACACCCTGTAGGGCGCATGGCGGGCTTTTTTTGTACTAGGGTTTATGGTAAAATTAAATAGCACGGCAGACCGTAACGGCGGTGCATACGGTGCCATGGCAGCAAAGAATGCGGCCCCATTACCGGGGGTAGTTTGCATGGGTGCAAACAGGCGGCTGCCCGCTGTCTGCGGCTGTGGCATACACGCGGCCCCCGTGCTTTGGTGGGCTAGGCTAATAAAAGTGAGGCGAAGCAGATGCACAAAAAAGAGGCAAAAGGCATTTTGTCGGCGAAAAACGGGCTCAACCCCTACCGCGGCTGCACACATGGTTGCATCTACTGCGACTCACGCAGCAAATGCTATAACATGCAGCACGATTTTGAAGACGTAGAGGTAAAAACCAACGCGCCCCAGTTGCTGGCGCAGGCACTGCGCAGCAAACGGCAACGATGCATGGTGGGTACCGGGGCAATGTGTGACCCTTACCAGCCCGCAGAGCTCACCTATAACATCACACGCGGGTGTTTAGAAGCGGTGGAACAGCAGGGCTTTGGGTTTACGGTCATTACAAAGTCAGACAGGGTACTGCGCGATTTAGATTTGCTTCAGCGGGTGCAGCACAAAGGCAAGTGCGTTGTGCAGATGACGCTGACCACCTTTGACGAGCGACTTTGCGGCATACTAGAGCCGAATGTCTGCAATACCCAGCGGCGGCTTGAAGTGCTGCGTATTTTGCAGCAGGCAGGCATCCCCACTGTGGTCTGGCTGACCCCCATTTTGCCGTTTTTAAATGACAACTGGCAAAATATCAACAGCATTTTAGAGGGGTGCTTTGACGCCGACGTGCGGGGCATTCTGTGCTTTAGCATGGGCCTGACCCTGCGGGAGGGCAACCGCGAGTATTTTTACGAAAAACTGGACCAGCATTTCCCCGGCATGAAAGAGCAGTACCTGCGGGCTTTTGGCAACCGGTATGTTTGCAACAGCCCGCATAATGCGGCGTTGATAAAGCGGTTTCATGCGGCCTGTGAGGCACAGGGCGTACTGCACCACACCGATGAAATTTTTACTTATCTCAACACATTTGAGGACAAGCTGGCGGCAGAGCAGTTGTCTTTGTTTTAAAAAGGAGGCAAATTTGTGCCAATTTTAATCGAAGAATGGAAACAACAGTATTGCGCGGCGGTACAAGCGGCGTTTGGTGCACGGGTGGTGTTTATTGGTCTACAAGGCAGCTATGGCCGCGGTGAAGCGACGGAACACAGTGACATCGACGTGGTTCTGTTATTGGATGAAGTGACGATGGACGATTTAAAGCAATACCGCGCCCTGCTGGCAGAGTTACCCCACCGCGAGCTTGTCTGCGGGTTTGTCGCCGGTTATCGGCAGCTTGCCGGGTGGGAAAAGGGTGACCTATTGACCTTTTTGCTGGATACGGTGCCTTGGCAGGGTAGCTTGCAAGAGTTGCAACAGCAGGTAGGCCCGGCAGACGCGCAGCAAAGTGTCATTATGGGCGCGGGTAATATCTACCACGCCTGTGTGCACAATTATCTGCACGAGCGCAGTGAAGAAGTGCTTGTAACACTGCAAAAAAGTACATTTTTTGTACTGCGTGCGGCCTGCTATGCCCGCACGGGGCGTTTTATTAAGCGCAAAGATGAGTTGCAAGAATACCTGACCCCTGCAGAAAACGCCCTGCTTACCGTGGCGCCAAAGCTGGAAGAGCTGACCCCGGCTTTGCTGCAATGGGCGGGTGACTTGCTGGCACAAAATGTACCTGCGGTAAACCGGTAACAATTACGGCGTGGCCTGCTGCAAAATAGCGAAAACAGCCCCGCACCCGAAGATAGGGTGCGGGGCTG
>JAQVCK010000182.1 GCA_028689835.1 Pygmaiobacter sp. | reverse complement strand
TGCCTCACCGGCACAGGCACGGGCAATCAAGGTTTTACCGGTACCCGGAGGGCCCACCAACAGTACACCACGGGGGATGCGCGCGCCTAAAGCGCTAAACTTTGCAGGGGTTTTTAAAAAATCAACGACCTCTTGCAACTCAGCCTTTTCTTCATCCGCACCCGCCACATCGGCAAAAGTGGCACGCCGGCCCTCGGTATTCTGGTCTTTTGCTTTTACTTTGCCGACGTTCATCACACCGCCGCCGCCACCAGACTGCCGCATCATAAACCAGAACAGCGCGCCAATCAACACCATGCTAAGCAGTGTGGGGATCACGGAGAGCCATGCAGAGTAGTTTTGCTGCGGTAAAATGTCGTACACCATCGGGGCATCCGGGTGCGCGTCATTGTACTCATCCACATAAGGCAGCACCTGTGTGATAAACAAATCCGCATATGGTACTTTGTAAGTCAGCTGCTGATCCTTTGCCTGTGCCTGCGCGCCAGAACTGCCACTTGGCGCAGGGGTAGCCACCGGCTCCAGTGCACTCAAGCTACCCAAAATTGAGTTGGTAGTGCTGTTACTGTTGAGCTTTTGTGTCTCCTCCAACGCAGCTTTGGCATCCGCCGCCGACATCGTTAGGGTCAATGTGCCGTCGTTTAGGTCAAACGTAAAGCTTTTGACCTTCTCGTCTTTAAAATAACTGAGTACCTGAGAGTATTTCATATCCACCGACGAATCGGGGACACGAAAAATCAGGAACATCAATACTGCAGCAAGCAACAGCAGAATCACAAGGCTTGCCGTACTTCTGTTTGGTCTTTTGCTCAAAATCGTTTCACTCCATACACCGCTTGTGACAGCGGCAGTAAACTAGCCTTGGTGCGGGCCGCTTAAACCGAATAGACCTCCGGTTTTAACACGCCAATATAAGGCAGGTTGCGGTATTTTTCGTCATAGTCAAGGCCATAACCAATGACGAACTCATCTGGAATGGTAAAGCCAACATAATCTGCTTGCAGGTCTACCTTGCGGCGGGCCGGTTTGTCCAGCAGGGTGCAAATGCGAATGGATGCGGGGTTGCGGTCTTGCAAAATATTCTTAATGTAGTCCAGCGTCATGCCGCTGTCAAGAATATCCTCCACGATCAAAATGTCTTTGCCCTCAAGGTTGATATCAAGGTCTTTGACAATCTTTACAACACCGCTGCTTTTGACCCCCGACCCATAAGAAGATACCACCATAAAATCAATTTCCGCGGGCTGTTTAATCTCACGCATCAAATCAGCGAGAAAAATCACGGCACCTTTGAGCACCGTTACCAAAAGAAGATTTTTGCCTTCGTAGTCCTGCGTCACCAAGGCACCCATCTCTGCTACCTTGGCATGCAGCTCTTCTTCGCTAAGCAATACTTTTTTTACATCGTCCTGCATCATCGTCATCATTCCTCCGGTTTTCTGTCGATCTGCAATACCCTTTCGCACCCCGGCTGCGCGGCAAGCCCCTCACAAAAGCCATACCCTTCAAGCCAAAGCACCTTGCCGCCTACCGCCAGCAAAAGCAGGCGGTCACGCTGCGCCACCGGCACACCGTCCTCGGCAAGCAATTTTTTTAATGTTTTGGTCACCCCACGCCCCGCAGGGCGAAAGGTGTCCCGTGCTCTTCGTGTGCGAAAAACGGGGATTTCATTTATCATACCATACTCTGCGGCGTTTTTTAACTGTTTTTTTGTACCGCCACAAATATTTACGGTTTTTTCATAGTCTTTTATCAAAACAGTCACGCTTCCACCAGTGGGCACTGCAAAGCATCCCGGTTGCAACGGCAATTGCCATTCTTTTGCTTTTACGGGCACTTTGGCGGCCTGTTCAAAATAAAAAATACCGCCACTGCGCCGGGCCGTTACACTGCCCGAAAGTTGGGCCGCCACCACTTCTCCCTGTAGAACCTGTAAACACCGGGTCACCTTTTCGCGCCCGGACATCTGTTGTTGTTTCAACAAAAATGCCAGTGCTGCGCGCAGCACCGGTGGCGGTGCTGCTGCCAATTGCACCGCTTTCCAACCTGCCCCGCAGGTACTTTTTTGCAACAGTTCTTCTGCCAACTGCTGTAAAAATTCTGCGTCTTCGCGCGCATCGGCGGCAAAGGCGGCAAGGTTTTCAGTGGCGGCAGGGTTAATCTGCTGCAAAACCGGCAATGCCTGCAAACGTAACAAGTTGCGGCTGCAAAATGGCTCGTTGTTGGTGCTATCTGTCACGAACTCAAATTGGTTCTCTGCACAATAGGCCAAAATCTGCGCACGGGTTGCGCCTAGCAGCGGGCGCAGGTAGCGCCCGCGCCGTGGCGGGATGCCCCCAGCCCCGGCAAGAGAAGTACCACGCGCAAGCCGAAACAACAGTGTTTCAGCATTGTCGCTTGCCGTGTGGGCCGTCGCCACAAATGCCTGTACACCCGCCGCCTGCGCGGCAACTGCTTCCCGCTCAAAAAAGTCGTACCGCAGCCGCCGGGCAGCAGTCTCCTCACTTTCGCCTTGTGGCAGCGGGCGCTGGCGCATGTTGGCATGGCCCACAATAAGCGGCACCTCTAGCGTGGCACAAAGCCGTGTGACAAACTGCTCATCACGCAACGCCTCATCGCCACGCAGCCCGTGGTTTAAATGCAGGGCACGCAAGGCAAACCCCTGTTGCGGGGCAAAATGGCGTAAAACGTGCAGCAGGGCCACCGAGTCCGGCCCGCCTGAAAGCGCGCAAAACACAATGCCCCCGCCTTTTGGCGCGCCGCTTTGTGCAAAAAAGCGCCCCGCAATATTCAATAATTGTTCAGTATGCGTCATGATGGCTATATTCCACATTCATAAAGCGTGTATGCGCACCGTCCCACCCAAGGCTGACGGTACCGACTTCACCGTGACGGTTTTTCGCCACGATGCACTCCGCGGTCGTGGTGTCGCTTTGGCCCTCTGTATCGTAATAGGCTTCGCGGTATAAAAACAGAACGCTGTCGGCATCCTGCTCGATGGAGCCGGAGTCACGTAGGTCAGACAGCATGGGCCGGTGGTCGCGGTTCGAGCTGCGCTCGGTGTTACGCGAAAGCTGTGAAAGGCAAATAATCGGCACATTCAGCTCTTTCGCCATAATTTTCAGGTTACGGGTAATGTCACTTATCTCCTGCACGCGCGAATCGGTGCGCTTGCCGGAGTTCATCAGCTGCAAATAGTCGATGACCACCAGCCCCACGTCGGGCTTTGCGGGGTCCTGGTTCAAACGGCGCACCTTTGCCTTAATCTCCGGCACCGTGATGGCGGAGGTATCATCCATAAAAATAGGCGACTGCGCCAAAATATCGCTTGCCTGCGCAAGGTCTACCCAGTCTTGCCCTGCCAGCGTGCCGGTGCGCAGCTTTTGGCTGTCAATGGCGGCCTCGCTAGACAAAATGCGGCTGGTCAACTGGTCTTTTGTCATTTCCAGCGAGAAAATGGCAACCGGCGTCTTTTGCTTTTTGGCCACATTGACCGCGATATTCAGCGCAAAGCTGGTTTTGCCCATGCCGGGGCGGGCGGCCAAAATGATTAAGTCACTGCGCCCAAGGCCGGTGAGCATCTTATCAAGGTAGGTAAAACCCGTGGGGATACCAAGGTATTTTTCCCTGTCCGGGCCGGAGATTTTTTGCAGGGTATTATAGGTGTCAATAATCGTGCTGGAAATCGGCTGCATGGCACTTTGGTCACGCCCCGAGCGGATTTCATAAATCTTTTGCTCGGCACTTTCCAGCAAAATATCAGCGTCCGGTTCTTCTGCCGTCTGCTCTAAAATATCCTTTGCGGCCCCCATTAACTGGCGCACCAGATATTTTTCGTAAACAATATTGGCGTAGTACTCTACATTGGAGATGGATGGCACCGTTTCAGCAAGGCCGGTGAGATACACCTTCGCCTCGTCGCCCGTGGCAAAGGTACCCGCACTGACGACCGCATTGAGCACCGTGATAAAGTCAATTGCTGCCCCGCCGGTAAACAGCCGTACCAGCTCGGCAAAAATTTCTCCGTTCTGCCGGGCAAAAAAGTGCTCGGGGCGCAGCTTTTCCACCAATGTGGGGATGCAGTCACTTTGCAGCAACGCAGCACCCAATACGGCCTGCTCCGCATCCATATTGTACGGCAGCCGGACGCCCATATTTTCAAATGTCAAGCTTAGGTTGTCCATTGCACAAGCGGCTCCCTTTTTCCTTTAATGTCAAAGCACAGCCCAAGGGCTTGCTTTCATTGCTTATTCCTCTACCGCAACGGTAAGTTTTGCCACCACACCCGGGTGTATTTTAACCTCTACCTCGTAGCGACCATAGTTTTTAATATCGGCATCCAACACAATTTTGCGTTTATCCACCGTTTCGCCCGTTATTTTACCAATAGCTTCGGCAATGTCCTTTGCCGTCACAGCGCCAAACAAGCGGCCACCTTGGCCCGCTTTGGCCTTAACTGTCACCGTGGTACCATCAATCTTTTTTGCCGTCTGCTGGGCGTTTTCCAGCTCTACCGCGGCATGGTGCTGTTTTGCGTTTTCTTTGGTTTTCACTTCATTGATGGCTGCGCCGTCCGCCACAACTGCAAGGCCGCGGGGAATCAAAAAATTGCGGGCATACCCGTCAGAAACTTCAACCAGCTGGTCTTTTTTACCGCTGCCTTTAACATCTTTTCAATACTACTTTCATGCTGTACTCTCCCCTTCAATCTGCTGTACCGGCATTTTAGTCGCCGTCAACTTTCTTTTTTTTGCGGTAGCGGTCGATTGCTGCAAATAAC
>JAQVCK010000181.1 GCA_028689835.1 Pygmaiobacter sp. | reverse complement strand
GATATATGCTGTACCATTAAATAGGCATTTCCACCTAAGTTGCAAAACACGCGCCATTTTTCATCAAAAGGAGCTTGGCTTGCATCATAAGCCTCCATTAAAGCCGCTATGTTAGGATAGCATTTTCAATGCAGCGGCTGGCGTAGGTGGCAAGCTTGATGTTTTTGCCAGGCTCAAAGGTGTTCACCGCCTTAATCAGCCCGATGGTGCCAATGGAAATCATATCCTCCACCCCGGCGGTGGGGTTTTCAAACTTTTTGGCAATGTAAACAACCAAACGCAGGTTATGTGTAATCAGGATATCGCGCGCGCCCGGCTTCCCTTCGGCAAGCTCGGCAAACACCTGGCGCTCCTGCACGGGCGATAACGGCGGCGGCAGGGTGTCTGAGCCGTTGATGTAGTGTAGTTCCCGCTCGCTGCCCAAGCGTAGCAATACCCGATAAACCACCTGTTGTAACCCGTTCATGCTGCAACCTCGCTTTCCATCTGCGTTGTTCTGTGTTGTTTTGTGCAGGCCTGTATTCTTTTTACAAGAAATCCGAACCATAAAGTGCCTCGTAGGCCTCGCTGCCGAAGGAGCGCCGGGCAAAGGCGATTGCGGTGCGGCCAAGGCACTGTACCCCGCCCTTGCCCTTTGGGGGAATCACCCCAATATCCTCCACCGAAAACCCGGGCAGCAGGCTGTCCCCCTCTGCCGTGGTGCAGGGTATCAGCCGCAGGCGCAACCCCGGCGGGGGCGCGCCCCCCACCTCGCCCGCGTACCAGCCATCCAAATAGCTGCATACGGTGGGCGGTAGCCGCGGCTTGGCATCGGGGTAGCTGATAAGCAGCACCGGCAGGCAGGTTAGCGGGTCTTTCAGGTGGCAGCCGGTATCCAGCGCGGCCCGCAGCCGCAAGGGGGTGCCCCCCAGCACAAACTCTACCCCCACCCCCGCTACCGGCTTGCGGCTGTGGCTGCCAAGGTGCAAAAAAAGCTCGGCCAGGGCCCAGCAAAGTGCGCAGCAGCCTACCAGCAGCAACGGCGAAACCCGCAGATATACCGTTAAATTGCCCGCCTGTAGGAGCGGGGTGCCGGTTTGCAGAATCACCAAAATGGCCAACCCGGCGGTAAGCAGGTTCAGCGCGGTATACCAGCACAGGGCGGTGGTAAAACGCTGCCAACCGTGCCAGCCGCAGGCCGCCAGCACGATGATGCCCCCGGTAAAAAGGCGGTAGCCAAGCTGGGCGGGGTACGGCATTTCGGGCAGAAGCAGCACCAAGGCGGCCAGCGCCGCCAGTACGCCGCCCGCCACCGAGCGCCAAAACCCTACCTGCACCCCTGCCAATGCCCCGGCCGCCAGCAGCAGAAAAACACCGATGATGAAATTGACGAGCAACAACACATCCAGATAGACGACCGTTTTCATTCCGGTGCCCCCTTCCGCCCGGCAAGGCAGTTGTTCTGCTGCTTTCAGTGTATGATGCCGCCGCTAAAAAAATGCGGGAAACCTGCTTGCCACAACAACCGCATTCCATCAACAAAAAAAGCACCCTTCCCCGCGGAAATCGCGGAAAAAGATGCTTTTGTGAATTTGGCAATGCGCGGCCTTGGCGGTGGCCTATGCCCTGTGGCCGATAGCCGCTGGGGCACAGCCACATGGCCGGTTACCCTAAATGCGGTTGCAGCGCGCTAAAATGCCGCTTGCGGCCTTGCCGGTTTGCCATTTGCCTGGCCGGGCAAATTATTTTGCGCAGCCCGCGCAACCCGCACAGGCAGAAACTTGGCAGCCGGGGTGTTCTTCCTCCCAAATGCGCTCGGCCTCGGGGGTCCAGGCATCGGCATAGGGGCGGCAACGGCGGAACACATCGCTGGTGGATTCCGGCTTTTGCAGGTCGGTGCTGTGGGCACCGCTCCGCTTCACCATCTCGCCCAACAATTCCGGGTTTTCCAGCATGGGGCAGGGGCGCAGGTGGTTATCGTTGAAGGGTTGCCCCTTGTGATATTCCTTGAAAAGCGGCTGCTGCAAGCATTCCAGCAGGCTTTGCTCGTGGATGTTGGCACCCGAATAGTGGATGAACACGCAGGGCTCCACATCGCCGTTAGGGTTGATATGGGCATACTGCCGGCCACCGGCAATGCACCCCTCAATGTATTCGCCATCGTTCTGGAAATCGATGCAGAAAATTTGTTTGCCGCCGGTCAAGCCGCGCAGTTCGCGCACGCGGTGAATCATATATTCACGCTGCTCGGGGTTGAGCATCAAATCAACATTCGCACCATCGCCAATGGGCATATAGTGGAAGTACCAGTTGAAGCGTACCCCGTGGCCAATCAACATATCCATAAACTCGTCGCTGGTAACGGTTTTGTAGTTGGCGCTGGTGTAGCAGATGGAGGTACCAAACAGCAGGCCGTATTTTTTCATCAGATCCATGGCGTGCATTACTTTATCGTAAACGCCCTGGCCACGGCGGCCATCGTTGGTTTCCTCAAAGCCCTCCACGCTGATAAAGAAGGCCATGTTGCCTACCTTCTGCACTTCCTGGCAGAAGGCATCATCAATCAAGGTGCCGTTGGTGAACAGGTGGAACACTGAGGATTGATGCTTTGCCGCCAATTTCAAAATATCGGCCTTGCGGCACATCGGCTCGCCGCCAGTCATCATGTACCAGTGGATGCCAAGCTCCTCGCCCTCGGTAACAAGGCGGTCCATGTCCTCGTAGCTAAGGTTCAGCTTGTTGCCGTACTCGGCCGCCCAGCAGCCCGCACAGTGAAGGTTGCAGGCCGAGGTGGGGTCAAACAGCAAAATCCAGGGCATATTGCAATCGTACTTTTCCCGCAGCTCACAAACGTAGTTATAACCGGTCAGCATCCCCTCGTACACAAGGTTCAGCACATTCATTTTTAGCACATGGGGGTCCAGCTCGTTGATGGCGCGGTAGGCAAACTGCATCCATTTGCCGTCCGGGTCCGATACAAAGCCCCGCACCGCATCAAAAACCTCGGCAGGGTAACGATTTTTTAGCAGCGGTTCCGCCATGTTTACCAGCTTGATGGCGCTTTCGGCCATCTGCGTCGTTCCATTGCCGCGCACCGTTTTAATAGCGGCATCTACCGCCGCACCAAAAGCAGCGCGCTCCGCTGCGTGTACAACTTTATTCATTGGCATATTCTATTCTCTCCATTTCTGCGCACAGGCTTATGGTGCCCCGTGCTATCGGTATCCGTGCTATCGAATGTGTTCATTCTAATACTTTGTGAAAGGATTTACTATGTGCAAACCCGGCGTTTTGTTCAACTATTGCCGGGGGTGGCGGCTGCCGAGCGCTTTTTTTGGAGCGAAAACGCCAAAAAGGCTGCAAAATTTTAATTTTTTGTGCTATACTAAGCCTATCGTATCTCTTTGTGGAAAGGGGGCCTGCACGGTGCCAGGTTCCAACAATACAAAAATGGCCTTAGCGCACAGCTTGCAGGAGCTGATGACCACCATGCCGCTGGAAAAAATATCTGTCAGCGATATTGTTGACCATGTCGGGATGGGGCGCAATACATTCTATTACCACTTCGAGGATAAATATGACCTGGTGAATTGGTATTTTCAAACAGAAATGACGCATTTTTTAACCACCGGCATCGGCCTTGGCAGTTGGCAGCGCGTTTTGACGGGTGTGGAGGAATATTTCCGCGCAAACCGGGTGTTTTACACCAAGGCCCTGGCCTATACCGGGCAAAACAGTCTGCGCAGTTTTATTTTTGAGTTTATCCGGGATATTTTTATGCAGCGCGCGCTGGAATGTAACCTGCCCGAGCAGGAAGGGGTAAGCGCTGCGGATATCCACTTTGCCGGCACATTTTTGGCAGGGGCCTTGATGGGGGTTATCATGCAGTGGGTTGAGGGCGGCATGGCCCTGCACATTGCGGATTATACCGATTGTGTGAATAAAATAATGAACGGGCGGCTGTTCTCTACCTTTTTTGGGTCGAGAGAGAACGAATGGGCCGCCCTGCCCCCGCCAGATACCGAAAATTAAAAACAGCCTACAGGCAATGCGTTTTGGGTGCACCGCCGGTAGGCTGTTTCGTTTTAATTTATAGTTTTTATTGGGTTCGTTTACAAGGAACTACACACAGACCACAAAACGGGGGCTGCATTTTCCTTAGTCAACTCTGCTTCTTCACGCATTAGCTCAAACTGACTATTAATCTTTTCAATGAATTTCATTTTTCAGTTCCTCTTTCATAATGCGGGAGTTGCTGTTCTGCATCGAAAAAATTATACAATACAAGCGTTTTTGAGCAAAAATCTTTTAATGGCATGAAAACATTCTGTCCCATAATCGCTGTATTTTATAAAGATCTCAAATCCAGTGGCAAGATTAAATCGGACATAACCGCCCATTTCTATCAAGAACACTTCGCACGAATACTGGTTTTCAATTAGAAAATCATTGTCAAATTCCAATTTAAACCGATTGATGATGTCAAGCAGATCATGGTTTTTAGAACGCAAAAAGACATGGTTACCGCCCACCGGCTCAAAATAATCTATCAGTTTCTCGTTGTAAAGGGAATGCCCTATCTTGATAATTGTATCAACGAATTTTTCATCGTTATATGGCATGAATGTAATTATCTCAGATTGTCTTGGTAAAATCATATAACCATTGATGTTTTATTCGAGCAATGGAAATATATTAGTCCCTAATGGAGGAAAATGGGAGAAAGATATCCAAGCTGAATTGCTTTTGTTATCGCTTCAACTGTAGATCCAACCTGTAATTTTTCAAAGATATGCTGTAGATGGTTTGATACAGTCCGTTCACTAATAAAAAGCTGTTCGGCA
>JAQVCK010000180.1 GCA_028689835.1 Pygmaiobacter sp. | reverse complement strand
CGTTGATGTTCAGCTTGCTGGTGGGGCTTTCATCAAAGCGGGAGAAATAGCGCCCCAGCATGATGAAGTCGGCGCCCATAGAAAGTGCCAGTGTAATGTGGTAGTCGTGCACAATGCCGCCGTCACTGCAAACCGGCACGTAAACACCGGTGCGCTCAAAATATTCGTCGCGTGCTTTGCACACTTCAATCAGTGCGGTTGCCTGGCCGCGGCCAATGCCCTTTTGTTCACGGGTGATACAAATCGACCCACCGCCAATGCCAACCTTTACAAAGTCGGCCCCGGCTTCCGCCAAGAACAAAAAGCCCTCGCGGTCCACCACGTTACCGGCACCCACCTTTACGGTGCTGCCGTATTTGCCGCGTACCCACTCCAGCGTTTTCTTTTGCCACTCTGAAAACCCTTCCGATGAGTCGATGCAAAGCACGTCGGCCCCGGCTTCAATCAGCGCGGGCACGCGCTCGGCGTAGTCGCGGGTGTTGATGCCCGCGCCGACGATGTAACGTTTGTGGGCATCCAGCAGTTCGTCTGGGTTTGCCTTGTGGTCCGAGTAGTCTTTGCGGAACACAAAATATTTCAAGGTGCCGTTTTTATCAACGATGGGCAGGCTGTTCAGCTTGTTATCCCAAATAATGTCGTTGGCTTCTTTCAGCGTGGTGTCTTCGTTTGCAGTGATCAGCTTTTCAATCGGGGTCATAAAGGAGGATACTTTTTCGTCTTCAGACATACGGCTAACACGGTAGTCGCGGCTTGCAACAATGCCCACAAGGCGCCCGGCCGCAGTGCCGTCCTCAGTTACGGCAACCGTGGAATGCCCGGTCTTTTCTTTCAGCGCAAGGATATCGGCAAGGGTTGCATCCGGGCGAATATTCGAATCACTGATGACAAACCCTGCCTTGTAGCTTTTTACATTGGCCACCATAGCCGTTTCGCTTTCGATACTCTGGCTGCCATAAATAAAGGAGATACCGCCTTCTTTTGCAAGCGCAATTGCCATGGTATCGTTGGACACCGACTGCATGATTGCCGAAACGAGCGGGATATTCATGGTGAGGGGGCATTCTTCTTCACCCTTGCGGTATTTCACCACAGAAGTTTTTAAATTGACCTCTGCGGGGACGCATTCACACGAAGAATACCCCGGTATAATCAAGTATTCGCCAAAAGTGTGGCTCGGTTCGTCGTAAATAAAAGCCATATCTGATACTCCTTTTCTCTGCTGCTCACTTTTCGTTGATTGGATTATCCATTATAATATGCCCTTTTTAACCCGGTTGTCAAGGATAATTTGTCCGCGAGTGTGAAACAGCCGAGGAATGAAAAACAAGGTTGCCCACAAAACAAAACGCTGGTATAATAAAAAAGGAATAACGAAAGGAGTCGTTGAAAATGAAAGCCAAGATTTTCAGCATCGTCGGCCTGATTATGGGCTGCATCGCGGTTTCTATTTCGGTGACCGGCCTGGTGTTCAGCGCAATTGGCCTTGCAAAATCGCGCAAGGTAAAAACACCGCGCAGCTTTTAAGTGTAGCATCGGCTTGCAGGCGGCCTAATATGGTACAGTAAAGCGGCACATTGCCTTTGGCAGTGTGTCGCCTTTTTGTAGGTGCGGCACCGCAATAAAGGCGCCCTGCGGTGCTTTTACCACAGGGCGCCTAATAGGGTTTGTATGTGTTTAAAATTCGGGTTTGCTGTCTGCCGGCATTGGGCAGCGGTAGGGGCCGGGGCAGGTGGCCTGCCACTCTGCGCGTGCAGCCTGTAATAGTGCGGGGTCTTTGGCGGCGCGCACAGCAGTGAGTGCCATTACCTTGGCGGCGGCAAGCATACCTTTGTCACCAATGCTGCTGTTCGATTGCGCGGTCATCTGCCAGGTGTGCCCGCCGGTACCCAGTGCCATAGTGGCCATCGTGCATTGGGCGGTGGGCGCGCAGTAACTCACATCACCCACGTCGGTGCTGCCGGGGGACGGGCGACGCGGGTTGTAGCACAGCGGCAGCGGTTCTTCGTGCAGCACCTTGTTATCAAAATAACTATAGGGCAATTCGTTGTCGGCGCAGTCCGACTCCAAATTGTCCTTACGCTCTTCGGTGCCAATCGTATCGGCAAACTGGGTGGCCAGCGCGCGGTCGGCATCGGTAAACGCGGGGGCACCTAGTTCTGCCATACACTGCGCCATTAAGGTGCTGAGCGTCTTGTTTGGCACATAGTCTGAAAAGCCGTCAATCACATGGTAGTCCATTTCGGTCTCGGTCATGGTGGCGGCCCCGGCGGCCACCTTGTTCACCCGTTCAAACAGCTGGAACATTTGGTCTACCTTGGGCGCGCGGATGTAATAATGCAGGCTGGCACTTGCCTGTACCACGTTGGGGGCAGTGCCGCCCACATCGCGGAAAGCGTAGTGCAGCCGGCAGTCGGGCAACATGTGCTCACGCAAAAACTGGCAGCCGATGTTCATTAGTTCAGCCGCGTCCAGCGCACTGCGCCCCGCCTGCGGGGCAGCGGCCGCGTGGGCGGTCTGGCCTTTAAATGAATACAGCACCCCCATCACGGCAAGGCTGCCCACCCCTTTGGTCTCGTTGATGGCGCCGGGGTGCCAGGTCAAAGCGGCATCCACGTCATCAAACAGCCCAGCCCGCGCCATGTAAACTTTACCGCCGCCGTCTTCCTCCGCCGGGCAGCCGTAATAGCGCACCGTCATCGCGGCGCCCGTCTGGTCAATGTAATCTTTCAGCGCAGCGGCAGCGGCAAAGCTGCCGGCACCCAGTAGGCTATGCCCACAGCCGTGCCCCGGCGCGCCGGGGGTCACAGGTTCCGGCCGGGGGCAGGCGGCCTTTTGTGACAGGCTGGACAGCGCGTCATACTCACCCAACAGCGCAATGACCGGCCCCCCGGTGCCATAGGTGGCAATAAAAGCGGTGCGTACCCCCGCCACACCGTATTCTACCGTAAACCCTTCGGCCTGTAGCGCATCAGCAATGGCACGTGCGCTTTTATCTTCACGGAAATTCAGCTCCGCATAATCCCATATTTTTTGGTTTAGCTCAAGTGCGGCGGTACTTTTTTGTTCCACCAGCTGGCTAATCTGTTCAAGTTCTGTCATGTTGCATCCCTCTTTTCAAAGCTCAGTATAGTACAAAGCGGGGGTGCCGGTCAACAAAAACGAATAAAAATTCATGTGTTATTCATGATATACATATTAAAAATCCGATGAATTGTATCGCCCACGGCGGCATGCTATAATACTATTGATAAAAAACAAGTACAAAGCGGCAGGGTGGCCGCAGTGCCCGGCAGGTAGAGGGTGCCGGGCAAAGGGGGCAATATGAAACAAGTTTCTGTTATGATTAAACCAGCCTCCGGGCTGTGCAATTATCGATGTAAGTACTGCTTTTACGCAGATGTTGCATCACTGCGAGAAGTAAAAAGTTATGGCATCATGACGGCAGAGACTACAAAAGCCGTGCTGCAAAACCTGTTTTGCGATTTAAACGACGGTGACACCCTTGCGGTTGCGTTTCAGGGCGGCGAGCCCACCCTTGCGGGCCTGGGTTATTTTACCGAGTTTGCGCGGCTGGCAAAGCAGTTGCGGCCGGGGGTGCGGGTGTCGTATGCGCTGCAAACCAACGGGTCGCAGTTGGATGAAGCGTGGTGCCGGTTTTTAAAGCAGCATCACTTTTTGGTGGGGCTTTCGTTAGACGGCTATGCCGAGGCACATAACCGGTACCGGGTAGATGAAAACGGCGCCGGTACCTATACACAGGTAGTAAGGGCAAAAAAACTCATGGATGAAGCGGGCGTTGAGTATAACATCCTGTGTACGCTGACAAACGAGCTTGCGCGGCACCCGCAAAAGATATGGAACACCTTATTACAATTAAAAATAAAGTATGTGCAGTTTACCCCCTGCCTTGGCAGGCTGGAGGAGGGGCAGGACGAATGGGCGTTGACGCCGCAGCGGTTTGCATCCTTTTACCAAAGCATTTTTGCGCTGTGGAAGGCCGAGGTGGAAAAAGGCAACTATGTCAGTGTGAAGCTGTTTGATGACATTGTCAATTTGCTGGTGCGCCATGAGGTAACGGCCTGTGGGCTGCACGGTTATTGCCAGCTGCAGTATATTGTAGAGGCGGATGGTGGGGTGTACCCTTGTGATTTTTATGTGTTGGACCGCTATTATGGCGGCAACCTTGCCCGCCAGCCACTGCACGAAATTGCAGAGCAACTGAAAAATACCGGCTTTTTGCAAAGCAGGGCCGAACTGCCGGCACCCTGCGCCGGGTGCCGCTACCTTGCGCTGTGCCATGGTGGATGTAAGCGCCTGCAACAAGCCATGTATGTGGATGACGACGGGTATTGCGGCTACCGGCAGCTGCTGGATACCATTGGCCAACCACTGTGCGACATTGGCAGCAGGCTGCTTGCCGGTGTTTTGTAGGCAGTGAGCGTAATAGGCGAAAGCCAATAGAAAAAGAGACCGCAAAAGGGGTCCCCCTTTTGCGGTCTCTTTTTTTGCCTAGCCAATGTGAACAGAGGCGGACGGGGTACCGCTGCATATCGGTGAAATTATGGGTGAACCACCTTTGGAATAATGGTGGATACAAGCAAAGGGCTGGGGCCGGCAGTAGATACTGCCGGCCCCAGCCGTTTTGTTTGTAATAGCGGAGAAAATGTTACGAAAGCGAGAGTAGAGGAACCTTGTGCCCGGGTTTGCCTAGCTTATTTGCGAGAGCCAATCAAATCCACCCAACCGGCTAGCGCCTCGGCAAAGCTCTTCAAAAAGCCCTTGGTGTCGTCATTGGTAATTGCGCCGTTTTCATCTACAAACGACATTACGTTGCCGATGTAAGCTTCCGGCTGTTGCAGGGTCAGCACATTCAAAAATACGAGCGATTGGCGC
>JAQVCK010000016.1 GCA_028689835.1 Pygmaiobacter sp. | reverse complement strand
CAACAACTGCAATGTCATCACCATCGGCTCTCAGGTGACCGGTGTCAAAAAGGCAGAAGCGATGGTACAAGAGTACCTTAGTTGCCAGTATGACCCGAACACCCGCAGCGGCGAAAAGGTGGAAGCCATTGTGGACTACGCAAAAAAGCACAGCTGCTAAGCGCTGCAACAACAAGCACAAAGCACCGCCCTGCCGAAATCCGGCAGGGCGGTGCTTTGTTGTGGTAAAAATGAAGCACAGCGCGGGGCGCTTAGGCCCTCACTCCGGGCCTTATTTGCGTTGAGCGCGTTTAAAGGGGGCGGTAAAACGAGATAAAAACGTCCCCCTGCCCGGGCCACAAGGCACCGGTGATCTGCGGGGTTGAGAAGCAATTTACCCCCGCGTGGGGAAGGTATAAAGTGGGGAGATGAGTGCAAAAGGGGCTGCAAGATGCAGCCCCTTTTTGTGTGCTGGCAAAAACGGAGCGTCACGGGGCCATGGCAGTCGTCGATTCCCGCACAATCAGCTCGGTTTCCAGCAGCATCGACTTCACTTCGGCATTGGCGTCGTTCAGCCGCTCCAGCAGCAGGTTACAGGCCGTGTAGCCCATCTGGTAGCGGGGCTGGCTGATGGTGGTCAGCGACGGGGTGGTCATCACCGCAAGGTCCACATTGTCAAAACCCACGACCATAATGTCGCCCGGTACCTGCAGTGCATAGCGCCGTGCGGCGCGAATAACCGCCGTGGCATACACGTCCGAGCAGGCAAAAATGCCGTTTGGAATTTCTGGTGAGCTGAGCAGATGGCACAAAGCGGAATAGGCGAGGTCGTAATTGTTGTCCGGCATCTGCACGACCCAGTTTTGCGGCACCGAAAGGTGGTAGCGCTGCAACACCTCTAAAAAGCCCGCCTTGCGCTCGCGCGAGTACTTATAGTTTTGCGGCCCGCAAATAAAAGCCAGCTTGTTGCGCCCGCAGGAGATGAGATGTTCGGTCGCGGTCTGCGCGGCGTGGTAGTCATCCACACTCACATAGGGCAGGCCAAGGTCGCTGTTATACTCGCAGCACTGCACCAGCGGTACGGTGTCTTCAATCAGGCGCAGCAGCTCGGGCGAAAGCGGGCACATGGAAATGACACCGCTGGCGTTCGAGCGCTTCAGAGTTGCCCTGAAATGGTCAATGGTGCTGTTGTTGATGGGCGACCAGTAAATCAGCACGTCAAAGCCGTTGGCCTCGGCCGCCACCTTTGCCCCGCGAATGATATCGCTGTAAAAGGAGTTGTCGAACCACGGGATGCTGATGACAATCAGCCCCGAGGTGCGGTCTTTGGTCAGCGGGGCCGCGTTTTGCGGCAGGGCATACCCCAGCGTGTGCATGGTTTGCCTTACCAGCGCCACGGTATCGGGGCTGACCAGCTCTGGGTGGTGCAACACGCGGGACACGGTGGCGGGTGATACGCCGCAGGTATGGGCAATCTGCGCCACGGTCGGTTTTTTGTTCTGCATAACTTCATCCCTCCGCTGTTTTGCAAGACAGCTATGTTTTCATAATATAAACATAGCACAGAATGAGTCACCATACAATACCTTTCATTTAAATGAAAACTTTTCAGAAAAATTTTAAATAATTTTGATAATGTGTTGAAGATACACAGATGACATTTATGTTTATTGTAGAAAATAGTGAGTATTTAGCGAAACATGTTGAAAATAACAAAATGCTGGGCTACAATCGAAATGAAAGAAATAGAGAAAACTTAGAAATGGTTCAGAAAGGATGAGCGATATGATGCAGGTCGGCATCATTGGATGCGGCAGAATTTCGCAGGAAAGACATATCCCGGAATACCTTGCAAACCCCGCCGTGACACTGGCAGGGTATACGGATTTTAATAGGGCCCGTGCGCAGGGGCTCGCTGAAAAATTTGGCGGCAAGGCCTATGAGTCGGTGGAGGCGTTGTTGGCAGACCCCGCGATTGACGCGGTGAGCGTGTGCACCGCCAATAACACCCATGCGCAGATTACAATACAGGCGCTTGCCGCCGGCAAGCATGTGCTTTGTGAAAAACCCATGGCCATTACGCTGGAAGAATGCGAAGCCATGGTGGCCGCGGCAAACAGCAACGGCAAAAAACTGATGATTGACCAAAACCAGCGGTTTGCCGGTGCGCACCAAAAGGCGCGGCAGTTGTTGCAGCAGGGTGCCATTGGCCGCGTGCTGACCTTCCGCACTACCTTTGGCCACGGCGGGCCGGAGACCTGGAGTATAGACCCCGGTGTGAACAGCTGGTTTTTTGACCGCAAAAAAGCGGCCATGGGCGCCATGGCGGACCTTGGCATTCACAAAACTGACCTCATTCAGTTTTTACTGGGCCAGCGGGTCGTTGCCACGACCGCGCACATCTGCACGCTGGACAAGCGCGACGCCACGGGGCAGCTGATTGGGGTGGATGACAACGCGGTGTGCATTTACGAGATGGAGCAGGGCGCAGTCGGCACCATGACCGCGAGCTGGACCTATTATGCAAGAGAAGACAATTCCACCGTGCTTTACGGCACCGAAGGCGAGATGCGCATTTACGACGAGCCCGGCTACTCGATTACCGTGACGCTGAAAAACGGCGAAAAGGCGTTGTATCAGGTGGACCAAATCCAGACGAACGAACACCAGACGAAGTCAGGTATCATCGACGCCTTTGTGCAGGCCGTCACGCAGGAGGAAGAACCGAAGATCACCGGCGAAAGCGTGCTGAGTGCCATGCGGGCAGTGTTTGCCAGCATAGAATCAAGCGAAACGGGCCGCAGGGTAGAAATTCAGCAGGGGTGAAAAGATGAAAATAGGGTTTGTGAGCTCCATTTTAGACGGCTGGGGCTATGAAGAGATGATTGACGTTGCGGCACAGCAGGGGTTTGACTGTGTAGAGGTTGCCTGTTGGCCGCAGGGCAAGGCCGAGCGCCGGTATGCGGGCGTTTCGCACATTGATGTGCAGGCGGTGCTAAACGACGACGCTTATACCCGCCGGGTGTTGGATTATGTGAAAGCAAAAAACATTGCAATCAGCAGCCTTGCCTATTACCCCAACACACTGGACGCCGACCTGCAAAAACGGGCCGACACGGTGCAGCATTTACAGTGCGTCATCCGCGCCAGCGCAAAGCTGGGGGTCAACATGGTGACCACCTTTATTGGCCGTGACCAGCAGCGCAACGTAGAAGAAAATTTGCAGATTGTGCAGCAGGTGTGGCCCCCTATTTTGCAGCTTGCCGAACAACTTGGGGTGAAAATTGCCATTGAAAACTGCCCCATGCTGTTTGGGCCGCAGCAATGGCCCGGCGGCCAGAACTTAATGACATCACCAAAAAACTGGCAAAGGGTGTTTGAGGTACTGCCCAGCAAAAACCTTGGCATCAACTTCGACCCCAGCCACTATGTGTGGCAGATGATGGACTATATTCGCCCCATTTACCAGTTTCAAGATAAAATTTTTCACGTACATTTTAAAGATATCAAGTTGCAGCGGGAACAATTGGATGAAGTGGGCATTACGGCCTACCCGCTGGATTACATGCTTCCCAAGTTGCCGGGGCTGGGGGATGTGGACTGGGGCCGGTTCGTGTCGGCGTTGACCGATATCGGCTACGACGGTTATGCCTGTATTGAAGTAGAAGACCGCGCGTTTGAGGGCAGCCGCCAGAAAATTTTGGATAGCCTGGAAATTTCCAAGCGCTATATGCAGCAATTCGTCATTTAAAAGGCAAAAAGGAAAATGGAGGTAAAGTATTATGAAAAGAAATTCGCGCTTTTTGACCCTGCTCGTCAGCGGCATGTTGGCAACGGCCATGTTGTTCACTGCCTGCGGGGCACCTGCGGCGTCCGCTTCGTCCGCTGCGGCGTCGGCCGCCAGTGCAGGCAGCACGGCCGCGGCAACAGGTAAACACATTTATGTACTCACCGCGTCGGAAGACCACGGCTGGACCGGCTCGGTCGCGACCTTTGCAAAAGAGAAGGTAGAAGAAGTCAACCAGGCGGGCAACTACACCGCCGAGGTCATCACGGCAGCTTCCGCCTCTGACCAGATCACCCAGATTGAGGACATTCTGGCCAAAGACCACAGCGACATCGCGGGCATTGTCATCCAGCCGATGGACGACACCGTGCAGTCTGCCATTCAGTCAATCGTAGACGCGGGCATCCCGTATGTGGCGTTTGACCGCATCATCGACGCGGTTTCGGCCTCTGCGGTGTCCAACGTCAAGGGGGACAACGAGGGCATTGGCGCCGGTGCCGCCGCCTATTTTGTAGAAAACGGCATGAAGCCGGGCGAAAAGGTGTATGTCTACGAGGGCGATACCTCGTCGGTCACCACCTTGCGCGACAGCGGCTTTACCGCATATCTTACCGGCGCACTGGCGTTTGACGGCAAAACCATCGACGACGCAAGCAAGTGGACCGAAGACGATTTGAAGAGCATTACGTATTCCGGCGCAATGAACTGGAGCCGTTCTGACACAAAGACCGCATTTGAATCGCTGATGGGCGACGCTTCCAACGCTTCAATCAAGTGGGTTTATGCCGAGGACGACGAGCTTGCAATGGGCATTCTGGAAGCATTGCAGGGCGGCGGTATTGCCGATGCAACCAAAACCACCTTCTTGGGCAACAAGCCGTTCATCACCGGTTGCGGCGGCCTGAACGAGCTGTATGAAGTACTGCGCGGCAATTCGTACCAGGACATTGCCGGCCAGCTGGGCGGCCTGATGTCGGTGACCTATTCCCCGTCGATGATTCAGCTTGCGGTACAGGATATGGTAGATTATCTGGATGGCCAGCAAGTACAACAGGACCATGTGATCGCTTGCGAGAACGTGACCAGTGCGAACGTGGCCGATTTCAAAGCGTTTAACTAAGTACCGGCATTGAAACAACAGCTGTGGATGAGCCGTTTCGGCTCATCCATTTATTGGTAGGAGTAGTTTATGGAATTGCTGAAGATGAAGGACATCTGCAAGTCGTTCAGCGGGGTACCGGTGCTGAAAAAGGTGCACCTGACGGTAGAAAAAGGCGAAGTGCACGCGCTGCTGGGTGAAAACGGGGCGGGCAAATCGACCCTGATGAACGTGCTGACCGGGGTGTGCCCGCTGGATGCGGGGGAAATCGTGTTTGACGGCAAAGCGGTAGAAAACATCACAATCCGCCATATGGAAAACGCCGGTATTTCGTTTGTGCATCAGGAGCTGAACCTGTTTAACGACCTGAAAGCATACGAGAACATTTTTTTGGGCAGAGAGTACACGAACCGCGTGGGTACCCTGCAAGCGGGGCGCATGCGGCGCGAAGCCGGTGACCTGTTTGAAAAACTGGGGGTGGAAATTGACCCGAATGCGCTGGTGTGTGAGTTAAAGCCCAGCCAGAAACAGCTGCTGGAAATTGCCCGCGCGCTGTTTTTTGAGGCAAAGCTGCTGATTTTAGACGAGCCGACGACGGCGCTGAACACCGAAGAGGTAGAGCACCTGTTTTCGCTGGTGCGCAAGCTGAAGGCACAGGGCACGTCCTTTATTTTCATCTCCCACAAAATGCCCGAAATTTTTGAATTGTGCGACCGCTACACCGTTTTTCGCAACGGCGAATTTGTTGGCGAGGGGCAGATCGCGCAGACGACCCCGCAGGAGGTCACCGGGCTGATGGTGGGCGGCGCGTTTAACGGGCAAAGCCTGTACACCCCGCGCCCGGCCGGCGAGCCGGTGCTGGAACTGGCCGGGTACTGCGGCCCGGGCTTTCACGACATTGACCTGTGCGTAAAACGCGGGCAGATCATTGGGCTGACCGGGTTGCAGGGCTGTGGCAGCAGCGAGCTGATGCAGTGCGTGTTTGGCGCGTTGCCCGCCAGCGGCGGCAGCATCAAAGTATTTGGCAAACCGCTTGCGGGGGGTTCTATCCACGAGGCCATGAAAGCGGGGGTGGCCATGCTGCCCGCAAACCGCAAAGAGAACTCGGTCATCCCGGACGCGACGTTGCTGGAAAACATGTACCTGTCCGAGCACACGCTGTCGGCCACCCGGTTTCAAATTCACCAAAAGGCGGAGCAAAAGCGGTTTTTGCAGTATCAACGCCTGCTGGGCATCAGGGCGCAGGGCAGCGACGGCCCAATTACCGCGCTGTCCGGCGGCAACCAGCAAAAGGTGTTTCTTGCCCGCTGGCTGAACACACAGGCAGAGCTGCTGTTGCTGGACAACCCCACGCAGGGGATCGATGTGGGTGCCAAAGCGGAAATTTACCGCCTGATTTTTGAACTTTCCGGCGAGGGCAAAACTATTTTGATCAATACGCTGGAGATCCCCGAGATTCAGAAGGTCGCCGATATTTGCGCCGTGTTTTATAACGGCAGGATCATTCAAATGCTTTCCCACGGGCAGATCGACGAGCATACCGTCATGCTGTATTCGACGGGTGCGGCCGGCGGCGAAAAAAAGCAGAGTGTTGAGAGGTAATACAGATGAAAACAACTGTCAAGAAAAATCCGCTGTCCGGCTGGATGGGGGCCGTGAAAAAATACAGCTTTGTGCTGGTGTTCCTTGTGATTTTTATCGTCTATGCGCTGGTGTCTAACGGGCTGACATGGGACGGCATGATGAACGTGTTTCGCCACAGCGCCGTCATTGGCGTAATGGCCATCGGCATGGGTATTGTTTGCCTGACCGGCGAAATTGACCTTTCGGTCGGCTCGATGCTGGCGCTGACCGCCGGGTTTTCGGTTGTGGTGTTCAACCAAACTGGCAGCATTCTGCTGACGCTGCTGTTTTCGCTGGTGTGCGGCGGTGTTTTGGGCGGCATTAACGGGCTTTTGGTGGGTGCGGTTAAAATGCCGGCCTTCATTGCCACCCTTGCCACCATGCTCATCTACCGCTCGCTGGCGCAATACCTGTGCCAGCACCTGCCGGCGGCGGCCATTGGCGGGGGCAGCTCGGTGTACCGCATGTCAAACCAGCTTACGGGCTACCAGCCGCTGTACCAGTTTGGCAACGGCAAGCTGGCCACCCTGCCCATTGTCGGCATTGTGCTCATCGCCGTTACCGCGCTGTTTGTGTATTTGACCACCTCCACAAAATTCGGCAAAAAAATCTATGCGGTGGGCTCTAACCAAAAGGCCGCGCTGTTGGGCGGCATTAAGGTCAGCCTGATGAAGACCCTTGTTTTTGTGATTGCCGGTGTGCTGACCGGGGTGGGCGCGTTTTTGTGGATTGCGATGAACGCCTCTGCCGACCCCGCGACGACCGGCAAAAGCTACGAGATGTACGCCATCGCCGCCGTGGTGCTGGGCGGCATCAGCATGAGCGGCGGCCGCGGCCGGTGCCTTGGCGTGCTGTTTGGCGCAATGTCGTACACGGTGATCGACAAAATAATCATTGCGCTGAAGATGGACTCGTTGATCAACGACGCCATCAAGGGTGCAATTTTGATTGTCGTGATTTTGATTCAAATTGCGGGCCCGGTGATCAAAGAAAGACTGGTGCGTATGCGGCACGGCAAAAAGGCCGCGGCACACGGGTAACCTGCCCGGCGGTAACCGCCGGCAGCGGTGTGTTTTGTAAACATAAAAACGGCCCGGGTACTTGCCATAGTGGCAGGTGCCCGGGCCGTTTGGTTTTTAAAAAGCAGGTGGCAGGCGGCTAAACGGTGGTTTGCAGCAGTGCCACGGCCGCCCGTACCGCAAGGGCTTTTACGGCTTCAAATTCTTGTGGCGGGCGCGGGCGGCGCAGCTGTTCGTGGCAGACCTGTTCAATTAGCCCGTAGTTGATAGAAACCTTTTCGGCCAGCTGTGTGGCAGAAACCCCGCCCGCCACAAGCTGTGCCGTTACCTGCTGCAAAAGGGTTTTTTCAAATTCGTCAAACAGCGCCCGCACCTCGGGCTCCAGCAGCGACAGCGCCAAAAATTCGTCGTGCGCTTTGGGGGCCATGGTGTGCGAAGCCAGTAAAAGGTCAATCAACTGCGAAAGCAGGCCGGGCAGGGCGCCGGGGCGCACGGGCACAGCCAGCAGCGGCGCAAACTGTGCCGAAAGGCCGTCAAGGTAAAACCGCACAACGTCCAGTAAAATGGCCTTTTTATCCTCAAAATAGCTGTACACAATGCCGGTGGAAACATGGGCCGCCCGCGCAATTTCAGCGGTGTTGGTGCCGTGGTAGCCCTTTTCGCTGAACAGCTGGTAGCCGGCCATGGTGATTTGCTGCTTTTTTTGTACGGCCCGCTTTTGCTGCGGCTGCCGGATTTCTTGTTTTGCCATCGTGTGCCCCCCAGTGGTATTTGTTTTTATCATATACCCGGCGGGCGGCACAGTCAATAAATATGAAATTTATTTCGTATTTGTTGACAAAGAGGCGGAAAGAGACTATTCTAAATATGAAATAAATTTCATATTTTGGAGGGAATCCCATGCAGCAAACACAGCGCGGCCCGACGGCCCGGCAGTATAAGGCATACCTTTTATTTATGTTCATCGCCTGTGGCGGGGCATTTTTATGGCAGTTCTTTTTTTCGGGGCCGGGTGGCCAGTATGTCAGCTGGCCGCCCAGTGCGGGCTGGCAGCGCGAAATTGCGCTGTGGAACGTGGGCATTTTAGCCGCCCTTGCACTGGCATTGGTAAAACACAATATGGCATATCTTAAAATAATGACGCTGCAAGCCACCGTACTGTGTGTGCTGTTGGGGGCAAACCACTTGGTGGCCCTGGTGGGGCAGCTGCCGCAGGTTTACGGCATGCACCTTTTGGGGGTGGCCGAAGTACTGTTAGTGGGCGGCGGCTGGGGCAGCGTGCTGCTGTACCGCACTTATAAAGCAAGCCGGCAGGGGGCACAGTAAGTAACCCCCCGCAGGGCGTCTTGGTTTTGGTAAAACAGGCAAATGAAAAGGTACAAGCAAAGTACAGGCACCGGGCAGGCGAATACCTGCCCGGTGCTTAGTTGTATTTGTGGTGCATCAGTCGGGAAAGCTAGATGAAAACCATATTTTCCACGGTGCGATTTTATGGATATCATGTATACTAAAGACCTAACCCAAATAAACCATATCAAGAAATAGAAGAGGGCACAGATTTTTAAATCCGTGCCCTCTTCTATTTGCAATTAACAATAAACGAACTTAGCCCGAATTCGTATTTTTGCAGGCAACTATGTTGGCTAGTAAAAGTTGAGAGAAAAGGGGGGGCACACAATGGAATAAAAGAAGTTTGTGCGCTGTTTTTTTGAGCCATAAACAAAGCTTTTTTATAAATAATTTGCAAGTTCACCCCTTTAGGTGAGGACAGAACCCACATAATGGAATATTTTAGTTAAAAAAGACATTCTGCGTTTTAAGAACATTTACCAAAATAAACAGGTAAATAGGAATTGCAAGAAAGGCAAAGTGCAGCCATGCTTTGATGATAAGCTGCCCAGGCTTGCTTGCGCAGACGTTTAAAGAGGCAAATTGAGTGTTGCAGGTGTTTTGCCGTACTGAGATTTGCCACATAACAAAAAAGTATTTGTTTTGCAGGGTGTCGTTTTTAAAAGGGAGACGGGAAAATGAAAAAGAAACTTTCAGGTGTCTTTAAGAGAATACTCGTTAATCTATTGGCTTTAACGGTGGTGGTATGCTCTATTCCAAGTACGGTATTTGCTGCCGCTGATGAAGAGGCGGCGAATACCATACAAATTACGTATACAGCGGGCGAGGGTGGAACGGTTTCGCTTGGAAGTGAGACGATAAACTTATCGGAGGAACCCGCCCAAATCAGCGGTTCAACAGCACAGGCAAATCAAGACTACGCGTTTGTCAACTGGACGGACAGCAGTGGAAATGTGGTATCTGCCAGTGAGACATTTGCCCCGGTTACCAGTTCTGAAAGTACCACCTACACGGCAAATTTTGAAAGTACGGCGGGTTCAAGCGATGTACCTGCCGTGCCCGGTGATGAGGCTGCCGTGCCCGATGAAAAAGCGGATAATGCGATACAAATTACGTATACAGCGGGCGAAGGCGGAGCGGTTTCGCTTGAAAATGAGACGATAGACTTGTCGGAGGAACCCGCCCAAATCAGTGGTTCAACAGCACAGGCAAATCAAGACTACGCGTTTGTCAACTGGACGGACAGCAGTGGAAATGTGGTATCTGCCAGTGAGACATTTGCCCCGGTCGACATTTCTGAAAGTACCACCTATACGGCAAACTTTAAAAAAGTGGCGGCGGAAAAAGGTGGCGATAGCAACAGTGAAATGCCTGCGATTGAAATGCCTGCAAATTCCTTCACAGGCTCTGCACCCAACGGTGTAACGGTTGTTGCTTCTGTTGAAGAAGGCGTGTTCCCAGCCCAAACGGCAATGCAGGTAGCAGCGGTATCGGCAGATGCAGCAATTCAAGCTGCCCAGAGCGCGGTGAGCGGCGAAATTGTCGACGCGGCAGCCGTAGACATTACATTTTATGATGCAGCGGGGAATGAGATTCAACCTGCGGACCATACAAGGGTTCATGTAACACTGGCTTTTAGCAATGAAGTTAAAGGGGCTGAATACTCGGTTATCCATATCGAAGAGAGTGGTGCAGAAAAAATTGCCGATGCAAGTGCCACGGGGGCAAGTTTTGATGCCGATTCATTTTCCATTTACGCAATTATCGGCCAGCCCGGCGGTAAGGCAACCATTACATACGAGTTCTACGGTGACGCAGCAACCCCCAATTTGCTTTCGACAAGCATCGTGAAAGATGGCGATACGCTGATTGCCCCAGCAACACCGGCGTCTACAGTGGATTCTTCTGCGACCTTTATCGGGTGGTCCACGGCGGATGACCCAACTTCGTACCAGACGTTTGGAATGGTATCCATCCCAAGTACGGTTACCACAAATACAACGGTGAAGCTCTATGCAAGGTTCAGCACAATATACCATGTGTCTTTTCATAACCAATATGGTGCAGTGATTCAGAGCTTTGCTTTGGAAACAGGAAGTAATTTTCATGTTGCGGATTACAATGCCTATGTGACATTTCCCGTCCCGGTTGATCAGGCACTTACCGGTTGGTCGACCATATTAGAGCCGAGTGGAATAGAAACGGGCCTTGGTGGAAAAAACGGCAAGGTAACAGATTTTACCGTAATAAAAGACGTTGATCTTTACCCGATTTTGGAAAGTGTATACTGGATCGTTTACGACTCAAATGGCGGTACGTATACGGCCACCGAGTTTTTCCGGCTGGGAAGCAATACCGCACCGCCGGCGGTTCCCACGCGGTCAGGGTATACATTTGAGGGTTGGTATAAGGACGAAGCCCTGACGCAGCCATTTACATTTGGGTCGCCATTGAGTGCGCACATCACATTGTATTCTAAGTGGGCCCCAAACAACGATATTTTATACAAAGTTGCTTACTGGGTTGAAAATGCGGATAATGACGACTATTCCCTATTTCAGGTCGATACGCTTTATGGGACAGTTGACACGCTGACAGCAGCACCGGAACAACCGTCTAATACGACAATGGATAGCAATCTGTGGGCTTTAGCTGGAAGTATCACACAGAAGAACATCAATGGCGATGGCTCTACCCTTGTTAACGTGTATTATAAACGTACAATTAAAACGATTCATTTTTATACGGCTGCGAATGAAGAAATAACAAATTTAACCATCACAGCAAAATGGGGGGCTTACATTGCAGACCTATGGCCAAGTGTGAAGTATCCTGACGATTATGGGGCGTCCTGGCGTGCAGCAAATGTATATTATGCGGCCCTTAGCACAATGCCAACGGCTGCTGATACAAGTTTTTGGTATGTGGATTACAGCGGGGGTGTTATCTATAGGATTTACCACTACAAAGAATTACTTGCAGGTCTCACCAGCGAAATATCATACGGTGGCAAGTACTTTGAAGAGAATCCAATCGTAGACTGGTGGTGGTCCGGCGGATACACATGGTATTCCACACCGGAAGACCATTATGATATCCTTGGGCTTACCTACATGGACAATATTACATATTCAAACGGAATGGCGAATTTTGATGCCAATCACTCTATTGCGTTTTATTATTCGCGGAGCAGCTATAATATTAATTTCTTTAGTAGTGGCAGTCTAATTCAGCGGACACCGGAGCAATACGAGGCAGATATTTCTGATGCAAACTTTACGCCAGATACCTCATTGGCACCGGTAAGCGGGTATCATTTTGCTGGTTGGTACGATAACCAGGATTGCCTTGGTACCCCCGTAACACTTTCAGGCCCAATGCCCGCACACGATATTACGCTTTATGCAAAATGGCAAGCGCCGCAGTACACCGTCAGGTTTGACCTGAACGGTGGAACCTCTGGGCAAATTGCAGATCAAACCAACATGTACGGCCAGCTTGTATCTTGCCCGGAACCCCCGACAAGGGAAGGATATGCGTTTTCCGGCTGGACCTTAGGGGGAAAAGCTTTCGGTTTTGGCAGCTATATAGACGGCGATATTTTAGATTATGCGGTGGATGGCATTATTACGCTTCAGGCGTGGTGGATTGGCGGTTCTATTTTGCAGGTTCGGTATGACGCTAAGCAGGGAACCAATGCACCGACAGATTCAACTAAGTATTACAGCAGTGCCAATGTAGTTGTGGAAAGGGCCGCAACGCCACCGGCAGGGAAGTATTTTCTGTATTGGGCGTTAGACGAAAATAATTACCTCCCTGGTGACAGCATAGCCCTTGACACGGCTTGGGCGGTCGATGGTATCGTCACGCTGACAGCAGTATATGGCGAAGAGCAGGTGGCGAGCATTACATACCACCCAAATGGTGCGGGCGGAAGTGACTACACAACGGGCACAGTGCAGAACAATACAGAGATAACAATCCTTGCTTATAACGATGCCAAAATAAACTATATCCGAAACGGTTATACCTTTGTAGGGTGGAATACAAAGGCGGACGGCAGCGGAACAAGTTATGCAGCAGGCACAGTAGTTTATCTTGATAATATAGGCAGTAACGACTTATATGCGCAATGGTTACCGGCGGCGCAGGCCCCCGACACCGGAGATAATAGTATGGAGATGATAAATTTAATGGGATTGTCCATTAGCGCCATTGGCTTATATATAGTTGCTTTAATTTTAGGAAAGATCAATTTATTTGCTGCCCGGGGCACTAAAAAATAGGCCGAACTAAGCTAGTACTGGTGGGGCAACTGCCGCAGGTTTACGGCAGGGGGCAGAGGAATGAAAACCCCGCCGTGCAGCGTGGTTTTGGTAAAACAGGCAAATGAAAAGTTACAGGTAATAACCAAGCGCCGGGCAGGCGAATACCTGCCCGGTGCTTAGTTGTTTGGCAGGGCAAAAAACATAACAGCTGCCCGCTGTTTTGGGGGATACTTAGCCGGCAGGCGGCAGCCTACTTCACCGCGGTAGAAGATTGCTTGCCGCATAAAGGGCGATTGCAGGCGCACCCTGCAAGTGCCGGTACATCCTCCAAGGGCCGATTGTCTGGAGGCCAGCAAATTCGGTTGACAAAAGCAGAAAAACGGTATATACTGAACGCGTTCAGAACAATTTCAGCAAAGCAATTGCGGGCATGCTGCCCCGCAAGCAAGGGGGAATAAGGTGGAAGCTAAAGAGCAGGACGCAAGAGCCCGCATGATCAAAGCCGCAACGGATATTTTGGGTGAAGGCGTGGACGTGGAGACGATTACAGTGCGCCAAATCGCAAAGCGGGCGGGCGTTGGGGTCGGCACGGTCAACTACCATTTTACTTCAAAAGATAATTTGTTGGGCGTTGCCGTGGGGCAGATTATGGCGGAAAAGATAAACGACTTTTTAAAGCCCGAAACAAACCCCGGCATGGCCCCGGCCGACAGGTTAAAAACCATGCTGAAAGAGGTTTGCCGGGTGGCAGCCGCCAACAAAAAGCTGACCCGGTTTATGCTGGCACAAATTCTTGCAAACGGAAATTTTGCCCCCGCCCTGTACCTGATGCCATTTTTAAAAGAGCTTTACCACGGCAGCAAAGACGAGCTGGAACTGCGGGTCATCGCGTTGCAGATCATCCAGCCCATCCAGTTTGCAGGTATGTCGCCGGAAGCTTTTTTAATGTACAGCGGGGTGGATTTCTACAATGAAACCGCGCGTGGGCGGATGATTGATTCGCTCGTCGACCACTTACTGAATGCCAAAGGAGAAGATTAAAATGAAACTTGCTACTATTGTCAGTTCAATTATTACACTGCTGTTGCTGTTGTCCACCATGATCTGTGGGCTGTGGCTCAACGCGGGTAACCCCGGGGACATTGGGTTTCACATCAACTGTGGCATTGCCGCCGTCGTGTTTTGCTTTGTCACGTTCATCTTGATGCTTTGCTATTTTAAAAGACAGAAAAAGGGGCAATAACTATGAAAGCAGTTATTTTGTACGCAACAAAATCTGGCGCGGCCAAAGAATGCGCACAGCTGTTGGCAGAAAAACTGTGTTGCCCGCTGTATGACCTTGCGCAAGACACACCGGACCTTGCGCAGTTTGACACTGTTGTTTTGGGCACGGGGGTGCGCATGGGGCAGGTGTACCAGCCTGCAAAAAAATATATGCAGCAACACTTAGCGCAGCTTTTGCAAAAAAAGACCGCCCTGTTTTTCTGCGGGGCCTACCCCCAAACACTGCCCCAAACAATAGAAAAAAACATCCCGCCCCAACTTCAGCAAAGCGCCGTTTGCCAAATTGCCGCCGGCGGCAAACCCCCGTTTACCAACCCGCCGCAACAAGACTGGCTAAATACGCAAAATATCGACCAACTGGTTACAGCACTGGGGGCGGCAAGCGCCTAGCCCACAGCGCCGCGTTTGTGGCCCGTTTGTGTGGCTACGGTAATTAACGGCACCGCATACCGGCCGCCGGTGCAAAGCGTAGCGTAATAGCAAAATAGCAAAAAAACAAGCCTGTACTCCCTTGCGTATGCAACCGGGGCACAGGCTTCTTGCCCCAAGGCAAGGGTTAAAAATGCCCGTATCTGTTTTTGCTGTTTTAGGTTACCAGACATAAACACACCCCCAATATTTGACTGCCAGTATCAGTATAACCCCAATAACCAGATACGCAACCAGAAAATGGGCCGTATGCAAACAAGTTGAAAATGATAAAAATAAACAAGCCAACGCAGAGGCAAGGAGCCTCTGTGTTGGCCTGAAAAATTTGGCGTCCCCGGCGCGATTCGAACGCGCGGCCTTTCGCTTAGGAGGCGAACGCTCTATCCAGCTGAGCTACGGAGACAAAATTGAATTGTGCATACTGCTGTAAAAACGCACTGTATTTTGGATGAGTATCCATAAAAACAGAACCGTTTGTGAAACGTGTGCGTGCAGGTAAAACAGCATGGCGTTTCACAAAACTGTGCTGTGCCGACGGCTGGAACAAAGGGCAACCATCATTATAAAGGACATGGGGGTAAAAATCAAGTTGAAAGGCTGCATTTAGCGTGTTATAATGGGCCGTAAAGCCGCTTTGTAGGCGAAAAAACCAGACAAAAACGGGTACCTGCCGGGCCCGTGTAATCTGGGAAAGATGAGGAATCAAGTTGAAAAGCAATACCTTCAGGAAGGCACTCTTTGGGAAACCGGGTTCTATTTCCCCAACTAGAATTATCGTGGTCAGTTTTTGTGCAGTGATTTTCACTGGCACAATATTGTTGATGTTGCCTATTTCAACGCGGGACGGCAGCCTTGCACTGGTCGATGCGTTGTTTACGGCAACCTCGGCGACCTGTGTGACCGGACTTGTGGTGTTTGATACCTTTACAAAATTTACCGCGTTTGGGCAGGCGGTTCTGCTGTTGCTCATCCAAATAGGTGGCCTTGGGCTGGTGACGCTGACTGCGTTTTTTAATGTGGCACTGCATAAGCGCATGGGCTTTAAAAGTATGAAGCTTGCCAGTGAATCGATTAGTTTGGATGAAGCTACCGGTGCAAAGCCGTTACTGTACACCGTCATGCGCACCAGCATGGGGTTTGAACTGGCGGGGACATTGCTGCTGATGGTGGTGATGGTGCCGAAGTTTGGCATTGACGGCATTTGGATTTCGGTATTCACCGCGGTTTCGGCCTTTTGTAACGCGGGTTTTGATATTTTTGGGCGCATTGCCCCGTACACCAGCCTCACCAGCTTTTATGCCAATGGATATGTGCTGATTGTAATTATGACGTTAGTCGTTTGTGGTGGCCTGGGTTTTATTGTATGGCAAGACCTATTTATGTTTCGCCGCCGGCGCAAGTTGTCGTTGCACTCGAAGTTGGTTATTGCCATTACGGTTACCTTGATTGCGGTGGGGGCATTGGTGATTGGCCTGCTGGAATGGAACAACCCCGCCACGATGGGCCAGTTTTCGACCGGTGAAAAGGTGATGTCCAGCCTGTTTCAGTCAATTACCTGCCGTACGGCCGGGTTTAATACCGTTGATCAGGCCGGCATGCACACCTTGTCAAAGCTGGCAAGCGTGATTTTGATGTTTATTGGTGCCTGCCCGGGTGGTACCGGTGGCGGTGTTAAGGGTACGACGGCGATTATTTTGTTCTTTACCATCGTATCGGTATTACAGGGCCGCGGCGAAGCGGTGATTCGCGGACGGCGTATCGACAAAAAAACGGTTTACCGCGCGCTCACGATTGTCACATTGGGTTTTACGGTAATCTTGTTTACGACGCTGGTCATGATTTACGACACCCCGATGGTGGGCGGCATGGTGGACGGCAACTTTATCGATTGCCTGTTTGAAGCGACCTCTGCCTTTGGCACGGTAGGGCTTTCGTCCGGCGTGACCGGGCAGTTGACAAGCCTTGGCAAAGTGATCAGCATGTTGACGATGCTGATTGGCCGTGTGGGCCCCATTTCAATGGGGATGTCGCTGGCTGCCCGCGCAGGGGAACTTGCCCGCCGTGAAATTTTGCCAGAGGCAAAAATCGTTGTGGGTTAACCGCCATTTTGCTGTAATTACTGTATACTTTGTCAAATTTTTATTTTGTCGGTTGACGTAAACGGCAAGTAGTATTATGATAAGAAGCGCGGTACGGACAGTACCGCACTTTTTTGGAGTGCTTGTTAGCATAGACTAACATTGGAGGAGACCATGACACTAGATGAATTGCCATTGGGCAAGGCCGCAGTGATTGTTGCGGTAGGGGGTACCGGTGCGTTGCGCCGGCACCTGTTAGACATGGGGTTGACACCCAAAACCAAAATTATGGTGCGCAAGCGCGCCCCAATGGGGGACCCCATTGAGTTGCATCTGCGTGGGTATGAGCTGACACTGCGGCTGGATGATGCAAGGGAGATTGCGGTAGCCGCGCTTTGAACAGAGAGGGGAGGGGGAGAGCAATATGATTTTTGCACTTGCGGGCAACCAGAACTGCGGTAAAACGACACTGTTTAACCAACTGACCGGTTCCAACCAGCACGTTGGTAATTTCCCCGGTGTGACGGTGGAGCAAAAGGTCGGTACGGTGCGCAAGGCAAAAGGGGCGGAGGTCGTTGACCTGCCGGGCATTTATTCCCTTTCGCCTTATACCAGTGAGGAGATTGTAACACGCGATTACCTGCTTTCCGGCAAAGCGGATGGCATTATTAATATTGTGGATGCCAGCAATATTGAGCGCAATTTGTATTTGACGATGCAATTAATCGAGCTGTCGCTGCCGATGGTGGTGGCGCTGAACATGATGGATGAGGTGCGTGCAAACGGCACGTCAATCGACCTTGAAAAGCTGGCCGACGAGCTGGGGGTGCCGGTGGTGCCGATTTCAGCATCAAAAGATGAGGGCGTGGACGAACTGGTGGAGGTGGCAATGGAGACCGCACGCCATAAGCGGTTGCCCCGGCGGCTGGATTTCTGTGCGGGTGCGGTGCACCGGGCCATCCACTCCACCGCGCATATGATAGAGGACCACGCGGCGGCCATTGGTGTGCCAATGCGGTTTGCGGCCACCAAACTGGTGGAGGGGGATGCCCCGATGCTGGAGCGGCTGCATCTGTCGCAAAACGAAAAAGAGCTGTTGCAGCACACGGTGACAGAGATGGAAACCGAGCTGGGCACCGACCGTGAGGCCGCCATGGCCGACATGCGGTATACCTTTATAGAGGGGCTGTGCGCAGACACGGTAAAAAAGCAGGGCGAAAGCCGCGAGCACCAGCGCAGCATCCGTATTGATGCGGTGCTGACCCACAAAATTTTCGCCATCCCCATTTTTATTGGCATTATGGCGCTGGTGTTTTGGCTGACCTTCGGTGTGATTGGCAAGGCACTGAGCGACCTTTTAAATTTGGGCGTGCAGGCGCTGACGACACTGACGGCGCAGGCCTTGACCGACCTTGCGGTCAACCCGGTGCTGCGCGGGCTGATTATTGACGGCATTTTTGCCGGCGTGGGCTCGGTGCTGAGCTTTTTGCCGATTATCGTGGTGCTGTTTTTCTTTTTGTCCATCCTCGAAGATTCGGGTTATATGGCGCGGGTTGCCTTTGTGATGGATAGCCTGCTGCGCAAAATCGGCCTTTCGGGCCGCAGCTTTGTGCCGATGCTGATTGGCTTTGGGTGCAGTGTGCCGGCCATTATGGCCACCCGCACGCTGTCCAGTGAGCGCGACCACAAAATGACGATTTTGCTCATCCCGTTTATGAGTTGCAGCGCGAAGTTGCCCATTTATGCGCTGTTTACGGCGGCGTTTTTCCCGCAGCACGGGGCGCTGGTGATGATTTTGCTGTATGTCACCGGTATGTTGCTGGCCGTGCTGGCGGGGCTGGTTTTTAAAGATACGCTGTTTGCGGGCAACCCAGTGCCGTTTGTGATGGAGCTGCCCAACTACCGGCTGCCCAGCCCCAAAAGCGTTGTGTTGCTGATTTGGGACAAGGTACACGATTTTATCACCCGCGCGTTTACGGTTATTTTTGCCGCGTCGATTGTAATTTGGGTGTTGCAGACTTTTGATGTGCGGTTTAACTTAGTGGCCGACAGCTCGGCGTCCATGCTGGCGGGTATTGGGCGGCTGATTGCTCCGGTGTTTGCCCCGCTGGGCTTTGGAGACTGGCGCGCCGCCACGGCGTTGCTGGCCGGGTTTACGATGAAAGAGGCGGTCGTCTCCACGCTGGCCGTGCTGGCAGGCGGTGCCGGGCAGCTGAACACGGTGCTTGGCACGATGTTCACCCCGCTGACCGCGTTTGCCTTTTTGGTATTTACCCTGCTGTACACCCCCTGCATTGCGGCCATTACCGCCGTGCGGCGGGAGTTGAACTCGCGCCTGAGTGCACTGAAACTGGTCGTGCTGCAAACAGGCATTGCGTGGGTTGTCAGCTTTGCCGTCTATCAGGTGGGCCGGTTGATCGGCTTTTGATTTTGTTCTCACCAATAAAATAAACCATACACAAACAGTGCCGCCGGTAACTACCGGCGGCACTGTTTGGTTGGGGCAAAGCGCTGGCCGGGGCAGGGTGTGCATGTTATAATAAACCAAACGCCTTGCCGTGCGGTGGGGCACCTGCCAGGAGGTACGCGAATGAAAAGCAAAAGTGAACAGGTCTCCCCCAAAACGGTGCGGGTTGTGCTGTATGTGCTGACCGTGCTCTTGTCGGTGGGTTTTTTGTATGCGGGCAACCGGCTTGCCGCCGCCGGGGGCGGGGTATTGCCGCCGCTGACCGGGGCCGACTTTTTGCCCGCAACGGTGCAAACCATCACCAGCCGCGAGGTGAGTGAGCTGCCGGGCCTTGCCGAGGGGCAAACGGTGCAGCAGGTGACGCTGCGTTTTATTGCAAAACAGAAAGACGGCTCCACCGTCGCGGCCCAGCAGGTGATTGACGGTTACAGCACGGTGCACTTAGAAGAGGTGCGAGTGGGCAACCGGGTGCTGCTGTACCCCAACCCGGACCCCGCAACCACGGCCACCGCACCCTATGTGCTGGATGATTACCAGCGCGCGGATGGCACACTTGCCGTTTGTGTGGTGTTTTGTATATTGCTACTGATTTTTGGGCGGATGAAAGGGCTGCACACCCTCGTTTCGTTGCTGCTTACCATTGGCGTGGTGTTTTTTGTGTTTTTGCCATTGGTGCTGGGCGGGTACAACATCTACCTCAGTACGATTGCCGTGTGCATTTATGTCATTGTCTCCACCCTGCTGCTAGTAAACGGCGCAAATGCCAAAACACTGGTGGCCATTGTGGGGTGTAGTGCCGGCGTGTTGTTTGCCGGGCTGCTGACGGTGTTACTATCCAATACGTTGCGCCTGACCGGTATGGCATCGCAAGAGGCAATCTACCTTGCCGACCTTGGCACCCGCAACCCGGTGGATTTGAAAGCGATTGTGTTTGCCGGCATTTTAATCGGTGCAGTGGGTGCGGTGATGGACGTTGCGATGAGCCTTGCCTCTGCCCTGTGGGAGCTGCGTGAGGGGGCGGCAGCACCTACCTTTGGTATGCTGCTGAAAAGCGGCATGAACATTGGGCGCGATATGATGAGCACGATGGCGAACACATTAGTGCTGGCGTATATCGGCTCGTCCCTGTCCACCGTGTTGCTGTTGGTGGCTTATGCTTCGTCGCTGGACGGGCTGTTCAACCGCGAAATGATTATTACCGAGGTGTTGCAGGCGGTCATCGGCAGCATGGCCATTTTGCTGGCAATCCCGCTGACCAGTTTCGTTGCGAGTGCGGTGTACACCCGCCGCAAACAACCCCCAAAGACCATTTAAAAATAGGGCCGCCCTGCCGGGCGGCTTTTTTATTGTGTGGGCACTGCCTATTGACAAAAATAGTTGTCAATGGTATGCTTGGCGTGACAAATATAGTTGTCAAAATGACGATAAAATAAGAAATAAAGGGGGATGACGATGCCGCTTGTTAACCGCGTAAAAAAATACCGTGCCCGCACGGGGCTCAACCAGCAGCAACTGGGCGAGCAGGTGGGCGCGTCCCGGCAGACGATTAGTTTGATTGAGCGGGGCGACTACCACCCTTCGGTGCTGCTGGCACTGCGCATTGCAAGGGTGTTTGGGGCGCCGCTGGAAGAAGTGTTTTATTTGCAGGAGGAAGAAGATGAAAAAGCATAAGCTGGGGCTGAAGTTTGCCCTGTTGATGTTGGTGGCCCTGTTGGGGGGCGGCGCTGTGGGCGTAATGATTGGGGCCGGGTATGAGAGCATTGGCCCGGTGTTGCAGCAGATGCAGGTATGGTTTCAGCAGGCGGCGCTGTGGCTGATGCTGGCTGCGGGCGGCGTGTGCGGTGCCCTTGCCGCCATGTGGTACCAAAAGGGCAAGCGGGCCGCCGCAATAGCCCTTGCCGGGGACGGCGAGGATGAAGCCGCGTTTGACACCGCCGACCAGTATTATGCCAACGGCATGGGTGCGCTGAATGTGCTGACTGTGTTGACTTTTGTATTGTTTGGGGTGTCGGTTTCTGCTTTTGGTACCGCAAAGGAGATTGGGGCGGTGTTGCTGCCGGTGGTGCCGTTTTTTGTATTGGTGTTTGGCACCATGGCAGCACAAAGCCGGTTTGTCAACGCGACAAAACAATTATACCCCGAAAAGCAGGGCAGCCTGCTGGATACGAAGTTTCAGGAAAAATGGTACGACAGCTGCGATGAGGCTGAGCGGCGGCAGATTGGCGACGCGGCACTGTTTGCGATGAAAACGACCAGCAGGGCGATTGTCTGGTTGTTTGTCGTGCTGATTTTGCTGGGGATTTTGACCGATGTGGGGGTGCTGCCCATTTTGACACTGGGCACCGTTTGGCTGGTGCAGGCCGTCAGCTACCACAACGCCGCGACCAAAGGGCAAAAGAAGAAAAAATAAACGGCGGCGCCGCTGCCGCAATAAAAAAATGGGGTGCCCCGGCAACAGGGGCACCCTGTTTGTTGTTTTGCAGCACGTTTGCCCCGCCGTGTTTACTGCTTTACCGCTTTGCCGGCAACTGCCCCATGTAGCTTGTCTGGCACGGGGCCGTGCTTTTTGCAGCCACACATCATGGGGCGGGTACTTTGCACGGCAGGCAAGGCCAAAATGGGGAAAACAGTTGACAGAACGCCACAATAAACCTATAATGTCAATATGTTATTAAGTTGTTGCAGCGGGGGTGCGCCTGCCCTGCCGCAATAGTGCTGGATAGCCGCCGGCACCGTGAAAACGGTGTGGGCCTTTTTTGCCAAAAGCGGGCAGCCTGCCGCCGCAAAGCGGGGTGCCACAGGCGACACAGTGTGGGGGGGCGTTGCCCCGCGCGAAAGGGGAACAGAGTATGCTGATTTCAACCAAAGGGCGGTATGCGCTGCGCGTGATGATTGACCTTGCGCAAAACCGTGAAAAAGAACAATATATCCCGCTGAAAGACATTGCCGCCCGGCAGGAGATTTCAGAAAAATACCTTGAAAGCATCATTGCCACGTTAAGCAAAGAGGGCCTTGTGGTGGGGGTGCGCGGCAAAGGCGGCGGGTATAAGCTGGCAAAAGACCCAAAGGCGTATGCGGTGGTGGATATTCTGCGCCCGGCAGACGGCACCCTTGCGCCGGTGTCTTGCCTTGAGCAGGGCGAAAGCCTGTGCACCCGCGCCGACGGCTGCAAAACACTGCCGCTGTGGAAGGCGCTGGACAGTGTGATTGACAGCTTTTTATCCGCTGTGACGCTGGCGGATGTGGTGGACGGAAACATCCCGCAGCCGGTGCTGCAACCCGGGCCGGAAAGGACACCGGTATGCTGAACCAGTTTTCCCGCACCGAGCTGCTGCTGGGCAGTGAGGGCATGCAGGCCCTTGCCGCCAGCCGCGTTGCCATTTTTGGCATTGGCGGGGTGGGGGGCAACGCCGCCGAAGCGCTGGTGCGCAGCGGCATTGGCACGCTGGATTTAATTGACGATGACCGCGTGTGCCTGACCAACCTCAACCGGCAAGCCTTTGCCACCCGCTCTACCGTGGGTAAGTACAAAATAGATGCGGCGCGCGAGCGGCTGCTAGACATCAACCCCGACCTTGTGCTAAACGGCTATTGCACCTTTTATTCGCCCGAAACGGCGGCGCAGTTTGATTTTTCACGGTATGATTACATTATTGATGCCATTGACACCGTGACCGGCAAAATTGAACTGGTGTTGCAGGCGCAGGCCAGCGGGGTGCCGATCATCAGCTCGATGGGCGCGGGCAACAAGCTGGACCCCACGGCGTTTGAAGTGGCCGATATTTACAAAACATCGATGTGCCCGCTGGCCAAGGTGATGCGCTACGAGCTGCGCCGGCGCGGCGTGAAGCATTTGAAGGTCGTGTACTCGAAAGAAGAGCCGATGACCCCGCAGCAGGACGGCGAAGCCAGCTGCCGCACCGGCTGCATCTGCCCGCCGGGCACGGCGCGTACCTGTACCCAGCGCCGGCAGGTGCCCGGCAGCACGGCGTTTGTGCCCTCTGCCGTGGGGCTGATGATTGCGGGCGAAGTGGTGCGCGATTTAACGGGCCACGCGCGGAACAAAAAATAACAGCAAAAAGCCTTGCCGCATAGCGGCAAGGCTTTTGTTTGAATTTCAGCCCGCAGGGGAGGAAGCGGGCTGTTTTTGGTTTTGTCACCGGGGGGGGTGCGACGGCCGTAACAGGAACGAGTTAGATTAACTTATACTCGCGCAGAAGTTTGTCAAGGTCGGTGCCCTCCACCTTTTTCAGTGCTTCACGCAGCGCGATTTTTTCTTTAAAGTTAAGGTTTAAATCGGTGATTTTTTTGCCGTCGCGCAGTTGTACCGTCGCGTTCAGCAAATCACGCACGTCGTACACGCTGCCCCAAACCTCCGGCACGCCGCGGCCGATGTCCAACAGGGTGTACACGGCCTCCATGCCGGTGCGAATCGAGTACTCGGTGGGGAAGATGGTGTCGCGCTGAGTTTC
>JAQVCK010000179.1 GCA_028689835.1 Pygmaiobacter sp. | reverse complement strand
CGCCCCGGTGTATGTGTACTTTGTGGGCTTTTTTGGTGTGGCACTGGTGGTGACCAGCAGTTTTACCACCGGCGCGCTGGGCGCCGCCGCCATGATGGCGCTATCGCTGACCGGGCAACTGGTCATTTCGGCCGTCATTGACCACTTTGGGTGGTTTGGCGTGCCCAAGGTGCGGTTTTCGGCGCGTCGCCTGCCCGCCTACGGGGTCATTTTAGCAGGGCTTTTGCTGCTGCTATACCAGTAAAGGGGGCGGTAATAATGGTGTTTTTTGTTGTACTTGCCTTTGTCAATGGTATGGTGAATATCATCAACAAAATGATCAACCTGCAGGCCAAAAAAGCGCTTGGTACTGCCAACGGCACACTGATCAACTACATTGAGGGCACCGTGATTTCGCTCGTCATTGTGCTGACCACTGGGGCCAGCCACGACAATTTTGCCTTTTTAGCCGAGGTGCCGCCGCTGTATTTTTTGGGCGGCCTGTTTGGGCTGGTCTCCATGGTGCTCGTACTCGCCGGTATGGCGCGGGCCCGCATTTCGTATTCCACCGTGGTGGTGCTGATTGGCCAGCTGGGCACCGGCCTTGTGCTGGATGCCGTGCTGACCGGCACGCTAAAACCGCTAAAAGTGGTGGGCATTTTGCTGGTATTGGCCGGGGTGTTTTGGGACAAAGCCGTTACCGAGCGCATGATAACCCCAAGCCACCCCGCCGCCTGACGGGCCATGAAGGCCCCGTTTGCGGCTTACTTACGATTATAACATTGCGCCGCCCCCCCGGCAACAGGCCCGGGGGGCGTGCAGCCTGTTTTTCTTTTGCCCTCTTTTGCTCTTTGCCTTTTTGTTTTGTGGCATCGCGCAAGTTTTGCCCGTGCCGGGGAAACTCGGCCGGGCTTTTTTTAGTTTTACCCACGCCGGGGCTGCCTTGCCCGGCGTGTTTTTTGTTTTGTTGCCGGTTATTTGCCCCATTTTTGCAGACAGTTGTGTTTTATTTTGGCACAAAACTTTGCAAACAAATTGCCGTTTGCGATTTTTTGTGCCAAACTTTACAGTTTTTTATGTTTTTAGTTGAAGTTTCTCATAATATTTGTTGACAGTGGGAATAACTGGTGATACTATCAAATTAATAGAGCGAGCGTTCGCTCGATAGCAAAAATGGGGCAATCACTTATTCTTTGTAACAATGATGGGAGGCAGTTATGGACACTCGTTTTTCAATCTCGCACTACCCTGACGCAAGGGTCGTCAACCAGCAACTGGATGAGCTGATCGCAAAGCCGATCTACTCAATCAAGCAGGACGCACTGCGGGCGTATGAGGACAATTATTACGCCAAAAAATGTACAAAATCAAAAGAGATGATTGAAGAGGCAAAGACCATCATCCCCGGTGGGGTGCAGCACAACCTCGCGTTTAACTATCCGTTTCCGCTGGTGTTCACCAAAGCCGAGGGGGCGTATTTGTACGACATCGATGGCAACAAGTACTACGACTTTTTGCAGGCGGGCGGCCCCACGGTGTTGGGCAGCAACCCTATTGAAGTACGCAGCAAGGTGATTGAGCTGTTGAATGACGGTGGCCCGTGCACCGGCCTGTTTCACGAGTTTGAGTATAAGCTGGCCAAAAAAATTGCCGAAAACATGCCGTCGGTCGAGATGTTCCGCATGCTGGGCTCCGGCACCGAGGCCTGCATGGCGTCGATTCGCGTGGCGCGCCTTGCCACCAAAAAGAAAAATATTATCAAAATGGGCGGCGCCTACCACGGGTGGAGCGACCAGCTGGCCTACGGCATTCGCATCCCCGGCTCAAAGTGGACACAGGCACATGGCGTGCCCCGCTATATTTTTAAGCACACGCAGGAGTTTTTCCCGAACGATTTAAAAGACCTTGAGCGCAAGCTGCGCCGCAACCAGCTGCACGGCGGCACCGCGGCGGTGATGATTGAGCCGATTGGCCCGGAGAGCGGCACGACCCCGGTGGACCACGACTTTAACACCGGCGTGCAGGCGCTGTGCCGCAAATACGGCGCACTGCTGATTTTTGACGAAGTGGTCACCGGCTTTCGGCTGGGCCTTGCCGGGGCGCAGGGCTATTTTGGTGTCGAGCCCGATTTGACCATCTTCGGCAAGGTGGTCGCGGGCGGTTACCCCGGTGCGGGCGGCCTTGGCGGCAAAAAAGAGTACATGCGGTTTTTGTCTGCCGGTATTGCGGGCGGCCCGAAACAAAAAAAGGCATTGATTGGCGGCACGATGGCGGCCACCCCCATCAGCTGTGTGGCGGGCTATTACACGCTGTGCGAAATTGAGCGCACCAACGCCGCGCAAAAAGCGGGCGAAATGGGTGATTTGCTGACGGCCGGGCTGCAAAAGCTGATTGCAAAATACGACCTGCCGTTTGTCGCGTTCAACCAGGGCTCGGTTTGCCACCTTGAAACGGTGGGCACAACCCACTATTCACTGAACTGGCTAAAATTCTGGACCATCCCCGAAGTGTTGCGCCAGACTTCGCTGCGCAAAAAAGAGATGGAGCACATGGGTGCCGCCTACATGGCAGAGGGCATTGTGACGCTGGCGGGCAGCCGGCTGTACACCAGTGCCGCCTACACGCCGGAGATGATTGACGACGTGCTGACCCGCTTTGAAAAGGTGTTCCAGAATATTGGCGTTGTGACACCGCAGGAATAAGCCGCCGCGGCAGAAAGGGAGGCGTTTTATGACAGAACAACAGGCAAAAGAGCTGGTGGTCGCCGCCGGGCTGCGGCTGGTAGAATCCGGGCTCATCGCCCGCACCTGGGGCAATGTCAGCTGCCGCATCAGCGACACGCAGTTTGTCATTACCCCCAGCGGGCGGGACTATCTCTCGCTCGCCGCCGCGGACATTGTGCCGGTGTCGATTGCGGATTTAAGCTATACCGGGCACATTAAACCATCGGGCGAACGGGGCATCCACGCGGAGATTTACCGCTATCACCCCGAGGTACAATTTGTCATTCACACCCACCAGGAATACGCGTCGGTGCTAAGCGCGGCGGACGTGGCACAGTTTGCGCCCGGCCCACACTACCCGCTTTTGGGGGGCAGTGTGGTCTGCGCAGCCTACGGGCTGCCCGGCACCAAAACGCTGCGGCGCAGCATCCGCACCGCACTGCAAACCACCGGCGGGGGCGCCATTATTATGAAGCACCACGGCGCGGTTTGCTTTGGCAAAACAGAAGAAGAGGCCTTTTTGGCGGCAAGCGACTTAGAGCTGGCCTGCCGTGACTACATTATGGCCCGGTACTTGCAACAAAAACAGGTCGAACACGCCACCGAGGACCAACTGCGCCGGTGTGCGCTGACCCTGCTGGCAAAGCCACACAGCGGTAAGGGCAGCTACTTTGCCCCACCCTACTGTGACAGTGAGCGCACGGCGGACGGGTTTTTATTGCAGGTCGGCGACAAGCAGTTGACCGTCGCCCCCAGGCGGCTGCCCGCAGGCCTGCCGCCGGAGGCGGCGCTGCACGATGCTATTTACAAGGCATACCCCGCTATCTGCAACATTTTACACAGCGACGCACCGGATGTCGTGGCGGTATCGCAGGCCAACTTAACGCTGCGCCCGCTGCTGGACGATTTCGCGCAGATTGTGGGTACAAAGGTAAAAACCGTGTTCGGCCCGCCCACCAAGGTGGTAGGCGCGCTCAAACACGCGTCGGCCGTGTTGCTGGGCAACCACGGGGCGCTTTGCTGCGGGGCCAATGCGGGCGATGCTGCCGCAGTGCGGATGATTGTAGAAAAAAACTGCAAGGCACTGTTGTGTGGCACTCTGCTCGGCAAGGTAACCCCCATCAGCAAAGTGGACAGCCAGCTGATGCGGGTCGTCTATTTAAAAAAATACTCCAAGCAGATCAGCGCCAACAAGGGCTGAGCCTGCCGGAGTTTGTGAGGTGAAAAGGCCGTGGGCAACTATGTCATCACCTGTGATGTCGGCACGACCGGCATCAAAACCTGCCTGTACGACATTGGCGACACCTTTCGGTTGATTGCCGCCGAAATGGCGGGCTACCATTTGTACATCGGGCAAAACGGCAGCGCCGAGCAATACCCTGCCGAGCTGTGGCAGGCCATGTGCATCACCACAAAAAAGGTGATGGAAGAAAGCGGCGTGCCCGCCGGTGAAATTCGCGGGCTGTCGTTCTGCTCGCAGATGCAGGGGCTGATTTTGGTCGACCGCGACGGGGTGGCCGTGCGCCCCTCGATGAGCTATATGGACCAGCGCGCCACCCATGAAATTGAAGAGGGCCTTGCGCGCGGCATCACCGTGGCGGGCATGAACGTGCGCAAGCTGGTGCGCTCGCTGCGCATTACCGGCGCGGTGGCGGGCAGCGTAAAAGACCCGGTGTGGAAGTATAACTGGGTCAAACACAACGAGCCGGAGGTATTTGCACGGGTGCACAAATGGCTGGATGTCAAAGAGTATTTGATTTTGCAATGCACCGGCGAATTTGTCATGACCCGCGACAGTGCCTTTGGCACCATGCTGTACGACATCCGGCCCGGGCGGCACTGTTTTAGCAAGCAGATGTGCGCGATGTTTGGTGTCAACATGGACCACTTGCCCCGCATTTTGCGCGGCACCGACCAGGTGGGCCCGCTGACGGCAAACGCCGCCGCGGCGCTGGGCCTTGCGGCGGGCACGCCGGTGTTTGGCGGCGGCGGCGACGCGTCGCTGATTGGCATCGGCGCGGGGGCGTCGGCCGTGGGCAGCACCCATGTTTATTCGGGTACCTCCGGCTGGGTGTCCACCGTGGTGCAAAAGCGCAAGGCGGACTTATCGTCGATGATTGCGTCGATTGTCGGGGCAAACGAGCACACCTACAACTATTTTGCCGAGCTGGAGACCGCCGGCAAATGCCTTGAATGGGTCAACGACCACCTGGCGCTCGACGAGATCAACATCTATTTAAAAAAGCAGCCGGTCACCGAATCGCTGG
>JAQVCK010000015.1 GCA_028689835.1 Pygmaiobacter sp. | reverse complement strand
CTGCCGGAGGGCGAACTGACCCGAATTCGCGCGGCGTTGGTGTGCGAGACCAGTTGTTGGGAGTTTGCAAAAAAAAATCGAGCTTGGCAATTATTTGCGTCTTGGCCGTGGCGAAGAGCTGAGCGGCGGGCGCACCCGGCCCTCTATTTTGGCCGATGCGTTTGAAGCGGTGCTGGCGGCGCTGTATTTAGATGGGGGCATGGAGTGCGTGCGCCAGTTTTTGCTGCCGCTGGTGCGTGACGAGCAGGCGGTGCCGGAGGATTACAAGACCCGCCTGCAAGAGATTATTCAGCAAAACCCAGAAGAGCGGCTGCGCTATGTGGTTGCGCAGGAGAGCGGCCCGGACCACAATAAAAGCTTTGTGGTAGAGGTGATGCTAAACTCTAACGTGCTGGGGCGCGGCTGTGGGCACAGCAAAAAAATGGCCGAGCAGCAGGCGGCCAAAGAGGCGCTGCGCTTGTTTGGTGAAAACAATGCCGCCGAGCCGCTAAACTTAGAATGAAACGGCACCGCACGCTGGCCTTTTTTGTGCCGAACGCAGGCTGCCCCCACCGGTGCAGTTTTTGCGACCAATGCGAAATTTCCGGCACTCAGCACCCGCCTACGCCATACGAGGTGACACAGCAGTGCGATGCACTGTTGCCACCGCCGGGCGCGGCAGAAATGGAAATTGCTTTTTTTGGCGGCAGTTTTACCGCACTGGCACCCGCTTACCGGGCGGCATTGCTGGCCGCGGCCGCCCCCTTTGTGCGCACAAAGCGCGCGGTGGGCATTCGCATTTCTACCCGGCCGGATGCCATCAGCCCTGCTATTTTGCAAGAGCTAAAAGACGCGGGGGTGTGCGCGGTAGAGCTTGGCGCGCAAAGTATGCAGGACGATGTGCTAAAGTTAAACCTGCGCGGGCACACGGCAGCTGCGGTGCGCACTGCGTCCGCCGCTGTGCAAAAGGCCGGGTTTTCGCTAGGGCTGCAAATGATGGTGGGCCTGCCGGGTGAGCAAGATGCCACTGCGGCGGCAATGGCAAACGCCCAAGAGCTTTGTGCCCTTGGGCCCGACACGCTGCGCATCTACCCGGTGCTCGTGCTGCGTGGTACGCTGCTAGCCCGCTGGGCGGCGCAGGGGCAGTATACGCCGCTGACGCTTGAGCAGGCGGTAGAAGCCACGGCCCCGGTCATCGACCTTGCAGAGCGGCAGGGCATCCGGGTTATCCGGGTGGGCTTGCAGGACGATGCAAGTCTGCGGGCCGCGCTGGTGGCGGGGCCGTATCACCCGGCGTTTCGCCAGCTGTGCGAAGCAAGGCTGTACCGGCAAGCCATTGCGGCAGCGCTGCAAGGCAGTGCCCCCGGCCCGGTAACGGTGGCGGTGGCGCCGGGGCAGCGCAGCACGGCGGCCGGGCAAAAAAACACAAACCTTGCATGGTTTGCGGCAAAAGGGTATTTTTTAACGGTCTGCGAAACGCCGGGGCTTACCGGGCGGCAGGCCGTGTTGCAGGCGGGTATGTAACGGCTGCCAGGTGCGGTTTTGTTTGCACCCGCAGGCCAAAACCGATACAATAGAGAGAAAGAGTAAGAAAGCATGGCAAATCACCCGGAAAGCGAAGTGAAAGCGTGTTTTTAAAGGCACTCGAAATTCAGGGCTTTAAGTCCTTCCCGGACCGGACCAAAATTACATTTGAAGGTGGCATCACCGCCGTGGTGGGGCCCAACGGCAGCGGCAAAAGCAATATTTCCGACGCCATTCGGTGGGTGTTGGGCGAGACATCGTCTAAACAACTGCGGGGCGCGGGCAAAATGGAGGACGTCATTTTTGGCGGCACTCAGCTGCGCAGCGCCATGGGCTTTGCCGCGGTGTCGCTGTATATTGACAACAGCGCCCACCGGCTGGACATCGAAAAAGACGAAGTGGTGGTGACCCGCAAATACTACCGCAGTGGCGAGAGCGAATACGGCATCAATGGCCAAAATGTGCGCTTAAAAGACGTGTACGAACTGTTTTTGGATACCGGTATTGGCCGCGATGGCTATTCCATCATCGGGCAGGGGCGCATTGCCGAGATTGTCGGTGCAAAGTCCGGCGAGCGGCGCGAGATATTTGAGGAGGCATCGGGCATTGCGCGGTACCGCTATCGCAAAAAAGAAGCCGAGCGCAGGCTGAGCGCCGCCGAAGAAAACCTGGTGCGGCTGCGGGATATTCTGGACGAGTTGACCGCCCGTGTGGGCCCGCTGGAAAAAGAGAGTGCCAAGGCAAAGAAATTTTTAGAGTTTTCTGAGCAGAAAAAAGCGCTGGAAGTGACCCTATGGGCCGATACCCTGCGCAAGGCGCGGGACAGTGTGCGCCAAGCGCAGCGCAACCGCGAAGCCGCACAGGCGGATTATGACAGCGCCAATGCACAGCTGGAGGCGGTGGACCGCGAGACCGAGGGCATCCGGGGTGAAATTGAACAGCTGATTATGGAAATCGAGCGCCGCAACGCGTCGATTCGCGCAATCACCGAAGAGATTTCAGGCTCGGACGCCGCGATTGCCGTGCTGAACAACGACATTGCGCACAGCCGTGCGTCAATTGAGCAGTTGCAGGCAGAAATTGCGGCAGCGGGTGAGGGCGATGCGGCGGCGGAGGCTGAAATTCGCACGCACGAAGAGGCCATTGCGGCGGCAAACGGGCAGATTGCGGCGCACGATGCCCGCATTACCGAGTTGCAAACCCTGCTGGAACAGCTTTCGGCCAAGGCACAGCAAAGCGGCGCGCGGCGCGGCACCTTAACCGAGCGCCTTGCGCTGCTGACCGGCCGCGTCACCGATTTAAAGGTGGCCGCCGCAGGGGCGGACAGTGCCGCCGAAAGTGCGGCGGCACGCCTTGCTTCGCTGCAAACTGAGCGCCAGCAGGCGGCACAGCAGGCAGAGCGGTTGCAAAACGAACAAACCGAAAACGAAAGCTATGTCGCGCAATGCACGGCCCAAGTGACAAAGCTGAACAATATCAAAGAGGGCCTTTCATTAAAAATGGCGGCCCGCACCAAGGCGTTGGACGCCGCGACCGAAGAAGCGCGCCGCGCCCAAAGCCAGTGCGAGGCGGCGGCCGAACGGCTGCGCATTTTGCGGGATCTTGAAAAAAGCATGGATGGCTACAGCCAAAGTGTGCGCTATGTGGTCAAGGCGGCAGAAAACCACCGGCTGCGGGGCATTTTGGGGCCGGTGTCATCCATCCTCACCGTAAAGGCGGGGTACGAGCTTGCCATTGAAACCGCGCTGGGCTTTGCCGCGCAAAACATTGTAGTGCAGGACGAAACTGCCGCAAAGGCCGCCATTGAACTGCTGAAACGCGAGCGCGCCGGCCGTGCGACCTTTTTGCCGCTGGATACCGTGCGCCCCTCGCAGTTTGACAAAAAACAACTGCCCGCGGGTGCATCACTTGCCAGTGATTTGGTTTCGGCCGAACCCCATTACGATGTGGTCATTTCCAACCTGCTTGGCCGCATTTTGGTGGTCAACAACATTGACGAAGCATCCCAAGCGGCGCGTGCACTAAGCTACCGCTACCGTGTTGTCACGGTGGATGGGCAGGTCATCAATGCCGGCGGTTCATTTACCGGTGGTTCTGCCGCGCGTTCGGCAGGGCTGTTCACCCGCCGCACTGAAATTGAAGAGCTGGGCCGTAAAATTGCGGTGTTGACCAAAGAGCGGCAGGTAAAGTTGCAGGCAATGGATGCCGCAAAGGCCGAGGTCGTGCGCCTTACCGCAGAGGTGACAGCCACCGAAAGCGAAGCAGTTACCGCTGCGGGCGACGCCATCCGCGCCGAGGCAGAGCAAAACCGCATCCATGCGGCGCTGGCACAGCAAACCGACGCGCTGCAACAGCTACAGCAAGAGGAAGTGCGCTTGCAGGCGGCTATCGACACCGCGCATGAAACGGCGGCGCAAAGCCGTGCGCAGAGCGAGCAGCTTGCGGCGGAAAGCACCGCGCTGGAAGGCGAGCTTTCTGCCTTGGCAGACGGTGATGACGATTTCCTTGCCACCCGCTCGCGCATGTCGGAGGAGATGTCCGAGTGCAAGCTGGCCCGTTTGGGGCTGGAAAAAGACGTGCAAAGTGCCACGGCAGCCATCAGTTTGTTGCGGGGCCGCAGCGGCGAAGCAGCAAAGCGCATTGCCACACTGCGTGACTCAATTGCGCAGCTCTGTGAAGCCATCACCACAAACGAGCAAAAAATACAGGATATCGAGCAAAGCCGCACCGATGCCGCCGGGCGCATTGCCGCAGAGGAAGCGGCAATCCAGCACGCAACCGAGCAGCGGCTTGAAAAAGAGGGGTCCATCACCCGGCAAAGCGCGCGGGTGCGCGAATTGTCTGACCAGCGCGAAGAGCTCTCGCGCGAGATTACGCGCCTCGACGAGCGGCGCGTTGCACTGGAGACCGAATACGATGCCACCACGGCAAAGCTGTGGGAAGAATACGAGTTGACCCTCTCTGACGCGGCAGAGCTTTGTGTGCCGTTTGAATCGGTGACTGACCTGCGCCGTCAGGTGGGCGAAGTGCGCAGCAAAATCCGCGCGCTGGGCAATGTCAATGTCGGCGCGATTGAAGAATACGCCGAGGTGCGCGAGCGGTACGAGTTCTTGCGTGCACAGGTGGCCGATGTGGAAAAAAGCAAGGCGGAATTAAACGGCATGATCAATGCGCTTTCAAGCGAGATGGAAACGCTGTTCACCAAAAGCTTCGAGCAGATCAATGCGCATTTTGCCCGCATTTTTGCCGAGCTGTTTGGCGGTGGCAGCGCGCGGCTGTCGCTGACTGACGAGAGCAATGTGCTGGAAAGCGGCATTGATATTACCGTGTCACCACCGGGCAAAATCATCAAAAACCTCACGTCGCTTTCCGGTGGTGAGCAGGCACTGGTGGCAATCGCCATCTACTTTGCCATTTTGGCCGTTAACCCCGCGCCGTTTTGTATTTTGGATGAGATTGAGGCAGCGCTGGACGATGTGAATGTGGTGCGGTATGCAAGCTACCTGCGCCGTATTACCAGCCACACACAATTTATTGTCATTACCCACCGTCGTGGCACAATGGAAGAAGCCGATGTTTTGTATGGCGTGACCATGCAGGAGGACGGCGTTTCCAAAATGCTGCGGCTGGATGTCAACGAGGTCGATATTAAATTGATTTCGTAACCGCACAAAACAAAACCAACGGCATTTTACCCGACAGGAGGCAGCAACTTGGGCTTTTTTGAAAAATTGGGGCAGGGGCTTGCCCGCACCCGCGACGCCATTTTTGGCACGATGGGGGACGAGCTGGCGCAGGCCGAGCGCATTACGGACGACACCTATGACGAACTGGTGGAACAACTGGTACTGGCCGACACCGGGCTGGACGTTGCCGAAGACCTTGTGGCAAAGCTGAAAGAGCGCGTGAAAGCCGAGCACTTAAAAACCGGCAGCGAGGCGCTGGCAGCACTGAAAGCCATTTTAGTGGACACCCTTTCTGCCGAGGGGCCGTTTGAGCCGCAGGGCAAGCCTGCGGTCATACTGGTGATTGGGGTGAACGGCGTGGGCAAAACCACGTCGATTGGCAAACTGGCAAACCTGTACCGCGCGCAGGGCAAAAAAGTACTGCTGGCGGCGGGGGATACCTTCCGTGCCGCGGCGGCAGAACAGCTTGGCGTTTGGGCCGAGCGCGCGGGGGTGCCGCTGGTGCGGCACGAAGAGGGTTCCGACCCTGCGGCGGTTATTTTTGACGCCGTGTCATCGGCCATTGCCCGTGAGTACGACCTTGTTATCTGTGACACGGCGGGCCGGCTGCACAACAAAAAAAGCCTGATGGACGAGCTGTCTAAAATATCGCGCGTCGCGGTAAAGGCCGGGGCGCAGGGCGATGTGGAAACCCTGTTGGTGCTGGACGGCACCACCGGGCAAAACGCCGTCAACCAGGCCGCGCAGTTCATCGATGCCGCCAGTGCTACCGGTATTGTGCTGACGAAGCTCGACGGCACGGCCAAGGGCGGTGCCGTGATCTCAGTCAAAGCAAAGCTGGGCTTGCCGGTGCGGTTTGTCGGTGTGGGCGAGGGCATTGACGATTTAATGCCGTTTGACGCTGCAAGTTTTGTTGACGCATTGTTTTTGCAGCAGGGCTAATAACGGCACGGTAGAACACACACAGGGAAGGGCAATTATGATTTTTGCAGTTGCAAGCAACAACGCCGGCAAGCTGGCGGAGATACGCCGCATTTTAACGGCGCAGGGGCACGAGGTGAAAAGCCAGCGCGAGCTGGGGTATACTTTTGAAGTGGACGAGACCGGCACGACCTTTGAGGACAACGCGCTGCTGAAAGCGGCGGCGCTGTGCGAAAAAACCGGCCTGCCAACCATCGCGGACGATTCCGGCCTTTGTGTGGATGCCCTTGGCGGCGCGCCGGGCGTGTACTCGGCGCGGTATTGCGGGCACCATGGCGACGATGAAGCCAACAACGACAAGCTGTTGCTGGCGCTGCAAAATGTACCGCGCGCACAGCGCGGCGCAAAGTTTGTCAGCGCGGTTTGCCTGGCGCTGCCGGGCGGGGCCAGCCTGACCACCTTTGGCGAGTGCCCCGGCTGGGTGGGCTTTGAGCGGCGGGGCACCAATGGCTTTGGCTATGACCCCATTTTTTATGTGGGCGAAAAAAGCTATGCCCAGCTGACCGACGCCGAAAAAGACGGCATTTCGCACCGCGGCAAGGCGCTGGCCTTATTTGCACAGGCTCTGCCCGGTTTTTTGGCCGACCCGCAGCAATACGGCCCGGCCCCGTGCCGGGTGCTGCTGCGCCCGGGCCGCGCGGCTGAAGTTTTGCCGCTTTGAGTATCGTTTTATCACCAGCCGGCCTGTAACGCAGCGCCGTGCGGTGGTACCAACCAACAGAAAAGATGAGGGAACACTATGCTGACAAGCAAACAACGCGCTATTTTGCGCGGGCAGGCCAACGGCCTTGAGGTCGTTTTTCAGGTCGGGAAAGAGGAGATCGGCCCGGCGCTGATTAAGACGACGGCGGACTGCCTTGCCGCGCGTGAACTGATTAAAATGAAGGTGCTGGACAACAGCCTGTTGACGGCGCGCGAAGCGGCGCAGCAACTGGCCGAGCAGACCGGTGCCGATGTGGTGCAGGTCATTGGCTCGCGCTTTGTGCTGTACTTGCAAAAGAAAAAGGACTCGCGCTACGCACAGTTGCTGGTAAAATAAAGGGGGCGGCATTGGCCGTGGTAAGGCACAGAGTGAAAGGGGGCGCCGCCGGTTGAAAATTTTATTGTTTGGCGGCACCTTTGACCCACCGCATATGGGGCATATGGCGTTGTTGCGCTCGGCACTGGGCAAAGTGCAGCCCGACCTTGCATTGGTGGTGCCGGCGGGCCTGCCGCCGCACAAGCGGGCGTCGGCAACAGACGGCGCGTTGCGGTTTGCAATGTGCAGTGCATTTTTACAAGTAGACCCAAGGGTCAAACGGTTGCGGTTTGAAATTGACCGCCCCGGCAAAAGCTATACCTTTGATACCGTGCAATACTTGCGGCGGCGCTGGCCGGGCTGCGAGGTGTTTTTGGCGTTGGGCAGTGACATGTTATTGTCGTTTACCACCTGGTACGAAAACAGCAAACTGCTAGGGCAGGTGACACTGGTGGCACAAAGCCGTAGCGAGGCCGAAACGGCCCAGATGCAACCCGCGGTAGAGCGGCTGCGTGCTGCGGGCGGTAAGGTGCTGTTTTTGCATCAACCGGTGGTGGAGCTGTCCTCCACCGAAATCCGCGAGCTTTATGCCAAAGGGCACGACATCACCCCCTTTGTACCACCGCCGGCGCTGCGTGTCATTCGCCAGCACCAGCTTTACACCACACCACAGGGGGGCACAACATGATTACAATAGAGGAATGTCGCAGCCTTGCACAGCAACGGCTGAGTGAGCGCCGCTACCAGCATACCTTAAATGTAAGTGACCTTGCGGTGCGGCTTGCAAGGTTTTATGGGGCCGATGAAACCAAGGCTGAAATTGCGGGTTTGTTGCATGATATTTGTAAAGAACGCCCGCGCGCAGAGTTGTTGCAGATGCTGCGCGATAATGCTATAATGACACAAAACGCCGCCGCAAAGCCGCAGGGCGTGTGGCATGCGGCGGCGGCAATGGTCTATGCGGCACAACAGCTTGGCGTAGACGATACCGATATTTTGAATGCGATACGCTGGCACACCTCGGCGCGTGCCGGCATGTCTTTACTAGAAAAAATCATTTACCTTGCCGACATGTGCAGCGCCGAGCGGGACTACCCCGAAGCGGAAAAACTGCGTGCATTGCTTTGGCAGGGGTTGGATGAGGCGCTAATCGAAGCGCTGAGGGACAGCTTGCGTTGGTTGAAAGAGAAAAACTGCGTGATCGATACAGATTCCGAAAAGGCACTTTTATTTTTAGAACAACAACACCATCTGGTTTGATGGTGGATGCGGAAAGGCGATTTCATGGCAAAACAACCTAGAAACCCGTATTATCACCCGGAGGAGCAGGGCCGCCAGCAGCCTGTGCGGCGACAATCTCCGTACCAACAAAATGGGCGGCCGGGTGCAAACCCGGCAGGCCAGCGGGCAGCGCAGGCAGCCCGCAAAAAAGCGGCTGCCAAGCGGCGACGTAAGCGACAGCTTGCCATTTTGGGTATTGTGCTGGCCGCGTGTGCGGTGCTGGTGTTTGCGGTCTATCACATTCTCAACGGGCTGGTCACCGGCGGTGGTGCGGCACTACCGGCTGGGCTTGCCACCGAGGATGCACTGAAAGGCGATGTGGTGAATATCCTGTGTGCTGGTATTGATTACGACGAGGACCGCGAGTACCCCAACGGCATGGGCTTTACCGACGTGATTTTATATGTCAGCTTTGATATGAAGGCAAATAAAATCTCGATGTTGCAAATCCCGCGCGATACCTATATCGGCGATACTGCATCGACCGGCGGTACCGGTAAAATCAACGCCGTCGCGCTGCACGGCGACACCAACCCGCCGGTGGCCGCACTGGCCAGTGTGGTTAACGACCAGCTAAAATTGCCTGTGGATTATTATGTCACCATTGACATGGATGCCTTTAAGGCAGTGATCAACGCCATTGGTGGTATTGAGGTGACGGTGCCGTTTGATATCACTGATGACCACGGCAACACACTACATGCCGGCACCCAGCGCATTGACGGTGCCACTGCCGAGTTTATGGTGCGCCAGCGCCACAATTATTCTAATGCGGACATTGGCCGCCTTGAAATGCAACGCTATATGTATTCGGCATTGCTCAAGACGTTTAAAAGCTTCCCACTGTCCGACATTGTCAAGGTGCTGCCCGCCTATATCCAATATGTTAAAACCGATATCGACCTTGCAAAAATGGCATCCCTTGCAAGTAAGGTCATTAAGGTACCCAGCGAAAACATCGGCATGTTTAAGCTGCCGGGCGAAGCTTGTACGGTAAATGCCCAAAGCGTGTTTACCCTGCACCTCAATGCGACCGCCGAGCTACTAAATACCTATTTTCGCCCCTACGCAGACCCGGTGCCTGCCGAGGCGCTTGGGGTGATTGAGCTGCAAAACACCACGGGCGACCTTGACCTCACCGCCGGCCAGTCGATGAACAGCATCGACAACGGCACAGCAGAATGGGGCAAAACCAATGTCGAAACACAACCTCAAGGCGATTCTTCGTCCGCACCCGCGGCGTAAGACGCCTGTGACAGCCAACATAGAAAGGCAGGAATGCAATTGACATCCCTAGAGCTTGCAACCGCCGTCGCAAAAGCGATGGATTCTAAAAAAGGCACTGACATCCGCGTGCTGAAAGTAGAGGACCTTACCATCCTCACCGATTATTTTGTCATTGGTACCGGCAACAGCTCCACTCAGGTGAAAGCATTGGCGGAAGAGGTGGAATACCAGCTTTCCGAGGCAGGCGTTTCGGTGCTGCGGCGTGAAGGCACCGAAGGCCGTAACTGGATTTTGCTCGATTACGGTGTCGTCATTGTGCATATCTTTTACCCCGACACCCGTGATTTTTATGACCTGGAACACTTGTGGGCCGATGCGACCCCGGTAGAAATTGAACTTTAAGCACCTTACCGCCCGGCTATGCCGGGCGTTTTAAGAGAGGAACCGGCCCTGCCCCCGTTGCCGGTGAATAGTGGGAGGAATGAGTTGTGAAGTACGATTTTAAAGCCATTGAGCAGAAATGGCAAAAGCGTTGGGACGACGAGCACACCTTTGCGGCAAAACAGGATTTTAGCCTGCCCAAGTTTTACGCGCTGGTAGAATTTCCGTATCCGTCGGGCCAGGGGCTGCATGTCGGCCACCCCCGCAGTTATACCGCGCTGGATATCGTTGCCCGCAAAAAGCGGCTGGATGGCTACAATGTGCTATACCCAATGGGCTGGGATGCTTTTGGCTTACCCACTGAAAACTTCGCAATGAAAAACCATATCCACCCGGAAGTAGTCACGAAAAACAACGTGGCCCGGTTTAAGGCACAGCTGAAAAGCCTAGGCCTTTCGTTTGACTGGGACCGCGAGATCAACACGACCGACCCGGAGTATTACAAGTGGACACAGTGGATTTTTTTGCAGCTGTTCAAACATGGCCTCGCCTATAAAAAAGAGATGAGCGTGAACTGGTGCACCGGCTGTAAGGTGGTGCTGGCAAACGAAGAGGTCGTCAACGGCGTGTGCGAGCGCTGCGGCAGCCCGGTGGTACACAAGGTCAAAAGCCAGTGGATGCTGCGCATCACGGCCTATGCCGACCGCCTGATTGATGACCTTGACACGGTGGATTTCATCGAGCGCGTCAAAACCCAGCAAATCAACTGGATTGGCCGCAGCCACGGTGCCGAGGTGACCTTTGGCACGACCGAGGGCGACGAGATGATTGTCTACACCACCCGGCCCGATACGCTGTTCGGCGTGACCTATATGGTCATTGCGCCCGAGCACGAGTTTGTGGACAAATGGGCGGGCAAGATTAAAAATATCGACGAAGTGCGTGCCTACCGCGAAGCTGCCGCGCGCAAAAGTGAGTTTGAGCGCACCGAGCTGGCAAAAGATAAAACCGGCGTCAAACTGGACGGCGTGTGGGGCATCAACCCGGTAAACGGCCAGCAGATCCCCATTTTTGTCTCAGATTACGTACTGGCCACCTACGGCACCGGCGCCATTATGGCGGTGCCGGGCCACGACCAGCGCGACTATGACTTTGCCAAGAAGTTTGATTTGCCCATCATCGAAGTGGTTGCGGGCGGCGATATTTCAAAAGAGGCCTTTACCGATTGCGCCACCGGCATGCTGGTCAACAGCGGCTTTTTGACCGGTAAAACGGTGGATGAAGCAAAGGTTGCCATCACCGACTGGCTGGTGAAAGAGGGCAAGGGTGTTAAAAAGGTCAACTACAAGCTGCGCGACTGGGTGTTCAGCCGCCAGCGTTACTGGGGCGAGCCCATCCCCATGGTCTACTGCGAAAAATGTGGTTGGCAGCCCCTGCCCGAAAGTGAGCTGCCGCTGCGCCTGCCGGAGGTCGCTCACTATGAGCCGACCGAAGAGGGCGAAAGCCCGCTGGCCCACCTGACCGACTGGGTGCGCACCACCTGCCCGTGCTGCGGGGGCGAAGCAAAGCGCGAAACCGATACCATGCCCCAGTGGGCAGGCTCCAGCTGGTACTTTTTGCGGTACTGCGACCCCCACAACAACAACGCGATTGCCAGCCCCGAAGCGCTGAAATATTGGTCGCCGGTGGATTGGTACAACGGCGGCATGGAGCACACCACCCTGCACTTGCTCTATTCGCGTTTCTGGCACAAATTCTTGTATGATATCGGCGTGGTGCCCACGTCAGAGCCGTATGCCAAGCGCACCAGCCATGGCATGATTTTGGGCGAGAACGGTGAAAAAATGTCGAAAAGCCGCGGCAACGTGGTCAACCCGGACGATATTGTGCGCACCTATGGTGCCGACACTATGCGCCTGTACGAGATGTTCATCGGCGACTTTGAAAAAGCGGCACCGTGGTCTTCTTCCAGCATTAAGGGCTGCAAACGCTTTTGAGAGCGCACGTTTGACCTCTCGCAAAAAATACTGCCGGGCGACGGCTGCCGCCCTGTGCTGGAAAGCTCGCTGCACAAGGCCATTAAAAAAGTGGGCGAAGACATTGTACAGCTGAAAATGAACACCGCCATTGCCACGCTGATGAGCCTCATCAACGAAATTGATGCCGCGGGTGGCGTGACAAAAGACGAGTTCCGTATTTTCCTATTGCTGCTCAACCCGTTTGCGCCGCACATCACCGAAGAGCTGTGGGAAATGACCGGCTTTGACGGGCAGATTGCCCATGCGGCGTGGCCTGTGTACGATGAAGCCAAATGCCACGATGCCGAGGTGGAAATTGCAGTGCAGGTTTGTGGCAAGGTGCGCGGCCGTGTGGTCATTGCGGCCGACCTTGACGGGGCCAGTGCCATTGCGGCGGCAAAGCAGGCGGCGGGCATCCCAGAACAGCTTGCCGGTAAAACCATAGTAAAAGAAATTTATGTGCCCGGTAAACTGGTCAACATTGTTGCAAAATAAAGCACTAAAGGGGTTGCACCGGCAGCATATCACCTAGCGGGTGCAAGTTTGCAGTTGACATAAAGGTGAAAAATAGAGTATAATTCTAATGTTGATTATCTGACGGGTGTAAAGTAAATAACCCTTGGGTGTCATACTCCTACCTCAAGTGTTAAGGGAGGGACAAAGATGTCGGAAATCCGAGTGAAGGACAATGAATCACTGGACAGTGCACTGCGCCGTTTCAAGCGTTCCTGCGCACGTTCAGGGGTTCTTGCTGAAGTACGCAAACGCGAGTGCTACGAAAAGCCTTCCGTGAAACGCAAGAAAAAGTCCGAAGCCGCCCGCAAGCGCAAGTTCAAATAAGCTGCGGTCAGCTATGGCCCCTTGCGTATGCGGCAGGGGTTTAAAATCACGGGCGTTTGCCCGTTATGGTTTGCCATAAAACGCTCAGAGGGGTGGTACCAATACAACCGTATTGGGCCGCCCTTTTTGGCGCTTTGGGGCAGGTGCCCCGCGCCACACCGGTTGAAAGGAAGTGCTGCGTTGAGCCTGTTTGTCCCTGATTACATTTTTAAAAGCATCGATTGTATTGACCTTGCCTTTTTGCAAGAACATGGCATCCGTGCGCTGGTGTTGGACGTGGACAACACGTTGACAGCCCACGGCAGCCAGCACCTTGCGCCGCATGTGGAGCACTGGCTGCAAGAAATGCGGCAGGCGGGGGTAGAAATGCGTATCTGCTCCAACAACTTTGAAAAACGGGTGCGCCCCTTTGCAGAAAAAATCGGCCTGCCGTTTGTGTCGTTCAGCCTAAAACCGGCTTCGCGCGGGCTGCGGTTGGCCCGGCGTGCGTTTGGGCTGAAAAAAGGCCAAATGGCGCTGGTGGGCGACCAGATTTTTACCGATGTACTGGCGGCAAAGCTGTACGGCATCCCGGTGCTGATGGTGCAGCCCCTTGCGCCGGACATCAAATGGAACATCCGGCTGAAACGCCATTTAGAAAAACCGTTCCTCGCTGCATATTACAAAAAAGGCGGCAAGTTGTATGAATGACGCGCAGCAACTGCTATTTGGCACGGCGGGTGTAGCCGATGATTTTCGGCCACTGGGGTACCGCAGTACCGAGGGTGTGCCGGAATATCTTTCGGTACACTATGGCCTGGACGCGTTTGAATATCAGTGTGGGCGCGGGGTGCGGCTGACGGCAGAAAACGGCGAAAAAATTCGCCGGCGTGGCGAAGAATATGGCATCTGGTTTTCGCTGCATGCGCCCTATTATATCTCCATGTCCAGTATGGACGAAGAAAAGCGCCTTGGCAGCATCCGCTACCTGCTGCAAAGCGCCGCCGCCGTGCGCGCGCTGGGCGGCAACCGGGTTATTTTTCACGCGGGGTCGTGCGGCAAGCAAAGCAGGCAAGACGCCCTTTGCAAGGCAAAAGACACGCTGCAGCGCGCCCGTGCGGCACTGGACGAAGCGGGTTTTGACGATATTCTGTTGTGCCCGGAGACGATGGGCAAGGTCAACCAACTCGGCACGCTGGGCGAGGTGCTGGCACTCTGCCAATTGGATGCGCGCAATGTGCCTTGCATCGACTTTGGCCACTTAAACGCCCGCACGCAGGGCAGCCTTGCGGCAAAGGCGGATTTTGCCGCCGTGCTGGATGAGCTGGCCGAGGCCCTGCCGGATGAGAGGGCGCAGAAATTTCATGTACATTTTTCAAAAATAGAATACACGCAGGGCGGAGAAAAGCGGCATCTCACCTTTGCAGATACCACCTACGGCCCCGAGTTTGAACCGTTTTTAGAGCTTTGTTGTGCGCGTGCGCTGTCCCCGGTGATCATCTGCGAATCGGCGGGTACCCAGGCGCCGGATGCACGCACCATGAAGCAATATTATCAAACGCTTTGCCAACAGGCGGGCGAAAAAAGAGGGAAATGAAATGAGTGAAACGAGGTGCCAGAGGCTGGCACAGCAAATGCCACAGGGGTTTGAGGCCGCACTGATTACCACAGAATCAAACCGCTTTTATTTTTTGGATTTGGACACTTGGGACGCAGGTACGCTGCTGATCTTCCCCGATGAAAGCGTGTTTTTGATTGACCCGCGTTACCTTGAAATTGCCCAGCAGACGGTGAAAACCGCCCGGGTAGAAGAAGAGACCAATGCGCTGCAACAGGTGGCACAGCTATTGCGCGCGCGTGGGGTAAAGCGCCTGTATGTCGAGGATGAGGTGACGGTGGGTTATGCCGCCTGCCTGCGCGAGGTACTGGCGGGTATTACAGTGGATGTCAGCGACACCCTTACAATGACGGTGCGCCGCATGCGCCAGTTAAAAGATGCACAAGAGGTCGACCGCATGCGCCGCGCGCAGAAGATTACGGACGACTGCTTTACCTACATCTGCGGTAAGGTGCGCCCCGGTGCGCGGGAGATTGACCTTGCGCTGGAGATGGAGACCTTTATGCGCAGCCACGGGGCCAGTGGGCTTGCATTTGCCACTATTTTTGTAAGCGGTAAAAAAACCAGCCTGCCGCACGGTGAGCCGGGCGAAAAGGTGATTGAAGACGGCGACTTTGTGACGATGGATTTTGGCGCAAAGTGGGGCGGCTATTGCACCGATATGACCCGTACCGTCGCGGTGGGCAGCGTGAGCGACGAGATGGAGCATGTATACAACACCGTGCTGGAAGCACAAAAGACTTGCTGTGCCATGATTCACGCCGGGATGAAGGGCATTGAAGTGGATGCCATCGCCCGCAACATCATTGCCGATGCCGGTTATGCGGGCCGGTTTGGGCATGGGCTGGGGCATTCGGTGGGCATTGACATCCACGAGGACCCGCGCTGTTCGCCGCGTGACGCAAGCGTGTTGCAGCCCGGTATGCTGATGACCATCGAGCCGGGTATTTACCTGCCGGGCAAATTTGGCGTGCGCATTGAGGATACCGTTCTGCTGACCGAAACGGGCTGCGAAATTTTGGGTAAATCAGATAAGAACCTGATTTTGCTGTGACGCACAGGGTAGCCTGCGCGGGCACTGTACGCGAAAAAACGCAAAAACCGGTGTGTTGCGGGGCTTTGCCACTTGCAAAGCGCGTGATTTTAGGCTAAAATTAACAAGTAAAAGTGTGGCCTGCGCGGCCGCGCAGGCACTACTTTGAATATGGAGGATGTAGTTATGATTTCTGCTGGCGATTTTCGCAATGGCGTAACATTTGAAGAGGACGGTAACGTTCTACAGGTCGTGGAGTTTCAGCATGTCAAGCCGGGCAAGGGCGCGGCGTTTGTGCGCACCAAGACCAAAAATGTCATTACTGGCGCCGTGGTCGAAAAATCTTATAACCCGTCTGCAAAGTTCCCTTCCGCGGTGATCGAGCGCCGTGAGATGCAGTATCTGTACGAGGACGGCGGCCTGTACTATTTCATGGATACCGAAACCTACGAGCAGACCCCGCTGAACGAGAGCGAGCTGAGCGATGCGTTTAAATTTGTGAAAGAGAACGAAATGGTGAAGGTATTGTCCTACAAGGGCAAGGTCTTCGGCGTGGAAGCCCCGAACTTTGTGGTGCTTGAGATTGTTGAAACCGAGCCGGGTGTTAAGGGCAACACTGCAACCAACACCTTAAAGCCCGCAAAGCTGGAGACCGGCGCCGAAATTCGTGTGCCGCTGTTCATCAACGAGGGCGAGAAAATCCGCATTGATACCCGCACGGGCGAGTATATGGAGCGTGCCTAATCAGGCACCCGTGTTACACTGGCCGTCGCCCCAAACCTTGGGGCAGGGCATAAACGACCTGCAGGGCCACGTGGCCGCTGCGGCCCAAAAGGAGGGCGAACCAAATGACTCTGACTGAAAAATCCGCTTATATCAAAGGCCTGATGGACGGGCTGGACCTTGACGCCGACAAAAAAGAAGTAAAGGTAATCAAGGCATTGGTAGACCTTGTAGAGGACCTGACATTGACCGTGACCGACCTTGACGAGGATGTTGACCAGGTTTACGACGAGCTGGACGCCATTGACGAGGATATCACCGACCTTGAAGATGTTGTGTATGGCGACGAAGATGATGAGTGCTGCGATTGCCATGATGAGGACGAGATGTACGAGATCACCTGCCCGGCCTGCGGCGAGACGGTATGTGTCGACGAAGACCTGCTGTTGTCGGAAGACCTTGCCTGCCCGGCCTGCGGCGAAAAATTTGAAGTCGATTTTGATGACGTTGACGACACCGTTCACTTTAATGGCAAGCTGGTCGAAGACGGCGACGACACCGACGAAGAGTAATTTCTTTTCTCTTAAATGAGAAATGATAACTTGATACAAGGTCCCGCGCAAAGCGGGGCCTTGTATTTTTTTAGCATTACGTTGCTATACACGGCGGCAGTTGCATCAAACTAGAACCAACACCCAAAATTTAATGGGGCAATGCGAAAAATTACCTGCCGTCGAGTGGGGAATTTACGGCAAATAAAACAGTAAAAAGTTTTGTGTTCCGCTGCTTTTTATGGCATAATAGCAGGCAGAGATAGGAACCTTTGCGGCATAGGCGGGCAAAAAACAGGGAGAGTAAAGGGTGGGCAATGATGCAAAATGAAACGCAGTTTCGCGGGGTGATGCAGGGCAAAACAGTGCTATTGACCGGTGCGGGCGGTGGCATTGGGGCTGAGGCGGCGCGTGCGTTTGCCGCTATGGGGGCACGTGTAGTTTTAGCCGAGGTGCAGCGGCAAAAGGGGTTGCAGCTACAGCAACAGCTTTGCGGCGAATTTGGCGCGCAGGAGGCTGCATTTTACGAGGTAGACCTAGCCGAAGAAGCGCGGGTGCGTGCGCTGGCAGGGTGGATGCTGGGGCAGTACGGTGTGCCGGATGTCGTTTTCAACAATGCTACCATTACAAAAATAGGTGCGGTGGACGAGGTGGAAACCGCGTTTTGGGACCACAGCTATGCAGTCAACCTAAAAGCGCCGCTGTTGCTGGCACAGCTTTTTTTGCCGCAGATGAAAGCGCGTGGCAGTGGGGTGCTGGTGTTTGTATCCTCATCCGGTGCATCGCCCTACATGGGCGCTTACGAGGTGTTTAAAACCGCACAGGTCGAGCTGAGCAACACGCTGGCAATGGAGTTGGAGGGCACGGGAGTATTGACCTATACCGTGGGCCCGGGGCTGGTAAAGACGCAAACCGCCATGGCTGCCATTGAGATGGTGGCCAAAAACATGGGCATGACAACTGATGAATTTTACCGTATGAACAGCCAGCACATTTTAAGTGCAGAGCAAGCCGGCTGGGGGTTTGCGCTTTCTGCCGCATTTGCGCCGCGCTACCACGGGCAGGAGATCGGCTGTATTCAGGTGCTGATGGATTGCGATGCACTGCCCCCTGAACCGCAGCAAGGCACCGTGCCGCCGGCACAGGGCGACAGCGAAGAACAGCAGCGTCTGTTGGCGCGGGTGCAAACCACACTGGAAGAGCAGTATGCAGGCTGGCAAAAAATGAATGTGTTTGAGCGGCAATGGGTGTTGCGCGATTTTAAAAAGATGATGGCCCTATCCGCCGAGCAGGCGGTGCAGCAGCTGCAACAGATCAGCGGTCAGCTTGCGGCGGGCAAAGGGCTGGGCCGTGCCGAGCGACAGTTTTTAGAAAAGCTGCATGCGTATTGGCAGCACCAGCTGACCTTGCTGAAAGGATACGAAAAAAACAAGCAAAAGCTGGAACAGAACACGAAAATTATCACCGGCTGGGCAGGCGATATTGCGGCCCTTTTGGGCCAGGGCAAAGCACCAGATGGGGCAGCGCATTTGTAGGTTGTGGTTTGTTTTTTACGTGGATAAAGCGGCATGCATTGTTAGGGATATTAGTGCTATTTGAGGCTGCAATTTTAAAAAAACCAGCATCCCGCAACATAATAGGCACTGCACCAGATGTGCTGTCACAATATTGTTTAATATGGTAATGCTTCCCATACAAAGACATTTTGTTGACGCACCGGGGGCATCGGGGTATAATAGTAACGTCACAATGGGGTGGCAAGGCGAAATGTCGCTTTGCCACCTCGTTTTCCTCTGACGCCCCGGGCCACACTAGTGTGGCCGCCTGCGGGAAGGGTGGCGGCGCCAGGGGCTAAATCAAAGCAGAGGGAGTAACGTGAACATGAAAGTATTGGCATATGGGTATCGATTTGACGAAGAGCAGGGCTTTGAGCGATTTACCAAGGAGATTGGCGTCGAGGCGGAATTATTGACAGAAAACTTCAACGACGGCAATCTCGAAAGGGCAAGCGGTTATGAGGCCATTGCAGTCACCGCAATGGCAAAGCTCAATCGCGAAAACCTACGCCGTTTATCTGAAATTGGCGTGAAATACATTGCCAGCCGCAGTATCGGCTTTAACAATGTGGACCTTGCCGCCTGCAAAGAATTTGGTATTAAGTTTTCCAACGCGCCGTACAGCCCCCATAGCGTGGCAGATTATGCGGCAATGCTGATTTTGATGCTGCTGCGCCGTTACAAGGTCATCGAGCGCCGCGCCGCCGCACAGGATTATGACTTCCGCGGCATTCAGGGCCGTGAGCTGCACAACCTCACGGTCGGCATTGTGGGCACCGGGCGCATTGGCCGTACCGTGATGGAGGACCTCAGCGGGTTTGGCCCCAAATTCATCGCGTATGATTTGTACCCCAACGACGCGCTACGTGACAAGGTGGAGTATGTCGAGCTGGACGAGCTGTTTGCCCGTGCCGACGTTATCACACTGCACGCCCCGCTGCAAGAGTCCAGCTACCATATGGTGAATGCCGAAAGCATTACCAAAATGAAAGACGGCGTTGTCATTATCAACACCGCCCGCGGCGAGCTGGTGGACACCGCCGCATTGATTGACGGGCTGGAAAGCGGCAAAATTGGCGGCGCCGGGCTGGACGTTATTGAGGGCGAGCATTCGTATACCTTTGCAGACCACCGCAACGACATCATTGTTTGCCGTGAGCGCGCGGTGCTGGAGGCGATGCAGAACGTCATCCTTACCGGCCACTTTGCGTTTTATACCGACCAGGCCATCGACGACCAAATTCGCATTGTGTTGGAGTCGCTAAAAGAATTTGTGGAAAAAGGCACTTCGGCAAACCAAATCGTTTAAACTATCCTGTTGTGCAGCCCCCCGGCTTTGCCGGGGGGCTGTGTTATTTTTAAGGGAGGCGGCGGGCGTGGTGCCGGTGGTTTCACACCTAGTTTTCACGAGTAATTGACAGGTTTCATAAAGATGGGCGGCGCGGCAGTTAGCGATAACGCGGTGGTGACAGTTGACGCGGGCGCCACATGGGACCTGACTGATAACTGCACGGTGACCACATTGACGAACAACGGCACCATTAATTTCAACGGCTATACCATTACACTGGCAGACGGCACAGTGGTGAGCAAATAACAGCAGAATCATAGCACAAAGGCCTTGCGCAAACTGCGCAAGGCCTTTGTGGTTTGTAAGGTTAAAAATTTGGGTGCTTGTAGCACAAAGCCGGCTTGCCGGTTAAAACTGGCCGTAGATGAACGGGGTGGAATCAAACACGCCAAACAGCAAAATGCACAATAGCAGCACATAATAGCCCGCCCAGCGCAAAGGTAGCGGCACCTTGCCAAAGCTTTCCGGCAGCGGGCGGCGGCGCTGCGCGGCTTCCAGCAAAAACATGCCGGCAATGCACACCAGCAAGGCAATGCCGTTGTTGGCGCTAAAGCCAATGTCGTTCAGCGCTTTCAACCGGGTGGCGGCGTAAAACAGTGTCGCGCCAAAGGCCACCGGAATACGGGATAAAAACAGCAGGGCACTTTGCAGGCTTTCAGAGCGGAAAAACACCCACGCAAAACTGACGATGAAAAAGGTGTAAAGCCGCTGAAAAAAGCCGTGTACCAGCGGTATTTTGGCCAGATGCAGCTTATCTGCAACCCAGCTGCGCGGGGTGCGGGTCAGCCTGGAAAGCAGGTTGTACAGCCCGTGCAGCGCGCCCCAAGCCACAAAGGTCAGCCCTGCACCGTGCCACAACCCACTGACGAAGAACACCAAAAAGATATTCAGGCAGGTGCGGGCCAAATTGCACCGGCTGCCGCCGAGCGGGATATACACATAGTCGCGCAGCCAGCGCGAGAGTGAAATATGCCAGCGGTCCCAAAATTCGCCGATGGACCGCGCGCCGTAAGGCCGGTTGAAGTTTGCGGGAAGTTGGAAACCAAGGCAGCGCGCCGCGCCGATGGCAATGTTGGAATAGCCCGAAAAATCGGCATACAGCTGCACCGCGTACAGCAGTGCGGAGAACACCAGTTGAAACCCGTTGTATTTGCCGGGGTCGCTAAAAGCAAATTTTAAAATGGCGGCAGCGTTTTCGCTGATGACCATTTTTTTAAAAAAGCCCCACAGCATTTCGCGCAGTCCCTCGCGCACGCCGTTGTAGTCAAACCGGTGCGCATGGTTCATCTGGTGCAACAGGTTGTCGGTGCGTGCAATCGGGCCGGATACCACCTGCGGGAAAAAGGACAAAAACAGCGCACATTTGATGGGTTTTTTTTCCGCCGGGCTGTTCTGCCGGTACACGTCGGTCAAATAGCCCACAGCAATCAATGTGTAAAAACTCAGGCCCACCATCCACACGGTTTCAAACGCCGGTTGCAGGGTAAGCCGCAGCGAAAACCAGCTATTGAGAAGCGATAAGAAGAACCCGGTGTATTTGACATAGCACAGCATGCCAATGTGGGCTATAATGCCCAGCACCAGCAATAGCACCCGCAGTGCTTTGCGCTGCAAATGGTCAATGCCCAGTGCGACAAGGTAGGTGACAAGCGTCAGGCCAGCCAGCACGGCCAAAGCCTGTGGGTGGGGGTTGCCGCCGCTGGTGGTTGCAAAGTAATAAAAAAAGTAGCTGCACAATAGTAGCCAGACGTTTTGTGCGCGCTTTGGTACGGCGTAATACAGCAAAAGGCACACCGGGAAAAATAACAAAAAGGCAAGTGAGGTAAAGCTCATGCCTTTTTGCAGCTGTGCCCAAAACCAGTCCCCAATCGCCGTGGCGGTGGGGGGTGGTGTAAAAATTTCCTGCCTTAAAAAAAGCCATAATTCATCCGCATAACGAACTGCTGTCTGCATCATTCCAAAACCTCAGGTCTTTCTTTTGTTTCAAAGCACTCAGCACACTGTTTTGTCCTGCGGGTCATCATCCTCTTTTTTGGTATCGGCAAGCTGGGCTTCCAGCTCGCGGATGCGGCGCTCTAACAATGCGGCGTTTTGCGTCAGAGATTTGATTTTTACAGAAAACCCACTGACAACGGCGGAAAGCGACAACAAAATCAATAAAACGAAGGCCAAAATGACCAGAAACACAAAGTTGACCGGGTTGAGAACTTTCAATATATCACCCATTACCAAAACAATATAGGGGAACAGCGCAAATAACAGCAGCACCGCACCGCTGAGTAGCCAGATAATGGCGTACTGCACACCGAGACGCCGCTTTTTTAGCAGATAAAAAATAACGCCAAGGTAAAGCAGTACCCCCACGATCAGCGCAACGCGAAAGTTCAGTTCCATTTCCATGATCCAATCACCCCAAAGTAAAATTTGGTATGGCACCGGTTACCGCAGCCGGTCATGTTTTGAAAAGCTAAGGCGGTAAACGATGAGTGCAAGGCAAACTTTGACCATATAATAGACCGATTTAAACGAATGGATGCTGGACGTGCCGCCCATGCGCTCGGCCATGACCACCGGTACTTCGCCCACGCGGTACCCGGCAGAAAGCGCCGCGACAATGGCCTCCGGCTCGGGGTAATCCTGTGCGTAATGCCGGGCAAAAAATTCGGTCATTTCACGGTTGCAGGCGCGAAACCCGCTGGTGGTGTCTTTGACGCGTTTGCCGGTGAGCAAGCGGATGAAAAAGCTGAGGATGTTAATGCCGACCCGCCGCATTGCGCTGGTTTGAAACCCCTCTTTTGTGATGAACCGGCTGCCGATAGCCATATCTAATTCACCGTGCTCAATTGGCTTTAACAGTTCGGCAAGGTAAGCGGGGTCGTGTTGACCATCCCCGTCTATCTGCACGGTAATGTCATAGCCACGCTCTACTGCAAACAAGTATCCACTTTGTACGCCGCCGCCGATGCCAAGGTTGACCGGCAGAGAAATATAGTTGTACCCGTTTTCTTCACAAATCTCGCGGCTGCGGTCGGTAGAGCAGTCGTTGACAATCAAATAATCGACCGTCGGGCAGGCGGTTTTTAGCCGGGTGACGACCTGCACAAGGTTTTCTTCCTCATTATAGCAGGGGATGATGACGAGTGTTTTCAAGGGCGGATGGCACCTCCGTTTTTGTTGAACAATAAGGGTGGCAACATGCAGGCTGCCATTACAGGGGTTTGTCGTCTTGCCCCAGTAAAAAACCGGCCAGTTGCCGTAGTAATTGGTCCCGGTTAAAGTTTGCGTTGTTATATGCACGCCCGCGCAGGCCCATTTCTTTGCGCTCGACGCTGGGCATATGGGCCAGCAAAAGCAGGTTTTTGGTCAGCGCGTCAATGTCACCGGCAGGGCTGGCAAAGCCACAACCCGCTTCTTCAATCACCCGCGCGCCCTCGCCGTCCATCGAGGCCAGCACCGGGCGCCCCGCGGCGCAATAACTGGTGATTTTGGCGGGGATAGTCAGGCCAATATCCTCGCTTTTGGCAAGGCAGGCAATCAGCGCGTCGGCCATCGTGTGGTAACGGGGGATGTCCTGCATCGGGTGCGGGCCTTCCCAGCTGAAATAATCGCCAACGCCTTCACGCTCAATGCGCGCCAGCAGTGCTTCACGGCTCATGCCGTCGCCCACTAGCACAAAGCGGATGCCCTCTTCGCCCGCGGCTTTTAGCCGCAGCGCCACATCCACCAAATTGTCCAGTGCCTGCGCGGGCGAAAAATTACCCGCGAACACGACGTTAAACTTGCCCGCAAAACGCCCGCGCAGCGCTTCGTCCTCTACATCCTGTAAATAAAGCTCTTCGCAATACTGCGGGATGACCGCCACCGCGTCTTCGCCCTTGCCGGTGCGCTCGCGCAGCCGCTGCCCCAATGAGGGGGACATGGCAATTAACCGGTCGGCCGTTTTGTAATGCCACAGAGATACCCCGGCAGCAATGCGCCGCAGCAGTGGCTTTTGTATGTCTAAAATAGAATACAGGTTTTCGGGCCACAAGTCCAGCACATAGATGCTGGTGGGCACCCGGTGCAGCTTGCCGTATACCAGCGCGGGGAACGCCATCAGCACCGGGCTGGTCTCGTAACAAAACACCGCGTCATACCGGCGCCCGGCCAGCCGCAGAAGGTCAAACACCGCAAAAAACGGGAACGAGATGTAGTTGAGGAAGATGCGCAAATTGGTATTGCCGCGGCGCGGCACCTCCCACGCACGGAAAATTTCGACCCCGTTTTGCCGCTGGCGCCGTTTTTT
>JAQVCK010000178.1 GCA_028689835.1 Pygmaiobacter sp. | reverse complement strand
TATCTACAATTTCTAACACACCGCGATCTAATTTCCCTCGCTGCAACATTTCTCATCACCCATACCTATTTTACTGTTTTTAAATGAAAAAGCCCAGCTTTCGCTGAACCTTTTTCGACAGACTGAACCGCCGTGCCTATTATATAGGCACGGCGGTTGTTGTTATCCTCTGCTTTAACCGTTCACTTCGCAGCGCTCTATCTGCAACAGGCGGCGTTTCATGTCAAGGCCGCCCGCATACCCCACAAGGCTGCCCCCTGCACCAATCACCCGGTGGCAGGGCACCACAATCATCAACGGGTTTTTGTTGTTTGCCATCCCCACGGCCCGGCTGGCCTTGGGGTTGCCGATGGCGGCGGCAATTTGCCCATAGGTACGGGTTTGCCCATACGGGATCTCGGTCAGGGCCTGCCACACCTTTTTTTGAAACTCGGTGCCCTGCGCCCTGTGTGCAAAGGTGAACTGCCGCCTTGTGCCGGCAAGGTATTGCTGCAACTCGCAAAATGCCGCATCGCTGGCCGCAGTGTGCTCGCCGGGGGCCCGTGGGCCACCCACACAGTCCAGCCGGGTGACAAAGTCGCCGTCGGTCGTAATGCGCAGCGTGCCAAATTCAAACTCGTAATATGCCTGTTTCATGCCCGTTGTTCCTTTCTATAACTGCCCGGTGTCTGGCCGGTCTGCGCCTTAAAAAAGCGACAAAATGACGCGGTTTGTTCGAACCCCACCGCCAAGGCAACCGCCGTAATGCTGTCGCTTGTGGCTTGCAGCCGGTGTTTTGCCTCACCCAGCCGCAGCGCCGCCACATACTGTGCCGGGGCAACGCCGTATTCTGCCTGCAACAACTGGTTTAACCTGTGGCGCGACACCCCAAGCTGCGCAAGGGCGGTGGCAAGTTGCCGGGGGTGTGCAAAATAATCATTTAGTACCGCTTTGGCCTTTGCGGCAAGCACATGGTCGGGGCGAAACACCGCAAGGTCACTGCGGCAGCGCTTGCAGGGGCGAAACCCGGCGGCTATCGCTTGTTGCGGTGTATCAAAAAACAGCAGGTTCTCTCGCTTTGGTGTTTTCGACTTACAAGACGGCCTGCAAAAAATACCGGTCGTTTTGACCGCATAAAAAAAGCTACCGTCAAATGCGTCGTCACAACGCTGCACCGCCTGCCACTTTTGCTGTGTCGTCATGGTGTATCACCTTTCTTTTGGCCTTGGGCTTTGCTTTGGGTGCGGGGTCGGTCAACTCCGTCAATGCCCCGGCACTGATTGCCCATAAATAAAAGCTGGCCACCGTACCATATGGCGCATACCGTTTTGCGTAGCGTGCAAATTGCTGTTTGGTTAAACTGCGGTGCCGGTACAGCATGCGCATCCCACGGCGGATGGCAAGGTCGCCAAAACTGACCACATTGGGCCGTTGCATCGAAAAAATCAGCAGCATCTCGGCCGTCCACACACCAATACCGTTTAAGGTGCAAAGTTGCCGAATGACCTCTTCATCCGGCAAAGCCCACAGCGCGTTTAAATCAAACTGCCCGCTTTGCACCTTTGCCGCAAACTCTTTGATAAAATCCGCCTTTTTATAGCTCACCCCGGCGGCCTGTACTTCATCCCTTGTCAGCGCGCAAAGGTTTTGCGGGGTAATCGCCCCCGCTTTTGTGCAAAGCCTTGCCCAAATGGTATTTTGTGCGGCCGCGGTAATCTGCTGGCCGATGATAATGTTGACAACCGACGCAAACAGGTCGCTGTCCACACTGCGTTGCAACGGCCCGATGCGGGTAATGGCTTCCCCCAACTTTTTGTCCTTTGCGCACAAATACGCAAGCTCAGCCTGCCCATAGCAATAATCCAGTTTGCCCACCCCCGGCCAGTTTGTTTTTTCTTATCATAACACAAACACCCCCGCCATGTCTTTGCCATTTTGGACATTCAATTTTGCAACTGAACGCGTATTGCAAAGGGCGGCGGGGCCGCAGCACAAAGGCTGTCACCCCGCCGCCCCAAAGGTGCGGTTTTGGCAGGCAGCACATTTAGGGCTGCCTCTTTACTTTAAAACCCTGTTTTTTGCCGCGCGTGCTCCAACAGCTTTTCAAAGGTTTCCTCGCTCAAATCGTGCTCTACTTTACAGGCATCGGCTGCCGCCGTGGCTTCGTTTACACCAAGGCGCACAAAAAATTCTGTCAACAGCTTGTGCCGGCTGTATACATGGGTGGCAATTTTTTCGCCCTCTGGTGTCAGGGTCAACAGACCCTCATCATCCATTAATACATACCCGTTTTCGCGCAGCTTTTTCATCGCCACACTGACACTGGGCTTTGTGTATTCCAGCTCGTTTGCAATATCGATTGAGCGCACCGCACCCTTGCGCTCCTTCAGCATTAAAATTGCCTCTAAATAATCTTCTGCTGATTCATGAATCTGCAAGGCAGTACCCTCCTTTTTGTTAAACGTACATGTTAAGAGTATCACAATCCTACCCATTTCGCAAGTTTTTACCGTTTGCAAAAAACAGTTACGCCTGCTATTGACAAAAGCAGTTAGTTATATTAAACTATACCCGTTGCGATAGTTAGTTAGTTCTAACTTAACTGTGTGCCCACCGGTTGGGCGCACCGAGGGGAGGCGAGGTTTTGATGCCACTATCAATGGCAAAGCCCGGCGAGACAGTAACCATACGCAAAATCACCGGCAAAGATGAAGTGCGCCAACATTTGGCAGAGCTGGGTTTTGTAGTAGATGCTGCGGTGACTGTGGTGAGCGAAATGGCAGGCAACCTGATTTTACAGGTAAAAGAAAGCCGCATCGCGTTAGACAAAACGCTGGCGAACCGTGTACTAGTTTAAAAGGAGGAGGAGACACCATGAAAACACTGAAGGACGTGAAAGTAGGCACCACTGCCGTCGTAAAGCGGCTGCACGGCGAAGGGCCTGTGAAACGGCGAATCATGGATATGGGGATTACCCGCGGGGTGGAACTGCATGTGCGCAAGGTGGCCCCGCTGGGTGACCCAATGGAGCTAAACCTGCGCGGCTATGAGCTGAGTGTGCGCAAAGCAGATGCCGAAATGATTGAAGTCGAATGACGGGCGCCCCGGGGCGTCTTTTCTTTGGGCATGCAGTTAGTTTGTTCTAACTTCATGCCATACCGAATGCTGAAGGAGGAGTACGATGAGCATCACAATCGCACTTGCCGGCAACCCCAACTGCGGCAAGACTACCATGTTCAACGACCTGACAGGGTCCAGCCAATATGTCGGCAACTGGCCGGGGGTAACCGTTGAGAAAAAAGAGGGCCGCCTGAAGGGCCACAAAGACGTGATCATTCAGGATTTACCGGGCATCTATTCGCTGAGCCCCTACACGCTGGAGGAGGTTGTCGCGCGCGGCTACCTTGTCAAAGAAAAACCGGATGTCATCATCAACATTGTCGACGGCACCAACATTGAGCGCAACCTGTACCTGACCACCCAACTGATTGAGCTGGGCATCCCGGTAGTCATTGCGGTCAACATGATCGACATCGTGCGCAAAAACGGCGACAAAATTGACCTTGAAAAGCTGGCGGCCGAGCTGGGCTGCACCGTGCTGGAAACCAGTGCCCTCAAAGGCGAGGGCAGCGTGGCCGCGGCCGAAAAGGCAATTGAGCTTGCCGGTGCCGCCAAAACCGGCGAAGCGCCCCATGTGTTCACCGGCAGTGTGGAGCACGCCATCGCGCACATTGAAGAGTCGATTACCGAGCGCGTAAGCACCCAAAACCTGCGCTGGTATGCCATTAAGCTGTTTGAGCGGGACGAAAAGGTATTGCAAGAGCTGGCGCTGGACAAGGCGCTGGTACAGCACCTTGAAACGCACATTGCCGATTGCGAAAAAGAGCTGGACGACGACGCCGAAAGCATCATCACCAACCAGCGCTACGCCTATATCAGCAAAGTGGTGGACCGCTGCGTGAAAAAGAAAGCGGCCAAGCACAGCATGACCACGTCGGACAAGATTGACCGCATTGTGACAAACCGCATTTTGGCACTGCCCATTTTTGCACTTGTGATGTTTGTGGTATACTATATTTCGATTGGCACTGTTGGCAGCTGGATGACCGACTGGACCAACGACGTGCTGTTTGGCGACTGGGTGACAAATGGGCTGACGAGCCTGTTTACCGCATGGAATGTCGCCCCGTGGATGAGTGGCCTTGTCATCGACGGCATTGTGGGCGGCGTGGGCGCCGTGCTGGGCTTTGTGCCGCAGATGCTGGTGCTGTTTTTAATGCTGTCGCTGCTGGAGGATGTTGGCTATATGGCGCGCATTGCGTTTATTATGGACCGCATCTTCCGCAAGTTCGGCCTCTCCGGCAAAAGCTTCATCCCGATGCTGGTCGGCTCCGGCTGCGGCGTGCCGGGTATTATGGCAAGCCGCACGATTGAAAACGACCGCGACCGCAAAATGACCATTATGACAACCTGCTTTATCCCCTGCGGCGCCAAAATGCCAATCATCGGGCTGTTTGCGGGCGCCCTGTTTGGCGGCAGCGGGCTGATTGCCACCAGCGCTTACTTTATCGGTGTGGCCGCCATCATCATCAGCGGTGTGATGCTGAAAAAGATGCGTGCCTTTGCAGGCGAACCCGCACCGTTTGTGATGGAGCTGCCCGCCTACCACACCCCCAGTGCCACCAACGTACTGCGTGCCACGTGGGAGCGCGGCTGGAGCTTTATCAAGCGGGCCGGCACCGTTATCCTTGCTTCTTCCATTATTCTGTGGTTCTTGCAGGCCTTTGGGTTTGAGGGTGGCGCGTTTGGCATGGTGGAGGACAACAACTCCAGCCTGCTCGCTTCCATCGGCGCAGTGGTTGCCCCTATTTTTGCCCCGCTTGGCTTTGGCAACTGGAAGGCGGCTGTCGCCACCTTTACCGGCTTGATTGCAAAGGAAAACGTCGTTTCGACCTTTGGTGTTCTGTACCACTTTGGCGGCGAGTTAAGCGAA
>JAQVCK010000177.1 GCA_028689835.1 Pygmaiobacter sp. | reverse complement strand
GTTTACAAAAAATTTGCTTAAATGTACCTCTCCGGCCTCGGCCGGTGAAACGGTGCAGATTATCCGTGCCATTGCCGAAACAGTGGCCCAGACTTATGGGGAGGACCCCACCGCCGCGGTGGCGCGCGCGAAAAGCACCATTGCAGAGCGGGTAGAACGTGATGATACCCTTGCCCCATTTGACCTTGGCGGTGAGGTGTTTGCCGGGCGTGAAGAGATGGAAGAAGAGTTCCGCCGGCAGGTCAGTGCGGCGGGGGTGCCCCAGCAGGTGGCGGTGCCCAAAAAACTGGCGGTGCGCACTGCGCGCAACCAAAAAATCAAAACGGATACCGGCATTGAAATTACCTTTCCGCTGGATTATGCTGAAAACACGGATTACTTGGAATTTGTGAGGCACGAGGATGGCCGCATTTCAATTGAAATCAAAAATGTAGGTAGCATTGAGAACAAAGGGTAATGTATCCACCCAGCTGCCGTTGCTTCAAATAACAACAAAAAGCGCCGCTAATTGCGGCGCTTTTTGTTGTTATGGCAGTGACAGCTATTTATAAAAAACGGTTTTGGGCAGCATCGTAGGCATAACCAATGCCGTCAAGGGCGTGGGTGATACCATCTTCTTCCACACACAGCGCGCGGCAAAGCTCTTTTAGGCTGGGGTAGGTGTCGCGCAGCTGTGTATTGACATAGCTCAACAGAATTACAGGGTCCCTCGGCAGTTGCATACCATGCACCTCATTGCAGTATTTTGCGAATAATATCATAGAGCATCGGTTTCATCTGCTCTATCGGGGCGGGGCGATGCTCGATGATCGAAGAATAGCAGGTGGAACCGCACATCTCCAAAATAACATAAATTAACCTGAAAATCTCTTCTTGTGTATAACGCTGTGCAAGCGGGCTACTGGCAAGGTCTTGTGTGATCTGCCGCCAAAGGGGGTCATCTGCCCGCTCATAAATTTGTTGGGCTACCATGGGCCATGAAAAATTGCGTTCAATCAGCCGCAAAGGCAAGCGGTTATGGCTGAAATATTCTACAATGCCGTCTACCAGCAGAATAAAATCCTCAGTAAAATCACCGGTACGCTTTTTTTGCACTTTAGTATAAGACTCAATCAGGACGCGGTAACTAATTTTATAGATTAATTCCTGCAATACATCGCCTTTGTCTTTGAAATACAAATAAAAAGTGCCTTTTGCCACCTGTGCATGCTGTACGATCTCGTCAACCGAGGTTTTAGCAACCCCTTTTTGGGTAAAAAGGGAATAGGCGGCGTCTAGCAGGTTTTGCTTCTTAACCTGCTTTTTTTGTTCCAACCGTCCGCTCATCGGTTTCGCTCCTTACTGCCGTTGGCTTGTACCGGCCCAGCCGGGCACACGTTACGGCCATGATATTCTCTTGAACAGTATAGGACAAACAATTCTAAATAACAAGGACAGGGCATGCAATTTGTGAGAAAGCGCTAAAATAGTCGAAATTCAACTAATGACTATCAGTCATTCAACTAATTGACTGATAGTCATTTTAAGTCTATACTGTTCATGCTGACTGTTAGTCAGTAATATCCCGTGGGGAGATGAAACGATGGAACGATTTGCACGGTTTATTGTGCGGCGGCGCAAGCTGGTTTTGGCCATTGCGGTGCTGTTGCTTATCCCGGCAATTCTGGGTGCGGTTGGCACTTATATCAATTATGATATTTTGACCTATCTGCCGCCTGAGCTGGAATCTATGGTGGGGGAACGATACCTTGAAGACGACTTTAAAATTGCCTCTACAGCAATGATTACCACCGAACATATGACACCGGCGGACCGAGAAAAGCTGCGCACTGAAATTGCGGCGGTAAGCGGGGTGCGCAAAGTCACGGATGTGAGCGAACTTGCTGGGGTGGCGACCCCAAGGCAACTATTGCCCGGGGATTTGCAAAAGTTTTTTTATGGGCAAAATGACGCGCAGATGATGATTGTCACGTTTGACGAGCCGGGCGCCAGCGCCGGTACCATGGGGGCTATCTCGCAAATTAAAGACTTGCTTGCGAAGGATTGCTTTATTGGTGGGGCTTCAGCGATTTTGCAGGACACCAAAGCGCTGGTGGACAAAGAGATGCCCATGTACGTGTTGGTTGCCGCTGGGTGCTCGATGCTGGTGCTGTTTTTAAGCCTTAGCGAGACGCTTGGCCCGGTGATTTTTATGCTGGGTATTGCGTTCCCGATTTTGTACAATTTTGGCACCAACATCTTTTTGGGGCAAATATCTTATGTCACTGAGGCACTTGCCACAGTATTGCAGCTTGGCGTAACGATGGACTATTCTATCTTTTTACTACACCGGTTTGAAGAAGAGCGCACCCATATGTCAGATGAGGACGCGATGGTACATGCCATTCGCAATACCTTTTCTTCAATCAGTGGCAGCTCGCTTACAACGGTCGCCGGCTTTTTGGCACTGTGCTTTATGCGGCTGAGTATTGGGCGGGATATCGGCATTGTCATGGCAAAAGGCGTCTTTTTGGGCGTATTGAGCACCGTTACCATCTTGCCCGCGCTGATTTTGGTGTTCCGTCGCAGTATGGAAAAGCACACCCACCGCGTGTTGATCCCCAAGCTCACCCACACGGCGGGGTTTGTGACCCGGCATTATGGGGTGCTGCTGGCAGTATTTGCTGTTCTGGTTGTGCCGTTTGCCATTGCACAGTCTAAAACCTCGGTGTACTACACTTTGTCGGACAGCATGCCGCAAGACATGGTGAGTATGGTGGGCACCAACCGATTGAAAAAAGATTTTAATATGACGACCACCCACTTTATTATGGTGGATGAAAACCTAAACAGCGACCAGATAAAGCAGTTGGGCGACGAGCTGGGGCAGGTAGATGGCATCACGCAGGTGCTTAGCTACCAAAAATTTGTCGGTGCGGGGATCCCGGAAAAACTCATCCCGGCAGATTTAGAAGAGACGTTCCACACCGGCGGTCACCGGTTGTTGCTTGCAAACTCTGCGTATGCCAGTGGCACAGACCAAATGGGCACACAATTGCAGGAGATGCAAAAAATCGTTAAGCAGTTTGATGCCAGTGGGGTAATCAGCGGCGAAGGTGCCATGACAAAAGATTTGATCGAAGTGGCGGATGTGGATTTCCGTAATGTCAATATTGCATCGGTGTTTTTTGTGTTTGCCATTATCGCAATCGTGTTCCGCTCTGCATCTATCCCTGTGTTGCTGGTCACGGTGATTGAAAGTGCCATTATGATTAACCTTGGCATCCCGTATTTCAGCGGCACGTCTCTGCCGTTTATCGCCAGCATTGTAATTGGTACCATTCAACTGGGCGCAACGGTGGATTACGCAATTCTCACGACCTCAAGGTTTCAAGAGGAACTGCGTCGTGGGCGCACCACCAAAGAGGCGGTACGTATTGCAGTAGAGCAGTGCAGCCAAAGTATTTTGACCAGTGGCCTGACCTTTTTTGCCGCCACCGCAAGTGTGGCCTTCATTTCGCGCATGCAACTGCTCAGCAACATCTGTTTGCTGATTAGCCGCGGTGCACTAATTAGTATGGCGGTCATTTTATTGGTTCTGCCGGGCCTGCTTATTTTAACGGCACCCATTATCCGCAAAACAACCTGGCATTGGATCACACCCAAAAAGGAGAGTGCAACAATATGAAACGCTTGTTAAAAGTTACGGCCTGTACTGTGGGCCTTGCAGTGGCCTGCAGTTGTGCCGCCCCCGTGTGGGCCGCGCAGGCCACACAGGTGGCAAAAGACGAAAATGTATTTGTGTTTTTGAACCCGGACGGTAGCATCAGCGAGCAGATCGTCAGTGATTGGCTACACAGTGAAACGGGGTTTCATGGGGTAAAGGATACGAGTACACTTGGCGATATTAGTGTATTGAAAGGCGATGCTACCCTAAATCAAGACGGGGAGAAGCTGGTATGGGATACCCCGGCGACCGATATTTATTACCAGGGCAACACTGCAAAAACACCGCCCATCACGGCGGCTATTACTTATCAGTTAGACGGCAAAGAAGTGCCGGCTGAGGCCCTTGCAGGCCAAGATGGCCACCTTGTCATCAACATTAAATTGACCAACCATGAAACACAGCAGCAAACCTTTGGCGGCAAAGAGCGTACGGTGTGTACCCCGTTTGCGACACTGGTCACTGCGGACCTGCCTGTGGACGTGTTTTACAATGTAAAGGCCGAACACGGTACGGTGCAGACAGATTCGGCTAATCAACTAGTTTGCTTTTTAGCAATGCCCGGTATGCGTGACAGCTTGCGCGGCCTGCTGACCAGCGACCTTACCAAGCTGAATGACATGTTATTGGATGAAGTAACAATAGAAGCAGACGTCAAGCAGTTTGCGATGCCCACCATTTTGTTGGCGGCCGCAACCAGCGTGGACGAACTTTCCGACCTGCCGGATGTGTCTGGGGTTTCGGATAAATTAGATGAGCTGTCGGATGGCACAAAAACCCTCAAGGAGGGGGCAACCCTGCTGGACAGTAAAATGGCAGAGTTGCAAAGTGGTTATAACACCTTTGATGCGGGGGTAGACAGTGCTTTGAGTGGTGCCCAGCAGGTAAAAAGCGGGGCAGACCAACTGCTGACGGGCACCCAGTCATTAAATGCAGGGGTTGCCAGCCTGCAAGCAGGCAGCAACAAATTGGCGGGCAGCTTAAACGAGCAGTTGGTGCCACAACTGATGGGCGCAGCGACCTTGCAAAAAACGCTGCAAACGGATATGGCATCACTGAACACCAAGCTGGCAGCGTTGCAAACCGGGTCGGTCACGCTGCCGGACAGTGCGGTGCAGCAGGTCAGTGCTGCGGTGTCCCCGGCGGTAAGCAATGCCTTTGGTACCGTAGCAGGGGTCGCGGCAAACAGTGCCTCACAGGCAACTGCAACCCAGATTATCACAGCACTTGCTGCCCAGTCGCAGCAGTTGCAAACACAAATAGACACCTATACGCAGCAGGCAG
>JAQVCK010000176.1 GCA_028689835.1 Pygmaiobacter sp. | reverse complement strand
CACGCGCACCGCCTCGTTTACCGCGGCTGCCACAAGGTCTTCTAAAATTTCAACATCTTCGGGGTCGACTACTTCCGGCTTAATCTCAACCTTCTGCACTTCGTACTTGCCGTTCATCGTCAGCGAGATCTGCCCGCCGCCTGCGGTGACCGTGTGTTCCCGCGCTTCAAGGTCTGCGGTGAGGGTCTCCATATCCTGCTGCATCTTCTGGTATTGCTCCATCAATGAGTTGCGGTCCACTTTGCCATACCCCTGCGGTAATCTTGCTTTCATCGTAAAATTCCTCCAGAATTTTTATCTGCCGGCCGCCATGGTGCCGGCTCGGTTTATAAAAGTATCGGCGGGCCGGGGCTTGGCTGCCCCACCCGACGGGCTTTTTAAATGTATTCTACGGGCACGCCCGCGTCTTCAAGCTGCTGAAAAGTTTCTTCTGCACGGCTTTTTTTTGTGGCGGCAGGTGCCTGCTTTTTTTGGTACGGGCCTATCGAATAATGCTCGCCGGAAGCTTCAAAAATCAGCGTTTTTAGCCGCTCGGCAGAGTCTTGATTGGTTTTCATAAAACGCAAAAATGTGGCGCTGCCGTCGATTAGCACCCGCCTGCCCTGCACATAAGCCTGTGACCCCACCAAAAAGCCGTGGGCCATAGGGTCTTTTTGCTGGGCCAGCGCAATCACTGCGGGCCAAAACGCACAGGGCTGCTCTTCTTCTGCCTCCCCGCTTTGCGCCGGGGTAGGGGCAGCAATTGGCGCTGCGGGCTTTTGCACCGCTGGCTCTGCCGGTGGCACAGGCTGTGCTGTGGGCTGCACGGGCTGGGCGGTTACCACCGGGGCAGGGGCCTGTTGCATCTGTTGTGGTACCACCGGCGCTGCCGGGGCTGTCGTGCCACAAAGGGCAAACAGTGCTAACTCTAATTCAATGCGCGGGTCAGTACCGCGCGACATTTTGTCAAGGCTTTCGCCCAGCACCCGCATGGCGTATACTGCGGCGGTTAGGGATACCCGCTTTGCCTCGTCTTCGTATCTGCGGCGGTCTTCTGGCGAAAGGTTTAGCCCTACATCGCCCGCACCGGCACCCAGTAGCATAATGGTGCGGTAATGGGCAATCAGCTCTTCGCAAAGCCGTTTCATATCAATGGAGTTTTGCCGCAACGCCGCCACCAGCCCCAAGGCCTTTGTGGTGTCCTGCGTTGTCAGCGCCCCCGATAAATCAAACAGGTAGCTTTTGTCTGTCACCCCGGCCATGCGGCGCACCAGTGCTTCATCCACCGTGCCGTCACCGGCCGATGCACAGGTATCTAAAATCGACAGCCCGTCGCGCAGCGCGCCGTCTGCCAGTTGAGCAACCAGTGCCGCAGCGCCGTCGCTTAACGTAATATTTTCTTTTTCAGCCACAAGCTGCAACCGCTTTTGAATCGTCTGCTGGGGGATGCGCCCAAAATCATACCGCTGGCAGCGGGACAAGATGGTAGAGGGCACCTTTTGAATTTCGGTCGTCGCCAAGATAAAAATAACATGGGCGGGCGGCTCTTCCATAATTTTGAGCAGCGCATTGAACGCGCTGTTGGAGAGCATGTGCACCTCGTCGATGATATACACTTTATAGCGGCAGTTTGCGGGGGTATACACCGCTTCTTCGCGCAAAGCGCGAATGTCGTCGATACCGGTGTTCGACGCAGCATCAATTTCCGAGACATCTAAAATGCTGCCCTCTTCCAGCCCGCGGCAGATGTCACACTCGCCGCAGGGCTCGCCCTGTTGCGGGTTGAGACAGTTGACCGCTTTGGCCAGTATTTTGGCACAGCTGGTTTTGCCGGTACCACGGGTGCCGGTAAACAAGTAAGCATGGCCAATGTGCCCGGTCGCGACCTGGTTTTTCAGCGCAGCGGTGATCGCTTCCTGCCCGTACACATCGCCAAAAGTTTTCGGCCGATACTTGCGGTACAAAGCATGGTACACAGCACTGCGCCCCCCATCTTTCTTGTGTTGCCGCAAAAATGCGGCCTTAAAAAAACAAGACCCGAAACTGGGCCATCATGCCCTGAATACGAAGCGCAGGCTTGCTGCGGCGCACAAAGAAAACCACTTAATGCTGCTCGGTTCCCCGCCTGACATGGTTCATGGCCCTTCATCGCACAGGGCCAACGCTTCGTATTCAAGGCACGGCGGCAACCGCCCCGTGTCCATTAACATTCGTATTATACCGGAAAACCGCATAAAACGCAAGGGGGCAGTTTGCCCCCTTGCGCCTTTTAAACTGCGTTTACCGCTGTTTTTTGCCTTATAAATCTTGCTTTTTAAACAGGCTTTGCGCCCTGCGGCAGGCAGCCAATGTAAATAGCGCGTACAGCACGGCCCCCACGGCCAGCACCACCAGTTTTTCTGCCAAATATCGCGGGTCGGGGGTATCCAGCTTATCCCGCACAAACGGCACAATATGCGCCGCAGCCTCGGCCACACAAAGCAGGACAAAATAAACCGCGCAGGCAATATTAAACGGCATACCCACCTTTTGCACATTGTGATAATACCTAGTAAAGAACACCCAGTTAAATACACCCAACATCATCAATGAAATGCCAAATAGCGCAATGTTCGCATCCATACCCACTTCATTGCCTGCCGGTATCAGCCTTTGCCGTAGCACTGCAAATGGCACCGCAATCACCATTTGCAGCAGTTGCAGGCCCACTGCCACCAACATACGGGCCGTCACAATGTCTTTTTTTGCCACCGGCAGCAGGGCACTGTACAAAACGTCCTGCGTTTCACGCCCTGTTAAGCAGATAAAAAAGATGCCGAGCGTCGTGTAGAAAAAAGTGACATAGTATGGGTAATTGGGGATGATGAGCAGCGCGGAAAGAGCAAGAAACAACAATGCCGCAGGGTGCATGGCAAGCCGCAGCTCTTTTTGCAATAATGCTTTCATCGCGTCACACCCTTTCCATATGGACCATGATGTCCTCAAGGCCCGCTTTTTGCACCTCGGCACCGTCTATTGGCAGGTTTGCCGTGTGCACCAGCGCTTCGCACCCGGTGCGCGAGGGCCGGCAGCCAATCAGCTTTTCGGCGGCTTGCTTTGGCGGCTGCGGGGTGGGAAACGACACCATGCGGTATTCTTCCAAAAATTGCCTCATACCGGTTTGCGCCACCAGTTCACCGTTTTTAATATATAAAATATCATCTGCACATTTTTCAAGGTCGGTCGTGATGTGGGTCGAAAACAAAATGGTAACCCCTTCTTCTTGCACCAACGCAAGAAACAGCTCCATCAATTCATCGCGTGAAACAGGGTCTAGCCCACTGGTGGGCTCGTCTAAAATTAACAGCTTTGCGTGATGCGACAAAGCCAGCGCCAGCGCGTACTTTACCCGCATCCCGTCCGAAAGCTGGCGCGGGGTTTTTTGCTCCGGCAGCTTAAAGCGCTGGATGCAGCGGCGGTACACGTCTTCGTCCCAGCCCGTGTAAAACGGGCGGGTGGCCGCCGTGATGGTTTTCAGCTTTTTCATGGGGTAATAGCTAAACCCGCCCATCACAAAGCTGAGCTGCTGTTTTGCCTGCTGCTCGTGCCCCAAAAAGGGCTGCCCAAAAAACGAGATATCACCGCTGTCTGGGTGCACAAGGTTCAGCAGCGATTTTAACGTGGTGGATTTGCCCGCGCCGTTGCGGCCAATGAGCCCGGTAATTGCACCGGGCCGCAGTGTAAACGAAACATCCCGCAGTGCAAAGCCCTCGTACTGCTTACAAAGGCCCTGCACGGTCAACACATCCTGCATCAAAACTGCCTCTTTCTCAATCTTCATTTTCTTCGGTGTGTGTGCTATTTTCGGTGTCCTCTTCTTCGGCTGCCTGCGGCGGCTTTTTTTGCACGTCAAACACCGCTTTTGCAAAGTCTAAAAACGGTGCGTTGGGCACAATACCAATGCCTTGCTTTTTGTCGGCCATTAATAGCAGTGTGTCGCCCGGCTCGATGCCAAACAGGTCCCTCGCACCTTTGGGGATGACAATTTGTCCCTTCTCCCCCACCTTTACCGTGCTCATAAATTTGTCCTCTGGCATTTTTAAGCTCATTCGGTTACTCCTTTACCATTAGTATGAAAAGTATAACTTTTGCAACTTGCATTTTACGCGCACTGAACATTATTGTCAAGCAAAACGCACACTTTCTTTTTATCGCTGCCAATGTTATAATACCTGCATAAACTTTGCCGCGGCAATTGAATGAGGTGACCTTTGTTTTGACTTGGGAAGAACTAAAAACGGAATGCCTGGCCTGCCAAAAATGTGGCCTTTGCGAGACCCGTACCAATGTGGTGTTTGGCGATGGGGTGGCGGATGCCGAGGTGTTGTTTATTGGCGAGGGCCCCGGCCAGAACGAGGACGAACAGGGCCTGCCGTTTGTGGGGCGCAGCGGGGCATTGCTGGACACCTACCTGCGCACGATTGACCTTGACCGCAAAAAAAACATTTTTATTGCGAACACCGTAAAATGCCGCCCGCCGCAAAACCGTGACCCGCGGCCGGAAGAACGTGCCGCCTGCCTACCTTGGCTGCGGGAGCAGTTTCGGCTGTTGCAGCCTAAAATTGTCGTTTGCCTTGGCCGTATTGCCTCACAACAAATCATCCGGCCTGATTACTCGGTCACGCGCGAGCATGGCCAGTTTGAAGAGAAAGACGGCGTACTGTTTATGGGCACCTTTCACCCGGCGGCACTGTTGCGCAACCCCAACAACAAGCCGGTAGCGTTTGAAGATTTTGTCGCCCTGCGCAGTAAAATACACGAGGTGTGTACCCACACCTACACCGATGCCCCACAAGCTGAAACCACTGCAAAAGAAATTTGAATAGACACAAAAAGCCACCCTGCCGGGTGGCTTTCAGATTGTAGACAAAACACCGTTTGGGACTTAAGCCCAGGCGGCGTTTTTAGCAATAATTTTCTGGCTGAGAACAAAATGAATGAAAAAGAGGGACGAAAAGCCGGATTGCGGCTTGAACCTGG
>JAQVCK010000175.1 GCA_028689835.1 Pygmaiobacter sp. | reverse complement strand
GTGACCGACTTTGTGAAACAGGATTACCCACGGCGTACGCTGTTCCCCGCCGGGCGGCTGGACAAGGACTCGACCGGGTTTGTATTATTAACCGATGATGGCGCGCTGGCGCATGACCTGCTTGCCCCACGCCGCCATGTGGATAAAACCTATTTTGTAAAGGTTGACACCCCGGTCACGAAAGCGATGGAACAGGGCTTTATACAGGGGGTCACACTGGCAGACGGCAAACGGATGTTACCTGCCGAGCTGCTGCCCGATGCAAAAGACCCCTTTGCGGCTACGGTGGTCTTGCACCAGGGGGTGTACCACCAGATTAAGCGGATGTTTGGCGTGTTTGACGCAGGGGTGGTGGCGTTGCACCGAGTGGCGATTGGCGGGGTGGTGTTGGACGCTGCCCTTGCGCCGGGGGCCAGCCGGCCTCTAACCCAAAGTGAACTAGCACTGTTGCAAAAGGCAGTGCAGAAATAAAACAAAAGGCGGTGCACCGTTGTACGCGCACAGTAGAGGTCAGGGGGGATTTCTACTGAAATTATGTGAATTTAATCATGTTGCACAGGAAAAAGCCGGGCAATTTGTCGAATCCTATTGCAAAAGACGAAAGCATTGTGTAAAATAGAGACTGTAGTTCAACGCAAATTGGTGAAATTCACAAGCGGCAGCACTGCCGGAGGAAAGGGAATCGATCATTATGGCGAACAGAGTGTTTCAGGGGGTTATCTACCAAATGAAGGACGCGGTCGACCGTGTCCTTGGTGTTGTCGATGAGACAGGCACCATCATTTCCTGCAGCGAGCTGACCAGAATCGGCGAAGTGCGGGATAGCATCGCCGCCGACAGATTGTCGACCGGGGATGTGTTTGTGCGCGATGGGTATACCTATCACATGTTCAGCTCAAACAAGCGCAACGACTACGCTGTGTTTGTGGAGGGTACCGACGATTTGGCAAGCCGCTACGCGTCACTGATTACCGTGGCCCTGCAAAACATCAAACAATATCACGACGAAAAGTTTGACAAAGCCAACTTCATTAAAAACGTTGTGCTGGACAATATCCTGCCAGGCGACATTTACGCCAAGGCGCGCGAACTGCATTTTTCTACCGATGTTTCGCGTGTGGTATTGTTGATTCGCGTGACCAGCGGCAACGACATTTCGGCTTATGATGTTGTTAGCGGTTTGTTCCCGGATAAACAGAAAGACTTCGTGTTCAATATTAGCGAAAACGATACGGTGCTGGTGAAAGAGATTAAGCGCGGCATCGACCGTGAGGATATCATCAAGCTGGCGGCCAGCATTGTAGATACCTTGAACGGCGAGCATTATATTAAAAGCGTGGTCGGCATCGGTACGCCGATTGGCAATGTAAAAGACCTTGCCACCAGCTTTAAAGAGGGCCAGATTGCGCTGGAGGTCAGCAAGGTGTTTGACACTGAGCAAACGGTTGTCAGCTATGACAATTTGGGTATTGCCCGCCTGATTTACCAGTTGCCTACCACCCTTTGCGAGATGTTCCTCAAAGAGGTGTTCAAACAGGGCAGCATTGATTCATTGGATTCTGAGACTTTGTTCACCATCCAGCGTTTCTTTGAAAACAACCTCAACGTGTCGGAAACCAGCCGCGGTTTGTTTGTACACCGCAACACACTGGTCTACCGGCTTGAGAAAATCAAAAAACTCACCGGCCTTGACCTGCGCGAGTTTGACGATGCCATTGTGTTTAAAGTGGCCCTGATGGTCAAAAAATACTTGAATTCTAACCCTGCAAAATATTGATTACCCGTGTTTGCCGGGGCGGGGGCGGCGCGGTGCGCCGTATGCAGGCACCCAAGGGGTCCCGCAGAGCATTTGCTTTGCGGGGCTGCGTTTTAACAACCTGTGAACTGCGGCAAAGGAGCTTTCGCATCCATGATAGAATTTAAAGGCGTGAAAAAAGAATACCCCGGGGGCAACGTGGCATTGGATGATTTCAATCTGCGCATTGACCGCGGGGAATTTGTGTTTGTACTGGGCCATTCTGGCGCGGGCAAAAGTACTTTTTTAAAACTAATTTTACACGAGGAAATGGCCACAGAGGGTAAAATTGTGGTCAACGGGTATGATTTTACCCGCATCAAAAACCGGCAGATCCCGTATATGCGCCGCTCGCTGGGGGTGGTGTTTCAAGACTTCAGGCTCATCCCCACGATGACGGCATATGAAAATGTGGCCTTTGCCATGCGGGTGACCAATGTGCCGGAACGGCGTATCCGCAGCCGGGTGCCTTATGTGCTCAACCTTGTGGGCCTGCAAGACCGTGCGCGCAGTTACCCGGCAGAGATGTCTGGTGGTGAGCAGCAGCGCATTGCGCTGGCCCGTGCTTTGGTACATTCGCCGCCCATCATCATTGCAGACGAGCCCACCGGTAACATTGACCCCGAACTTTCGGTAGAGATTATGGAACTGTTGTGTGCCATTAGCAAGGTGGGCACCACAGTTGTAGTTGTCACCCACGAGCAAGAGCTTGCGGCGCAGTTTCACCAGCGTACAGTTTATATTGATAAGGGCCGGGTCGTTTCAGATTCCTGCCCGGTGCCTTCGCGGCCAACTTTTTTGGCGCACGGCACAGGGGAGGCATCGCGATGAGTATTTCCGGGTTTCGGTACCTGACAAAGCAGGGCCTTAGCAATATTGCGCGCAATAAATTGATGAGCTTTGCGTCAATCGGCGTATTAACTGCCTGCCTTGTAATCACGGGGGTTGCGGCACTGATGTCGCTGAATGTGGGCAAATTTGTCGATTACCTCGGTGCACAAAACAAGGTGATTGTGTACTTAAAATTGGATGCCGATGATGCCACCATTGAATCGGCAAAGCAGGCCATCGGTGGGGTGCCTAACATCCTCAGTTCAACGTACGTGTCCAAAGAGGATGCGCTGAACGAGACAAAAAGCTGGATTTCAGGCTATGACAATGGCGCCTATGCCAATGTGCTGGATGGATATGAAGGGGACAACAACCCGTTGTATGCCAGCTTTCGGGTGACGGTGGATGACTTAAGTAAGATCAAAGACACGGTGGCAGAGCTTGCTAAACTGCCGGGGGTCGATTTTGTGGATGCGCCCAGTGACCTTGCGGGTACCTTGGTATCATTAAAACGGGCGGTGAATATTGGCGGTTGGGGCCTTGTGGCTGTGCTGGCAGCGGTTTCGCTGGTTGTCATTCACAACACCATCCGCATCACGGTGTTTGCCCGCCGTAAAGAAATTAATATTATGAAATTTGTCGGGGCAACAAACGGGTTTATTCGGTTGCCATTTTTGGTAGAGGGTACGGCAATCGGGCTTATTTCAGCGGCGCTGGCGTTTGGTGTGGTTTCCGGTGCCTATATTGGCGTTTTAGAAGCGGTTTCCCGCGCAGGTACCGGTTGGTTGTCCAGTTTGTATTTTACCATTGTCGATTACAACTCGGTCTGGTCGTTGTTGCTGGGTGTGTTTTTGGTTAGTGGGGCGCTGATTGGCGGGGTCGGCAGCGCGGCCAGCATTCGCCGCCATCTCAAGGTATAGGGGGCGAGAGCAATGAAAAAAAAGACCCTTCGTATTTTGTGTGCGGTTTTGGCAGGCCTGATGCTGTTGACACTGACGCTGCCGTATATGCTGAGCCTCTGGGTGATGTGAACGGCATAGCAAAAAAGAAAAATGGGGATACACCCTTACAGACGAAGTAAGAAAGCCGGATACCCGCGGTGGCGGGGATAGACAGCCAACTGAAGGCCTAAGGGGGCGAATAGGTGAAAAAGCGGACGTTGCGTACAATCTGCGGCGCGGCAGGGGCCCTGCTGCTTGTATTGCTACTGGTACCTTACCTTGTGGGTGCCACGGCGGTAGACGATGTGCAGGCACTGCAAAAACAGCTGGAAGAAGTACGCCAAAAAGGTAAAGATCTGGAGAAGGAAGAACAAAACCAGAAGGCATATAAATCAAACCTTGAAAGCCAGGTCACCATTATTCAGCAGCAAATTGCGGCACTGTCCCAGTCGATTGAGGATACCAAGGTAGCGCTGGCACAAAAGCAGGCGGAGCTGGACCAAAAAAGGCGCGATATTGCGGATACCGAGGACCTGTTTGAACAGCGGTTGCGGGCGATGCAGGTGAACCACACGTCCGGCGCACTTTCCACTATTCTGGCGGTGAACACCTTTGACGAGCTGCTCACGGCCAGTACCACACTGTCACGCATCTCAATCGCCGACACCGATTTGCTGAAAAAGCTGGCGCAAGAGCGGCAGGAGATGGAACAACAGGAAACGGCCATCAACGCCGAGCTAGAGCAACTGCAAGCGGATATTGATGCACAGAACAATAAAAAAGCAGAACTTGCCGGCAGTTTGCAAAAGGTTGATGCCAACTTGACGGATTTAGAGGCGCAACAAAAAGCAAACGAACAGGATGAGGCACGCCTGCTACAGGAGTATGTCGCAGCCCGTGCAGCGGCAGAGGCAGAACTGAACCGGCCGTCCGACAACACCGAATTTGTGGGCGGCAGCTACGGCTGGCCGGTGCCGGGATATTCCAACATCTCTTCGGGGTATGGGTGGCGCACCCTGTACGGCCGGGCGGATTTTCACACCGGCATTGACATTTCTGGCGGGGGCCGGGTGATTTACGGTGCCGGGGTTGTGGCTAGCCTTTCCGGCACGGTGCAAAGCACAGTGTACGGCTCACGCGGGTACGGATATTACATTATTGTGGACCACGGCGGCAACAACAAAACACTGTATGGCCACCTGAGTGCCATTTATGTTACACCGGGGCAGGCGGTCATTCAGGGCGACACCATTGGCGCTGTGGGCAGCACCGGCAATTCCACCGGGCCGCATTTGCATTTTGAAATTCGGCAAAACGGGCAAAAGGTCGACCCCGCACCGCTGTTGGGGCGGTAAACCAATTCATAAAACAAACACATTCCGGCACTATAATGTACACCGGTCTGTGATTTCGCCCGGCCGGTACCGCCGCAGGGCAGA
>JAQVCK010000014.1 GCA_028689835.1 Pygmaiobacter sp. | reverse complement strand
GATTGATATGATGCAAGGCGGCCCCGGCAAAGAGATTGTTTTGCCGTGGAATACATGACGGCCCCGGCGGCGGCAAAGGCAGGGGATACACGGGGGATGCAAAAGAGGAAGCGCACCCACAAGTGGGTGCGCTTCCTCTTTTGCTAGTAATACCTTTTAAGTGGGGCTGTTTTGGCACGGGTTACAGCTCGGCACCGTTTGTTTTAATCACGTTCTGGTACCAGTAAAAGCTGTCTTTGCGGCGGCGGGCAAGGCTGCCGGTGCCGTCGTCGTATTTTTCCACATAAATAAAGCCGTAGCGCTTTGCCATTTCGCCGGTAGAGGCAGACACCAGGTCGATGCAGCCCCACGGGGTGTAGCCCAGTAGGTCCACGCCGTCCTTTACGGCTTCGGCCAGCTGTTCAATGTGCTGGCGCAGGTAGTCGATGCGGTAAGGGTCGTGGATAGTGCCGTCCGCCTGTAGCGTGTCGCGGGCGCCAAGGCCGTTTTCCACCACCATCAGCGGCAGGCGGTAGCGGTCGTAAATTTCGTTCAGCGCGTAGCGCAGCCCCTGCGGGTCAATCTGCCAGCCCCAGTCGCTGGATTGCAGGTACGGGTTTTTAAAGCCGCGCGAAAGGTTGCCGCCGGTCTGTTCGGCGTCCTTGTGGGTGGTGACGCAGTTTGACATATAATAGCTCAGCGTGTAAAAATCCACCGTGCCCGCTTTTAAAATTTCGTCGTCGCCCGGCCGCGTTTGCAGCGTTACGCCCTGCTGCTGCCAAAGGCGGCTTGCATACGCCGGGTAGCAGCCGCGCACCTGCACGTCGCTGCAATACCAGTTTGCCGACCGCATGGTTTGCTGGTTGGCCAAAATGTCCGCCGGGTCGCAGGTGTAGGGGTAGGTGGTGATAAAGCAGATCATGTTGCCCATTTTGTATGCGGGGTAATGCTCGTGCGCATAGGCCACGGCCAAGGCGCTGGCGATAAACTGGTGGTGCAGCGCCTGAAAGCGGGTTTGCGCATCATCCGGCACCTCGCTGACAGGGCCGGTGTAGCCCTGCACGGTGCCGGTGGAAAGCACGGCCCCAAACGGCATGGTGCCGGCGTTGATTTCGTTAAAGGTCAGCCAGTACTTCACCTTGCCGGCATAGCGGGCAAAAATGGTTTTGCAGTAGTTGAGGTAAAAGCCCACCAGCTCGCGGCTGGCCCAGCCGTTGTACCGCTTTACCAGCGCGTACGGCAGCTCGTAATGGCTGATGGTCACCAGCGGCTCGATGCCGTGCTGTTTGCAACAGTCAAACACGCGGTCGTAAAAGGCAAGGCCGGCTTCGTTGGGGGTGTCCTCGGTGCCGGTGGGGAAGATGCGGGTCCAGTTGATGGAGGTGCGAAACACCTTAAACCCCATTTCGGCAAACAGGGCAATGTCTTCTTCGTAGTGGTGGTAAAAATCAATCGCTTCCCGGCTGGGGTAGCTGGTGCCGGGTTGCAGCTCCTCGGTTACCCATTTCGGCGCGGTGTGGCTGCCGCTTGTGCAGTGGTCCGGCACGCTGTCGCCCTTGCCGTCCACGTCCCACGCGCCCTCAAACTGGTTTGCGGCACAGGCGCCGCCCCATAAAAAATCGCTGCGAAAAACAGATTCCATTCTGCTGCCTCCTGTCTCATTGTAAAAAAGGCAACCGCGGCAGGTGTGCCACAGTTGCCCTTGTGGTGGTTGGTTGCGGGTTAGTTCATCATTTCTTTTGCGGCATCCAGCACTTCACGGCCCTTCATCATGCCGTACAGCCGCATGTCGATGACGGCCACCGGCTTTTCGGGGAACGCAGCCTTTACCTTATCCTGCTGGTAGCGCACCTGCGGGCCCAGCAAAATGCAGTCGGCGGTTGGCCCCTGCACCGCAAGCTCGTTTAGGCTGTACGCGGCAATGTTGCACTCGTACCCCTCTTCTTTGGCAGCGGCCTGCATTTTGGACACCAGAAGGCTGGTGGACATGCCTGCCGCACAAAATAGCACAATGTTCTTCATTTTTTTCTGCCTCCCTTATCCCTGCATTTTTTCGTACAACTCTACAAATTCACGCGCCAGGTCTTTGACGACCATCGCGTCCATCACATGGTCCTGTGCGTGCACCATCAGCAGCATCACCTTTTGGTGTTCGCCGCGGATTTCGGCGCGGATCATGTCGGTTTGGGCGTTGTGCGCCTGCCCCAGTGCTTCTTCGCATTCTTCCAACAGGGCATGCGCCTTGCTAAAATCGCCCTGCTTTGCCGCCTGAATGGCCTCCATAGACAAACTGCGCGCGTTGCCGCCCGCGACGATCAGGTTCATTACGACCTCGTCATATTCTTCTTCTGTCATTGCCACGCTGTGCAATACCTCCCTTATCGATGGTCCATTTTAGACGGCACAAAGTCGCCGGTTTCCATGTAAAATTGCAGCATTCTGCCGCGCATCGTTTCGATTTGCGCCGCGTATGCCGGGTCTGCAATGCGGTTGTCGGTCTCCATCGGGTCTGCCGCAAGGTCGTAAAACTCGTCGTGCTCGTACAGCCGCAGCACATATTTGTAATCGCCCATGCGCACCATGCAGCCCTTGGTGTGGGCCGGGCCCTCGGTGTGCTGGGTAGAGATGCGCGGCCAGTAGGGCGAGTGTGGCCCGTGGTCGGGCTCCATGGCCTGCGTTTCACCGTGCAGCCGCCCGCCCTCGCAAAACACGGCGTCCCGGTGGGGGGCTGCGGTGGCAAGGGTGCCGCACAGCGATTTGCCAAACTGGCAGTAACCCGGTGTGACACCGGCCATTTCATACACGGTGGCGGGCAGGTCGTTCAGCTGCACCAGCGCCTCGCTGACCCCCGGCTTTAGTGGGGTGCCGGCTGCGGGTTTTACCAATAGCGGCACGTTGGTCAGGGGGTCCTCAAAGCTGTTCTGGCATTTTTCTGCAATGCCATAGTCGGTGGTGTAGTCGCCGTGGTCACTAAACACAAACACGTTGGTGTTGTCGTAGACCCCGGTTTGCCTTAACTTGTCCAGCAACAGCCCCAGCTGGTGGTCAAACCGGGCCACCATGCCAAGGTAAACGGCCCTGACTTCATTATACTGCGCTTCGCCCCAGTTTTGCATCCCCTGCTTTTTGCGAATTTCGTACAGTATGCTCGCTTTGCCCGCCAGCGTTTCCACATCCGGCCTGCGCGGGGGCAGGGCGGTGCGGTCAATCAGCGAATACCACGGCTCCTCGCAGCCATACGGCGGGTGGGGGAAAATGAGGGTGCAATAAATGAAAAACGGTTTTGCACCCGGCCGTGCACTGCGCTCTTCTAGGTAGCGCAGTGCGCTGGCAAGGCAGTTCCAGTCAAAGGTGTCGTCCAGCGAATGCGCGGGGTACTTGCCGGTGTAAAACGAGTATTGCAGGTCGGCCCCCTGCATGACGGGCACAATTTCGGGCTGCGGCCCCCCGGCGGGGAACCGCATGTGCCCACCCTCCACCTTGCTTTTTTCCACAAGGTCAGTGCCGTCAAAAAAGTAATCACAGTACTCTGTTTTTGCCCATTCGCCGGGGATGAAATCGTTGCGGCCCACCCACACGACCTCGTAACCGTTCTCTTTCATGGTTTTCAGCAAATTCGGGTCTTCGCGGCGCATCAGGTAGTGCATGGTGCGGTGCCCCAGCGTGTGGGGATACAGCCCGGTTAAAAAGCTGCACCTGCTTGGTACGCACACCGGGTTTTGGCAGTAGGCGTTGCGAAACGAAACGCCCTCTGCCGCAAGGGCATCAAGGTTGGGTGTAACCGCCGCGGGGTTACCCATGTGGTGCAAAGAGTCGCGGCGCATTTGATCTGCCACGAACCAGAGAATGTTCGGTTGTTGTGCCATGGGGTCACTTCCTTATTCCATTACAGTATCGCGTTCGGGCCTGCATTCAATCAGTGGGTCACGCCGTCTCTTTTTCTTCGGCGACGGCTTGCTTGTCGCAAATTTTGAAGAACGGGAAATAGATGGCAAACTGCATGGCAACCAGTACAATCTGCCAGACAGCTGCGCGCCAGCCGCCGGTGAGGAAGCCGGAGAGCAGTACCGGGGTGCCGGTAGAAAGCTGTAAGCCGTTGAGGTAAGGCAGCACTCCCACCGCCGTCAACAGGTACGACAGCCCAAAGCTGAGCAGTGGGGTGATGATCATCGGGATGAACAGCAACACATTGAGCACCAGCGGGAAACCAAAGACAATCGGCTCGGAGATGGAGCACATCGCGGGCAGGATGCAAATTTTGCCCAGCGTTTTATACCGGTCGCTTTTTGCAAAGAAAAACATGCAGATGGCAAGGCCAATCACGCCGCCGCTGCCGCCCAGTTGCACAAAGGTAAACCACCAGGTGTTGGTCAGCAGGTTGGGCATGCTGGCACCGGCCGCAAGGGCGTCCAGGTTTTCAATGGCGGGGGCCATGTACAGCATCGAAAGGAACGGCATGACCACCATGCCGCCGTGGATGCCAAAGAACCACAGCAGGTTACATAGCAACACCAACAGGGCAAAGGTCCAGGGGCTTTGTGTCAGGGTACTTAGCGGTGCGCGCAGAATGCCGTAAATCAAATCGTTCAGGGTGCCAAAGCTCGTCAGGGTGCAAAGCTGGCGCACAATAACAAACAGAATCGTCAGAAAACCGGCCGGCAAAATGGCCGAAAACCCGTTTGCAATCTGCGGGGGCACGCCGTCCGGCATTTTAATGACGATATGCCGGGTGATAAAGACATTGTAAATCAGCGGGACCGTTACGCCAAGGATCATTGCGGTAAACAGGCCGGCCGCACCAAAATAGGTGGTGCTGATGGCCGATGCCACCGCCGCGTCCCCCTCGCCGATGCCGGTGGGGATCTGAAGCAGGAACATAAACAGAGTAACAAGGCCGACCAAAACCGATTGGTCTTTGCATGCAAGCTGATCCGCCATGCTTTTGCCAATGGCAAATACCGCGTACAGTGCGATCATGTTGGTCGTGTAAGTTGCAACCATGCCGATGAGCGGCTTCAAACCAATTGCGGTGATAAAGCTTTGGTAAGGGGCAATGCTGAGGCCCGCCAGCAGCGAGGCGATTGCGCCCACCATAATTACCGGCAGCAGCATACTAAACCCACTGCTGATGGCCCGCAACACTTTGCTGGATGAAAGCCTGTTCGCAACAGGAATCAGAGTTTTTTCCATTGCTTTTTGGAGTTTTTCCATCATAATTGCATTTCCTTCCTCTCGATAACCAAAATATCCGCCTTTCCTGCAGCGCGCTGGTACAGGCTTGTGACAGCAACAATATAACATGAGATGGAAAAGTTTTCAATTAAATTTTGGAATGTTTTTCATTTTTGGTTATCGTTCCAATTAAGCACACGAAAATTCGCCAAAATGACGGATAGAAAAACGAAAAATACTTTGTTTTCAACAAAATTTAAACTGGAAAATTTTCCAGTTTTATTGATTCCTGGCAGAATATCGTCTATGATAGAAGGGACAAAACGTGCCCTGTCGCCCGTTTGCGGCGCAAGAGAAAAGAGGTAACCATGAGCCCGATTGAATTGCTGGAAAATGGGTTTGAAAGTTTTACAAAGTCAGAACAAAAGGCCGCAACCTATATTTTAAAAAACCCGCGGGCGGTGCTGTCCGAATCGCTGTCGGTCATCGCTAAAAAGTCGGGTTCCTCCAACGCCGCGTTGGTGCGCCTGTGCCAAAAGCTGGGGTTTCGGGGGTTTTCTGAATTTCAGTTTTCGATGCACCGCGCGCTGATCTCCCACGAGACCGACCCGGATGGTGCGCGCATTGACAGTATGCAGGGCATTTTAAACATGTACACCCAATACATCAACCAGCTGCCGTCCTTTGTCTCGCAGGCAGAGTTAGCGCAGATGGCACAGGCCATCTGCGAAGCCAACCGCATCTGCATTTGGGGGGTCAACCGCACCGGGCAATCGGCCCGCCAGTTGTCTCACCGGCTGGGGAGGCTGGGGATATTCAGCAAAATGACCGACGACTTTGTGGTGATGATTGACGATGCCAACTGTATGAACAAAGGTGATTTGTGCATTTTGTTTACGATGTTTGGCCGTGGCCGCAAGGATTATGACCAGATGCTTGCCACACTGCGCGAGCGCGGCTGCCAAACAATTTTGGTGACAATGAACCCGCGCCTGCCCCTTGCCCGCTATGCAGACCAAATCATCGCGCTGCCCTGCATCAGCCGCGCCAGCGCGACCAACTTTTTTGAGGACCAGATTATTGTGTACCTGTTTATCGAGCTGCTGCTGTATGAAGTGGCAAACACCTATAAAGAAAAGGAATGACCGCACGGCTGCCCGTGTGCAGCTTACCGGCAAATGCAAACCTTAGCGGGCCTTGCCCCATACTATAAAATACAGGTAAAACAAGCAACACCCCTGTGCGCCGGCGCTGGCCGCCGCACAGGGGTGTTGCTTGATAAAGTGGTTTTTAGGGGTCACTGGTAAGTGATGTCCATTACAATGCCTTGGGGGTAATCCCCATAGCCCGCGCCAAAAATATTGATGCCGCCAATGTGGTGCGCCGTGTCTTTAATTTCGATTTTCAGCGAGATAAACGGGCTGGCACCGGGGGCGACATCCGCCAGCGTGACGGCGGGATTGATGAGCCGGCCGTCCAGGTAGCTGCCGCCCTCGCGCACCGAAAAGCTTTTTAAAATGCCGTACTGGGTGCTGCCGTTGGGCCAGGCGGGCGGGGTTAGCTTGCCGCGCCGCGCGCCATAATCCCCCGGTGAGCAATAGGTGCCAATCTCGTGGTCGTTGATTGAGATGGTGATGTCCGACGGCCAGTTTTCCTGGTAACCGGGCGCTTCAGAGCAAATCTCCATGCGGAACGACAGCTCGTTGAGCTTCAGCAGCGGGTTGCACACATTGGGGAAGCGGTACTCAATGAACCCCTTGTGAAACCAGATCAGCTGTGCGCCGGTGCGTTTGAGCGAGTAAAAGGCCCGCACGGTGTCGTATGCGTCAATCGGCCCGTTTTCGTCCGCCAGCCCGCAGGTGGGCGATACGTTACAGGTGGCGTACTGGCCAATGGGCATGTCCACCGAAACGGTTTTGTTGATGGAATCACTGTCGGCATCAAACGTTTCAAGGTGAAACGACTGGATGCTACAGGTGCACACCCGCATCGAGCCATGCACCCCGGGCTGGCTTTCGGTGACAATCAGCCTTGCGTCCTCCAATGTTTTAATGTGCAACGCCGCCGATGACAGCGGGATGCCCAAGATACCGGAAATCTCCTGCAACGAGCGGGAGGTGTTTTTAAGCATATTCAAAATTTTCAGCCGTACCGGGGAGGAAAGTGCCTTGCCTATTTTGGTGATCTGGTCGTAATGGGCTTCGTTGCTGAGATGCAGATAAATATTGCGGTCGCCAATCACTTTGACGGTGCGTTTTTCTCTTACGGCCATAATCGCACGCCTTCTTTCTTACAGTTTTTTATTTTTCAGTGGTGAAAAGCCTGTTGTTTAATACATAAATTATAAATTAAATAAACGCTTTTTACAAGCAGTATCTCTAAATTTTAGGCATTATACTAAAAAATCTATCAAATTTGAAACAAATATTGCTTGTTTTATAAAAATAGAATAGAATTATTTATGTAATAAACCCTCGTACAAAGTAGATTCGGGGGCAGAGAAGCAGAACAGGAAGAAACTTAAAGGAGAGAATAAGGCATGAAAAAAATCTTTGCATTCGTTACCGCGGCAGCACTGATGCTGTCATTGGCCGGTTGTGGCGGGGCCGCCGCATCCAGCTCCACCCCGGCCGCCGGCAGCACGGCGGGCAGCTCGGCAGGGGCCGTGTCTTCGGCTGCCGGGGGCAGCGGCATCCTGGACGGCAAAAAGGTCGGCTTTTCGCAGACCGACAGCATGTCCAGCTGGCGCACCACCGAAACTGACAGCATTAAAGAAAAGGTAGAGGCCGCCGGCGGCACCTTTATTGTAAAAGACGCCGGTGGCGACATTGCCACGCAGGAGTCCGACATCCGCGACCTCGTGGCGGCCGGGGTGGATTACCTCGTGGTTGCCCCGCTGGAAAACAACGGCCTGCAAAGCGCTTTGCAGGAAGCGATGGAAGCGAACATCCCCGTGGTTCTGGTTGACCGCGCAATCGACGGCGATGCCGGCACCCATTACACCACGGCGATTATGTCCGACTTCGTGTGGGAGGGCGCCCAGTGCGCCAAGGCACTGACCGAGGCCCTGCCGGACGGCGGCAACGTGGTCATCATCAACGGCGGGTACGATTCTTCCACCTCGACCGACCGCCAGAAGGGCTTTGTGGACGGGCTGGACTCGAGCAAGTACACCATTGTTGCCGAGCAGGACGGCGAATGGCTGATGGATAAGGCACAGGCCGTGATGGAGAACGTTTTGCAGGCAAAGGGCGGCGAGAATATCGACGCGGTGTTCTGTGTGACCGACGACATGACACAGGGCGCGATGACCGCCATTGAGGCCGCGGGCCTGACCCCGGGCAAAGATATTTTGACCCTTGGCATCGACGGTACCCGCGCGGCGTTTGAAGATGTGCAAAGCGGCCGCCAGCTGGCATCCTGCACCTGCTCGCCGTACTTTGGCGACATCGTGGTCAAGACCATTAGCCAGATTATGAACGGCGAAAGCGTGCCGGCACAGATCACCAACGAAGATACCCTGTACACCAAGGACAATGTGAACGTAGACCTTGGGTTCTAAACAACAGCATCCCGTAGTGTGGGAAAGTGCTGCCGCAAAAACGTGGGTTTTTGCGGCAGTATTCTTGAAAGGAGCATTTTATGGCGGACATCCTGCTTGACATTAAAGGGCTGGAAAAGGCGTTTCCCGGGGTAAAGGCGCTGAAAGGCGTCAACTTACAGGTGCGCCGGGGCGAAATTCATGCCCTGATGGGGGAAAACGGCGCGGGCAAATCCACGCTGATCAAGGTGTTGACCGGCATTTACGCAAAAGACGGGGGCACCATTTTATTTGACGGCAAACCCCTTGATGCCCGCAGCCCCATTGAGGCAAACGCGGCCGGTATCTCTACCATTTATCAGGAGCTCAATCTCGTGTTGTTTCAAACCGTGTATGAAAACCTGTTTATCGGGCGGGAACCGCTGACGAAATGGGGCCGGGTGGACCGACCGACCATGGTGCGCGAGGCACAGCGCATTTTGCAGGAGTTCGGCATCGACATCGACGTCACCCGCCCGCTGAGCAATTATTCCACGGCGGTGCAGCAGATGGTGGCCATTGCCCGCGCAGTCAGCACCAAGGCGCAGCTGGTGATTATGGACGAGCCCACCTCGTCGCTGGACGTACAGGAGGTACAGCTGCTGTTTGGCATCATGCGCAAGCTGAAACAAAGCGGCATCAGCATGATTTTTATCAGCCATAAGCTGGACGAAATTTTTGAAATTTGCGACCGGCTGACCGTGCTGAAAGACGGCAGTTTTGTGGGCGATTACGACATTGACGCGCTGGACCAGCTGAAACTGATCTCGCTGATGGTCGGGCGCGACTCGGTAGAGCTGGAGCGCACGAAAAAAGGGTATGCCTTTGACGGGGCGACACAGGTGGCGGCGGTGAAAGGCATCCGCCGCGGCATGCAACTAGCGGGGGTAGACCTTGAAATTTTGCAGGGAGAGGTGCTGGGCCTTGCCGGGCTGCTGGGCAGCGGCCGCACCGAGCTGGCGCAGGCGCTGTTTGGCAGCCAGGTGCCGGACGAGGGTGAAATTTTTTGGTGGGGGCAGCCCGCAAAGGTGCACTCCCCCGCCGATGCCATTGGCCTTGGCATGGGCTTTTGCACCGAGGACCGCAAGGTAGAGGGCATTATCCCCCATCTTTCGGTCAAGGAGAACATGACGATTGCCCTGCTGCCCAAGCTGAACTTTTTGGGCTTTGTGCGGCGCAAACAGCAGGACGAGCTGGTAAAAAAGTACATCGACCGGCTGAAAATTAAAACCCCGTCGCCCGAGCAGGCCATCAACAACCTCAGCGGCGGCAACCAGCAAAAAGTGTTGCTGGCCCGCTGGATGTGCATGAACCCCAAGCTGATTATTTTAGACGAGCCGACCCGTGGCATTGACGTAGGTGCGAAGGCAGAAATTGAGCAGTTGATTCAAGAGCTGGCGCAAAGCGGCATTGCGGTACTGATGATTTCGTCGGAAATCGCTGAACTAGAGCGCAACTGCGACCGCATTGCCGTGATGCGCGAAGGGCGTGTGGTGCAGCAGCTAAAGGGCGATGACATCAGCCAAAACAACATCATGCACGCCATTGCAAGCGGCAGTGAAAAGGGGGGGCAGTGCAATGAATAAACTGAAGCCGGAGACGATGGAGCGCGTTCAAAAATACAGCGCGGCGGCCCTGCTGCTGGTGTTTGTGCTGTTCAACTCGCTGTTTACGCCAAACTTTTTTAAGCTGCAAAACCTCAGTAATATCCTGACGCAGATCACCCCCATCGTGCTGTGCGGTATGGGCATGACACTGGTCATCTCCACCGGCGGCATTGATATTTCGGTGGGTGCGGTGATGGCGGTAGCCGGGGTGCTGACGGCAAAGCTGATGCCGGACATCGGGGTGCTTGCGGCGGTACTGGTGGCGGTGGCAGTCAGCGTTTTAATCGGCTGCTTTACCGGTATTATGGTGGGCAAGCTGCGGCTGCAGGCCATGGTCATCACGCTGGGGCTAATGCTGGGGCTGCGCGGTGTGGCACAGGTGCTGTGCGGCGGGCGCGACATTTACTTTAACAAGCTGGGGCCCACCGGCGAGCAGCTGGCCCAGTGGGGCAGCTACAAAATTGGCGGGGTGCTGCCGGTGCAGGTTATCCCCATTGTGCTGTCGGTGGCGTTTGCGTGGGTACTGGTAGAAAAAACCGTGCTGGGCCGCCAGATACAGGCGGTAGGCGACAGCCCGAAATCCAGCCGGCTTGCCGGTATTCACACTGTCAGCACGTTGATGTTTGTGTACGGTGTCAGTGCATTTCTTGCCGCGTTTGCGGGCATTTTTCAGTCGGCAAAGGTCATGGTTGCCGCGGGCAGCTCGCTGGGGCAGATGGCAGAGCTTGACGCCATTGCCGCGGTGGTGATTGGCGGCACGCCGATGACCGGCGGCCGGGCCCATGTGCTGGGCACCGTGGTGGGCGCGCTGATTATGCAGATGATCACGCTGACCTGCGTGATGAACAACATCCCGGACCAGTACGCCCAGGTGTTTAAAGCAGTCATTATTGTGCTGGCGGTCTTTATCCAGCGCGGCAAAGCCAGATGAGGGGGGCGGAGAAGATGAAAAAGACACTAAAAAATATATCCGGCCTGTTTTATTCTAAAAGCACCATTCTGGCCTTTTTGCTGCTGGTCACCGTGACCAGTATCGTGTTTCGGGACCAGAACTTTTTGTCGGTGCCGAATATGATGAACATGCTGCTGAAAGCCGCGAAAAACGGCGGCTTTTTGGCGCTGGGCATGACCTTTGTCATTCTGTGCGGCGAAATAGACCTTTCGGTCGGCGCGGTGTTTGCGCTCAGCGGGGTGGTCATGGGGCTGACCGGCCGCGTCAACCCGTTTTTGGGCCTGCTGTGCGGGCTGCTGGTCGGCGTGGTGTCGGGGCTGATGATTGGCTTCATGGTCACTAAAATGCGCATCTCGTCGTGGATTGCCTCGCTTGCCATGCTGTTTGCATTGCGCGGCGTCATTTTAATCGTGGCCGACAAATCGGTCGTTATCGAGGGCAGTGTACTTACCTTTGCCGGTGCCAAAATACTGCCCGGCGTGTTGCCCGGTATGAATAGCGGCATTTCCATTCTCATCCCGATGCTGTTTATCATTACCTTTTTGTGCATGTATTTGTCCCGGCACACCCGGTTTGGCATGGGCATGTACGCGGTGGGCGGCAACGGCGAGGCCGCGCGCATGATGGGCATCAATGTAGAAAAAATTAAAATCAAGGCGTTTGTGGCGTCCGGGTTCATCGCGGCACTGTCCGGCGGCGAGGGCAAATTTTCGGGCGCGTTCTTCGGCATCCTCATTTACTTTATCATCAATACCATCTTCACCTATCTGCCCAGCGGTATTTCGGTGCACTGGCAGTCCATCATTATGGGGGCGCTGGTGCTGATTTCGGTTGGGGTGCAGTCAGAGGCATTGCAGGAACTTCGGCTGCAAAAGCGCCACACACCCCACAAGGCCAGCCGCTAAGCGGCCCGGCAAAGCCTGCCCGGTTGTAACCACGTCGCCCGGCAGGCGGGCAGTTTACATATTATAAAGCAGGTGAAATGGAATTTATGGTTCAGTTGATGACCCAATGGGGCAAAGCCGTGCAAAAAGACCATGTTTTGCAGGAGTACCCAAGGCCCAACCTGGTACGTGACAGTTACCTCAACCTCAATGGCCCGTGGCAGTACGCCATTACCAAAACCGAGTGCACCAACCACTGGGACGGCGAAATTTTAGTGCCGTACTCGCCCGAAACACTGCTTTCGGGCGTGGGGCATATTTTACAGCCGGGCGAATACCTGCACTACCGCAAAGAAATTCGCCTTGCGCCCGGCTTTTGCAAGGGCCGCGTGTTGCTGCACTTTGGCGCGGTGGACCAGGAGTGCCAAGTGTTTTGGAACGGCACCCTGCTGGGCAGCCACAAGGGCGGCTACCTGCCGTTTACTTTTGACGTTACGGCGCACCTTGCCCCGGGCAGCAATGTGCTGACCCTGTGTGTGCAGGACGCAACCGAGCACCTGCCGCACGCGCGCGGCAAGCAAAAGCTGCAAAAAAAAGGCAAGTACGCCTCGCTGTTTTACACGCCGCAAAGCGGCATCTGGAAAACGGTGTGGATGGAAAGTGTGCCGCAAGACTATGTGCAGAACATCCGCATCACCCCGCAGTACGACAATGCGGCGGTGGCGCTGACGGTGCAGGCAAACCGCGACGGGCTGCCGGTACAGGTGACGGTACAAAGCGGTGGGCAGACGGTGGCCGAAGCAAAAGCCGTTACCGGGCAGCAGGCGGTGTTGCCGCTGCCGGGCTTTCGGCCATGGTGCCCCGCCGACCCGCATTTGTACGACGTGACGGTGTGCGTTGGCGAAGACCGGGTGCAAACGTATTTCGGCATGCGCAAATTTGCCGCCGCGCGCGACAAAAACGGCATTCTGCGCTTTACCCTCAACGACAAGCCGTTTTTCTTCAACGGCCTGCTGGACCAGGGCTACTGGCCCGAAAGCCTGCTTACCCCGCCCAGCGACGATGCGCTGCTGTACGACATTCTTAAATTAAAAGAGCTTGGCTACAACACCATTCGCAAGCACATTAAGGTAGAGGACGCCCGCTTTTACTACCACTGCGACCGGCTGGGCATGGTGGTGTGGCAGGACATGCCGAACGGCGGCGGCGAGTACAACATGGGCTTTGTCACCTACCTGCCCAACGCCTTTAACTGGTTTGCCCGCGGCGTAAAAGACAACCATTACCGGCTGTTTGGCCGGGGGGATGCGGCGGGCCGCGCACAGTACGGCACCGATCTGCGCGGGCTGGTGCGCTACTTGTACAACTACCCCTGCATTGCCGTTTGGGTGCCGTTTAACGAGGGCTGGGGCCAGTTTGACGCCCGCGCGGCGACGGCCGCCATTCGTGAGATTGATACCACCCGCCTCATCAACGAGGCCTGCGGCTGGTTTGATCAAGGCGGCGGCGACATGTACAGCATCCACAATTATATTCACAAGCTAAAGGTGCGCCCGCAGCCGGGCCGCGTGGTGGCGCTGACCGAATACGGCGGCTACGCCTACCCGGTGGCAGGGCACATGGCCTGCGAAAAAGAATTTGGCTACCAGTTTTACCGCTCGTCGCAGGAGCTGACGGAAAATTACCGCCGCCTTTGGCAGCAGGAGATTTTGCCGAATGTGAAAAGCGGCCTTTGCAGCGCGATTTACACCCAGACCAGCGATGTGGAAGAAGAGGTAAACGGCCTGATGACCTATGACCGCGCGGTGGATAAATTAGACGCTGCCGCCGTGCAACAGCTAAACCGCCAGTTGGATGCGTTATTTGAAGAACTGACCTAGTGCCTTACCGGATACCCTGATACGAAGATAACACAAACAAGCAGCCCGCACTATGGTGGGCTGCTTGTTTGTGTTTCATAAGCCCCACGGGGGGCAGTGCTATTCGCCAGTGCCGGCCACCCATGCGGCGGCAAGGCGAAACGCCTCTTGCCTTGCCGCGTCGCAGCCGGTTGCAAACTGCCGCTCTTGTGCAAACAGCAGACGCAGCAGTTTTTCTTTTTGTGGGGGCACCGGGTTTAAAATGTGGCTGGCCTGTTGAAACGGTACCTGCCGAAACCGGTGCTGGTACCCGGCGGCGGTGAGTGCCTGAACTATCTGCTGCCCCGCATAGGCCGACGGCCACACACTGTCGTGGCTTGCGGTCAACAGCAACAGGTCTGCGTTGCAGTGCGCCACAGGTATGACAGAGGCCGGCAAAATACCGCGCTGCTGTGCCTGCTCGTAAAATGGTGCAACGGTCATGCCGTGCGCACAAACAGAGTTGTGCAAAAACGCCCGCAACGGGCCGGGTACCGGCGTATACGGCAACGCCTCACCCCGGAAAGTCCAGGACGAAACGCCCGGGCGGGCAACGCCCCGCCCCTTGCCCTCTGAAACATAGTAGTTCGGCACCACCGCCACCACGCGGGCAATGGCAGAAAATCGGGCGGCGGCGCACAGCGCGTACTCGGCCCCTTTCGAGACCCCATACAATGCCACAGTATCGGTTTGCATGCGGTGCGTCAGCCAGGTGATGGCATTTTCAATGTATTCCAGCGGGATGAGCGTTAAGGTTTTTGACAGCCCGGGGTATTTAAAATAGGCCACGGCAAGCGCCGCAGTGCCCTTTTGTGCAAACAGCTGTGCGATATACTGCGCATTTGCCAGCCCGCCGTCGGTGCCAGTCACCACAATCAGCGGCATGCCTGTGCTGTGTGCGGGCGCGCAAAAGCAGCCTGCAAAACCCACTTTTTGAAGGGCGAGTGTCTCGAATTTCATCTGATTATCATCTCCTGCTGTCATGATACCATAACACACACCTCCCCGTGGTGGCAATTTTGCATTTTGCACAGTTGCAGCACACCGGCAAAATGTTCTGAAACCCCTATTTCGGAACAATGGACCCCCGTGTTGGAACGAATTGGTAGAAGAAAAAGGGGTTAGCTGGTATGCTAATGTAAAACCCTATGTGTGGGGTAATACACGCAGGCAGGGGACAAAAACAGAAAGCTGGGCGGGAAGATGAAAAAACGGTTTGGGGCAATGTTAGCGGCGTTGCTGTGGTTGCTGGCGGCGTGCGGGCAAACCGCGCCGGCAACCACAGTTGTTTCATCTGTTTCGGCAGACACACGGCAAACAGGCAAAGCGGTGGGGGCAGGGTTTCGAATGGCCACCAGCCCGGACTTTACCTGTACTGGCAGCGGCAATGCCGATGGCTTTTATTCGGTTGTCGCAAATGACGATGGCTCTAAAAACATTCTGTATACCGATTATGCTTCGGCCAGCCAAGTTTATTTGTGTAACCAGCCTAACTGTGAGCATGATTCAGAAAAATGCACGGCGTGGGTCGCACCATTTGAGGGCTCCGTGACCCCGGTGGCAACAGAAAACAACCTGTTTCTCATCTACAGCGGTACCACGCAAAATGCGAAAATAGAACAAATGGGGCTGAACGGCGAAAATAAAAAAATTATTTTTACTTTTTCGCAGCAGGCGGTCATTGAAAATGCCGTCGCGGCCAATGACCAATTTCTTGTTTTTTCTGTTTGCAGCTACCAGCAAGACGATGACGGCGGGGTAGAGCCCCAATACAATTTAGTGGCACTGGAGCTGCAAACCCAGAAAATGACGACACTGTTTTCACTGGCTGAACATAGTGATAAAAATAAGGCAGAAAACAAGGCGATGTTTTTTAAAGGGGTCACCAATACCGGTTTTATTGTGGAGACAATGGTGCAGAATGCCTATGAAACAGACGAGACGAGTGTTGAAAAAACCTTTGAGAACATGAATAACGCAACGACTCACACCGTTTATGAAATTCCTTTTGACGGGTCGGCCCCGCAACCGCTGCTCACCTACGCAAATAATCAATGTAATGGCATGCCCTACGGGGATTCGTTTTTTTATGTGAAGAAAAAAGAAAACGGATTGCTTACCTTGCTGCGCCTAAAAACAGATACCCAAGAAACGACGGTATTGGCAGACGATTTTGCAAAGCAGTGGCTGGGTGAAGAGAAAAAAGAAATGACGGTAGACGATGTCGTATTTCGGAACTTTGTGGACGGTTATCTGCTGATGAATGTGCTGACGGACGAATACGTTGCAAAAAATGAAAAAACAGAGAGCATGGAGCTTGTGTTTACCGGGGTAGCGGTAGACCCGGGCAGCAAAGAAATGAAAACGATTGGTTTGACCAGCCACTACAATGCAACGACGGTACCGGCGGATATTTTGGCGCAGGCCGGGGACAAGCTGTTGGTGTTTGCCTCTGTTTTGCCGCAGCAGGACCCCGGCTTTAGAAAAGGGGCAGTGGCCCGGAAGGTTGCCCTCATCAGCAAAACGGACTACCTTCAATCGGTGCCCAATTTTACAATGGTAAATTTGTTGCGGGAGTATTGGTGACTAAAGGGCTGTGTCTGGGGCGGGTACAGTGTGACTGGGGCGGGTGGCAGGGCGCCCCCTGCAAGGCGAATAGCAAAAGAAAGGCAGATGAAAGTGAAGAAAAAACGAATATTCGGGCTGATCGCCTGCCTTGCGTTCTGCTGCTTTTCCGCCTGCGGCAAACAGGCGTTACCGGCAGGCAACAGCCCGGCGCAAACAGCGGGCCCCGAGGGGCTATTGCACACAGGCGCCGCGCCGTTTCATATGGTCTCTACGGTGGATATAACTTCTTATGGCAGCGGCAACGAAAAAGGGTTTTACGAGGTGTTTGAAAACGAAGACCATTCTAAAAACATCATGTATACCGATTATGAGACACAAAAACAAATTTACCTCTGTGCACAGCCAAACTGTACGCATCAGGACGAACGCTGCACATCGTGGGTCGCCCCACAAGAAGAAATAGTAACCCCGGTGGTGTTGGATGAAAATTTGCTGTTGGTGCATAACTCCACCGAAACGGCACCCTACATTGAAATTTTGAATCTGGACGGCACAGACAAAAAACTGCTTTACCAGTTTGCCGCGAACACCGAAATTGTCAATGGTATTGCATACAATGGGCAGGCGATTGTACTGATGACACGCCAGTATGACAATACAGACCCCGCGGCGGTTAAGGTGCGTTTTGCGCTTGTGGGGATTCGCCTTGCCGACCAACAGGCCGCCGAGTTGTATGCCTATGAGCCGCAGGAAGGGAACGTGACAAAAGCAGGCAGCGGCAGCATCTTTTTAATGGGCACCACGGCAGACGGGTTTGTGTGTGAAACAATTTTGCTGCAAAACTACAGCACCGAGAGCAATGACCCCGAAACAATAGCGGAAAATATGAAAGCCGCCACCCGGCACGAGGTGTTTTTGATCCCGTTTGACGGCACGGCCCCCAAAGCGCTGTTTGCGTACCAGGAGGGGCAGGGCTTTGAAATGGCCACAGGGCAGCGGCTGTTTTTGTTGCAAGCGGGGGACGGGGACGCCCTTTGCGTCAGCGAAGTGGACACCGCGACCGCAACAAAAAGGGTCATTGTGCCGGATTTGAAACAGTCTAATTTGGCAAGCCTTTTTGACGGACATGGGATGGATAACATTGGTATTATGGGGCTGGTAAATGACCAGTTGATGCTGAATTTTGAAGCCAGCTCCAGCTTTAATCAGCGTGGGGATATAGAAGTAATCTTCCGCTGTGTCTCGGTCGATACCGTCACTGGGGAACTGCAAGAAAACACGCTGACAAACTATTATAATGCAACAAAGGTACCTGTTTTTGTGCTGGCGCAGGCGGGGGACTACCTGCTGGTGCAGGCAGAAGTGAAAAATGTAAAACCCGCAGGGCAACAGGTATTTACGGTAGAGCGCAGTTTGGGGTTGATTTCAAAAGAGGACTACCTAGCTTCAAAACCCAATTACAAGATGATTGATTCCATACGAAAAGCAGGGTAAAACGGGCGGCAAAGCACACGGTGCGCAGTGCCCTGCGCGAAAAGCGGCAGCTTAAAACACAATAAAAAAGGCAAACAGCCGATGCGGTTTCTGCGCCCGCATCGGCTGTTTGCTCTATTAGAAGGGGGATTACGCGTCAATCAGGCCCTGCTCTGTCAGGAAGGTACGTGCCACTTCCTCAGGGGTCTTGCCGTTGACGTCAACCTCGTAGGTGAGGTCTGTCATGATTTCGTTGGTGAACTGGCCGCCCAGCATGTTCAGCACTTCTTCCAGGTTCGGTGCGGTTTCGGCATAGCGCTCAAACAAGTCGTTGCGCACCAGCAGGGCGTCGTTGTAATCGGGGAAGTAGCTGCGGTCGTCCTCCAGCACTTTCAGCCCCACTTTTTTGTTCATGCCGTCGGTGGTATAAACGATGGTCACATCGATGTTGCCGCTTTCAATGGCGGAATATTTCAGCGCAAGGTCGATGGCCTTGGCCTCTTTAAACTCTAAGCCGTAAAACTTAGAGAACGGGCCAAATTTCATGCTGCCCTCTTCGCTGAAAAACTCGTGCTCGGCACCAAATACCAGCTCGGGTGCAACGGCCGCAAGGTCGCTGATGGTCTCAAGGTTGTACTTGTCGGCCAACGCCTGCGTGACGCCGACAGCGTAGGTGTTTTCACTGCCCAGCATCTCCATCAGGTGCAAGCCCGATTCCTCAGATACCAGCCGGTTGGCATAGTCGTAGATGCTCTCGCCTTCCGGCACGTCGGTGACGTCCTTTTTCAGGTAAGTTGTCAGCACGGTGCCATCGTAGCAGTTCATCAAATCACTGCCGCCACCGGCAACAAGGTCGTGGTAGTTGTTGACCGGCGACATCTCATCGCGGATTTCCACCGTGAGGTCGGTGTGGTTTTCCACCAGTTGCTTGACCATCTGGTGGACAAGCTTCATTTCAGAAAACTGTCCGTCATAAATGACAATGGGGGGGGCCGAACTCTTCTTTTCACCACAGCCGGCAAACAGCGCCAGCGCAAAAACCGTGCTCAATAAAATAGCAAGTACTTTTTTCACAAACATGCCTCCTATGCAATTCTGTGTTGGGGTGTACAGTACGCACCGCGGCAGAACAAGCGGCGCAGAATAACGCCATATAGCTATATAGAATAACGCCATATGATATTGAAAAGGGCCGGCTTAATGGGTCGCGCGCCGGTTCATCCTTTTTTCAATTAGTGCCATGCCGGCATCAAACACCACGGCCATTGCCATCAGGGTCAATGTGCCGGAGAAAATCAGCCGCATGTTTTGGGTGCGAATACCCTGGTTGATGATGCTGCCAAGGCCGCCGCCGCCCACCGAGGTGGCAAACACTGCAACGCCCACCGCCGTAACGGTGGCAATACGAATACCGGTAAACACCATGGGGAACGCCAGCGGCAGTTCAATGCTGAACAGCCGGTCCCATTTTGAAAGCCCCATGCCGCGCGCCGCCTCTTTGATGCCGGGGTTGATATTGTCCAGCCCCAAAAAGGTATTGTGCACAATGGGCAACAGCGAATACAGCACCAGCCCGATGATAACGGTGGGTTTGCCGGCACCAAACAGCACCATCACCATGCCAAGCAGCGCCAGCGCGGGGATGGTCTGCAACACCTCACTTGCCCACAGCACCACTTTGCGTGCGGGGCGGTTGAGGTAGGCAAAAATGCCAAGTGGCAACCCTACTGCGGTGGAGAACAGCACCGACAGTAACACCAGATACAGATGTTCTAACACAAGTTTCATTGTCATGCGGCACTCGCCTCCTTTTGTGGGGCATGGGTGATGCGCTTTTTGACCGCGTCGATCAGCAAGCTGAGCAAGATAGCCATAATGCCGGAAGGAATGGCCCCCGCAACGATGAGCGCGTTATTGTTGGTGGCAATGCCAATGTAAATAAACTCACCAAGGCCGCCAAGGCCAATCATTGAGGCAAGCACCGCCCAGCTGACGGTGTAAACGGTCGACATGCGCAACCCGCCGATGATGGAGGGCAGTGCCAGCGGCAGCTCGACTTCAAATAAACTTTGCATTTTCGACATGCCACACCCGCGGGCGGCCTCCAGCAGGCTTTTGTCTACCGACAGCAGGCCGACATAGGTGTTTTTTAAGATGGGGAACACCGCGTAAATGGCAAGCGCAACGATGGCGGTGGCAGGTACCATGCCCAGTGACAAGAACAATAGGCCGATAAAGACCACACCGGGGATGGTTTGGAACACCGAGATCAGCGGCAAAGCCATCTTGGCAATGCTGGGCACGCGCGACAGCAAAATACCCAGCGTCAAGGCGACGACAAAACCAATGGAAACTGCGGCCAGCACATATAAAAAGTGTACGCCGATCGCCACCAGCAGTTTGTGCCCGTAAAGGTTCCAAAAATTCATTGAGCATCACCCCACAGCGCATCGGCCATTGCCTTGGCCATGCTGGTTTTGGTGACAATGCCCGCAATGGTGTCGTCTTCATTTAGCACCACCACATAGTCTTTGTCAGAGTTGAGCAGCTTGTCAAAGCTCTCCATCGCGTCCTCGGTCACATAAGACACGGCGTTCTCTGAAAGGGGAACCTCCCCAATGGGGCCGGTGGTTTTGCCCGAGCGTTTGATGCTGTTGACACTGACAACGCCCGCATAGGTGTCGTCGTCGTTTTTGATCAGCAACGAGTCGATATGGCGGCGCGCCATAATCTCGGTACACTCGCGTATCCCGCGGTTTTTGTACACACTGATGGGGTTTGGCCGCATAAAGTCGGCGGCGGTCAACTGTACGGGTGCGCTGTCAGCAGCGCGTTTGCCCATAAAGCTGCGGATCAAATCGCTGGCCGGGTTTTCCAGCATCTCTTCCGGTGTGGCCATTTGAATAATGTGGCCGCCCTCCATAAAGATAATCTTGTCCGCCAGCTTTAACGCTTCGTCCATATCGTGGGTGACAAACACAAAGGTTTTATGCAGCTTTTTGTGTAAGCGGATAATCTCCTCTTGCAGCGAGCTGCGGGTCATCGGGTCCAGCGCGCCAAACGGTTCGTCCATCAACACAATGGGGGGCGATGCCGCAAGGGCGCGCAATACGCCGATGCGCTGTTGTTGCCCGCCCGAAAGCTCAGACGGGTATTTGTGGCCGTACTCGTCGTACGACATATCTACCATGTCCATCAGCTCGCGGGTAATTTTTAAAATTTCACTTTTTTCATATTTTAGCCGTTTGGGCACCACGCCAATATTTTGCGCGACGGTCATATTGGGGAACAGGCCGATCTGCTGGATGACGTAGCCAATGCTGCGGCGCAGCTTCACCGGGTCGGTTTCGGCAATGTCTTTGCCGTTGACATAAATGTGCCCGGCGTCCGGCTCAATCAGCCGGTTGATGGATTTGAGGGTCGTCGTTTTGCCGCAGCCCGACGGGCCGATTAAAACGGCAAACTCCCCCTCTTTGATTTCGAAGCTCAGGTCGTCTAAAATGACGGAATCCCCATACTTCTTTGTGACGTGTTCGAAACGAATCATAAATCTCCCTTCTAGAAGAAAGTGACACTGCCTGTTTGGCCGCCTTGCTGTTTGCAGAATAAAAAAGACCCTCACCCAGCGTTTTACCGCGGGGGCAAAGGCCCCGGCAGCCACGGTTTGGGTGAATGTCTTTTTTTACACCTGTGAACTTAATTTTAAACAGATTGCCTTTGCATGATAAATGCAAAAAGCGCAGAACTTTTAAAAGAACAATCCGTCTCTCAATCACCTAAAAAAGGACCCATCCAAGCCAGACAAAAACTATTTTTCATGTCACTCGCCATTCACTTTACAGCAATGCCGGTAAAGCTCTTCTGTTTAAAATTATACAGAAAACAATGCCACGTGTCAAGTTGGCACTTTTTATTTTGCCCGCTACAAAGCCAAAAAAGAAGCAAGCAAGGTGCGTGTAAAAGAGGCAAAAGCCATTCGTTTGCCGCCGTTGCAACGCGTTATAAAAATAAAAGCAAGCGCATACACTGCCCCCTGTGACACCGGTATGCCAATCAGGCAAAGAAGGAACAACGATAACAATCAAGTATTCATAAAATGTGAAATAATGGCAAGTATTAGAGAATACTTTGTGAGAACTTACAAAACAATCTGTATTTTATTGAGCGCTATTTGTATACAAGGCGTAAAAATGTGGTAAAAAGTACCATTCAAATGAGGCGTTTGGTGATGTGTCAAACAGGCGTATTTCTACTTGTTGTTGTGGCAAAGGGGTGGGGTTTGCACCAGCATAAGGCTGCGGCAATAAGTAAGATGCAGCGGTAAATCGCAAAGTGCCATAGGGTAAAGTGGGGCAGGGCAACATGGTATGCCAAAAAAAACCTTGCAGTGCGGCCTAACTTAGTGCAAAATAAAAATGCTGTGCATACGGCCATGGGAATAAGGGCCCTGTGCAAGCAGTTAACGTGCCCGGCCACAGGCTGGGGCAAAAAGCAGGTGCGGTATGACAATGACCCCAGTACAGTTTTTAATCGTTTGCCCCATGGTGTTTCTTGCCGGGTTTGTAGACGCGGTTGCCGGGGGCGGCGGGTTGATCTCGCTGCCCTCTTACCTGATTGCCGGGGTGCCGGTGCATATGGCCATCGCCACCAACAAACTCAGCTCCGGCATGGGTACGTCGCTTGCAACCTGGTGCTATGCCAAAAGTGGGTATCTCCCGTGGAAGCAGGCGTTGTTTAGCGTGGGGTTTGCACTGGTGGGCAGTAACCTTGGCGCCCACCTTGCGATGCTGTTGAGCGACGAGGTATTTACCATTGTGATGCTGGTGATCTTGCCATTGACCGCGCTTTATGTGTTGCGCGGCCACACACTGGAACAACAGCGCACACCTTATTCGCAAAAAAAGACGATTTTGCTGAGTATGGGCATTGCACTGGTAGTGGGGGTATACGATGGGTTTTACGGCCCCGGTACCGGCACATTTTTATTACTATTGTTCACCGCGGTGGTGCATATGAACCTGCGCGAGGCAAACGGGCTGACGAAGGCCATTAACCTGACCACCAATATTTCGGCACTGGCGGTGTTTTTTTATAATGGTAAAGTGTTGTTACCGCTGGGCCTTGCGGCGGGCGGGTTTAACATTTTGGGCAATTACCTTGGCACCCGCTTTTTTACCCGCGGCGGTGCCAAGGCGGTAAAACCTGTCATTATTGTGGTACTAATTGTATTTTTTATTAAAATTATTACAGAAATGTTCTTTTTTTAAAGAAAGAGGGGGGCCATTTCTCTCTCTTGACAGTAGAACAACGCCGGGCACTGTATCAGTGCCCGGCGTTGTTTTGTGTAAAGGCTGTGCGGGCAACTTACTGAGCGCCTTTTTACAAAGGGCGCAGCATCAGTGCCTAAATACGGTGCGTGCCCCGTGCAGCAGTACGGCGGCAAGGCCGCTTGCAGTGTTGGTGTGGGGTGAGCACAAAAACAAAGGTGATAATGGGCCGGCGCGTAGCAACTGCAACTTGGCAAGTGACAGTACCCAATACAAAACGGCGGCAAAACGGCGGCGAGTGGCTAGGATAATTCTCCCTTTGAGTGGCAGGGTGGGGGCACCGGACACCGATAAAAAAAGAAACTGCCTGCCGTACCCCCCACAATGTGCGACACAAATAATAAAAAGAGCAAGGGCGCACCCTTGCTCTTTTTTGGTAGGGCCCCAAAACGGGGCTTAATATTTGTATTCTGCCAAAATCATTTCGGGGATATCCGCCCCGCGTTTTTGAATGGTTTCCCAGTTGGTCAGCAGCTCCAGCAGGGCGTCGATTACCGCCATTTCGCGCAGATGCGCATAGCTTTTGTAACAGTCGAACGACTCTTCGCACCCGGTGGAAAGCAGTGCGTGGTCCGACATCTGATACACCGGCGACTGGTCGGACGCCGTGATGGCAATGATTTTCATGTTCTTTTTTTTGGCAAGCTTTAACCCCTGAATGACCTGGTTTGAGCTGCCGGAATGGGAGATGGCGATGACAATGTCCTGCCGGGTGGCAAGGTTGATGTGGTTTAAAAAGTATTCGGGGCCCACGTCATAAACGCAGCGGATGCCAAGGCGGCCCAGCCGAAAGCCCATATAAAGTACCAGCGGCATGGTGTTGCCCACACCAATAATATAAACAACGCCGGCCTTTTGAATCAGCTCAATGCTGGCGTGCAGTGATTTTTCGTCCAGACATTCGCCGATATCCAGTATGCGCTGCGCGTAATCTTTAAAAATTTGTTGAATGGCGTTGGGCTGGTCCTGCACGGCTTCTTCTTCAGCAGGGCTGCGCCCCACGTCTTTTGCGAGCGACAGGCGAAACTGGTAATACCCTTTATAGCCAAGGTGGTGACACATGCGAATCACGGTAGCATCGCTGACCCCGCTTTTGCGGGCCAGCTGCGCCACATTGATGTCTACGGCCTCTGTGGGGTGGTTTA
>JAQVCK010000174.1 GCA_028689835.1 Pygmaiobacter sp. | reverse complement strand
GAAACCGGGTACATCGGTGCGTTTGCCAAGGCGCCGCGCGCCCGGGGTGGTGGCTGGAGCCACATCAACTGCCGCAAAATAAGCAGTGCGCTGGAAAGCGCAAACGCCCGAGGCCGCCCCGTTACGTATACGCAGGGCTTCCCCGCTGACCGTTACGAAGAAACCGGTGCCGCGCTGCAAGCACCGGTGCAGGCGGCACGGCAAGCCAAGGCGGCGGTAATTTTTGCCGGGCTGCCGGATTCGATAGAATCGGAAGGGTATGACCGCACCGATATGGCGCTGCCTGCCTGCCAAAACCGCCTGATTGAGGCGGTGGCTGCCGTGCAGCCCAACACCGTTGTTGTGCTGCACAACGGCAGCCCGGTTGAAACACCCTGGGCGGATAAGGTTGCCGCTGTGCTGGAAATGTACCTGGGCGGGCAGGGCGTTGGCGAGGCCTGCGACCGTTTGCTGTACGGCGAAGCGGTGCCCTGCGGGCGTTTGGCGGAAACCTTCCCACTGCGTGTGCAGGATAACCCCAGCTACCTGTTTTTCCCCGGGGACGGTTACCATGTGCGCTATGCCGAGGATATCTATGTGGGTTACCGCTATTATGAGGCAAAACAGCAGCCGGTGCGCTGGGCATTTGGCCACGGCCTAAGCTACACCACCTTTGCCTACAGCAACCTGCACCTCTCGCAGGAGGCTATGGATGACGACAGCACCCTCACCGTTACCGTGGAGGTGACCAACACCGGCAAGGTTGCCGCCAAAGAGGTTGTGCAGCTTTATGTGGCCGATAAAAATGGCACGCCCAACCGCCCCTGCAAGGAGCTGAAAGGCTTTGCCAAGGTGCTGTTGGCCCCCGGCGAAACGCAGAGTGTATCGCTTACCCTAACCGCCCGCGATTTGTCCTTCTACCACGAAGGGCTGGGGGATTGGTATGCACCGGCCGGGCGTTATAAAATTATGGTCGGCCATGCCAGCGATGAAATTGCCTTGGCTGCCGCGCTTACCTTTACCACGCGCAAACAGCTACCCCTACCTATTTCCGGCGCTACCACACTGGGCGAGTTGTTGGAGGACGCGCGCACCGGCGCTGCCGCACAAACATTTTCCCAGCAGGCCATGCAGGGAATGGGCGGTGGCGCAGAGGAGAAGGAGGGCGACGAGAACCCCCTGGGCAGCGGCGGCGCCGCCATGATGGCCGCCATGCTGAAGGGGATGCCGCTCAAGAGCCTGGCCAGCTTTGGCGGGCAGATTGATTTGGACAAAGTGATTGCCGATTTCACCGCATTGGCCAAAGAATAAAGAATAAAAAACAAAAAGCAATAAAATTGTATAGCCGAAGCGCCGCATCGAACGTTTGGTTTGATGCGGCGCTTTGTGCTGGCTTGCAGAAACGTTTATCACAAGGTATATAGCAATTTCTGCACATCTGTGCTATTCTTGAACAAAGAGAATGCAACGATGCGGAGGGGAAAAGCTTGGCGACAATAAAGGACATTGCAAAGTATGCCGGTGTGTCGATTGGCACGGTGGACCGTGCGTTGCACGATAGAGGCAGGGTGAACGCAGAAACAAAGCAAAAAATTGAGGAAGCCGTAGCGCATCTGCATTACACGCCCAACCATGTTGCACAAGGGTTGGCGCTAAATAAAAAGAACATAAATCTGTGCTTTTTTGTGCCGGATGCGTGCCGAAATCCATTTTATGCCGACATACTGGCGGCGGCAAAAGAACAAAAGCGCCGTTTGCAGCAGTATGGCGTAAATGTTCAAATTCTTATTTTGAAAATGCTTACGGTTGAAACGGAATACGACCCCAGCATTTTCCCGGCGGCCTATGCCAAAGCCGCGGCTGAAGCCGACGGAATTGCGATGCCCGGCATCCCTTATCCGGGCTTGACGGAGTGCGCCACGGCACTGCAAGAAAAAAAAATGCCGCTGGTGTTTTACAACAGCCAGGATTTCCCGCTGGAACATATGGCGTATGTGGGGTGCGACTATCAAAAGGCCGGCCGGCTGGCCGCAGGTATGTCTGCGCTGATTGGCGGCGACGATGCCAAGGTTGCCATTTTTTCGCAGGGGCTGAATTTTTATAACGCGGATAAAAGCCATATGCGGCTTGGCAGCTTTGAAAGCCGTATTGCGGGCTTCCGGCAGGAGATGGCGGTGCGCTACCCACAGATGCAGATCCTTGGCTATTACGACATTGACCAGCGGCGCGAGGTGAACACGGAAACCGTGCGCCAGGCCCTGCGTGATCACCCCGAAATGAAGATTGCCTATGTTGTCAACCCGGCAGATTATGAGATTTGCGAGATTATACGGGAGCAAAGCGAGGGCCGCACCATCAGAATTATTACCAATGACCTTGTTGGGCGGCAAATCGGCATGGTGGAAAGCGGTGTTATATCCGCAACCATCTGCCAGGAACCAGAAAAGCAGGGCAGCCTGCCACTGGACATTTTGTTTCAGTACCTCGCTTACGGCAAACGGCCAAAGCAGGAGGATTGTTACACCAAGTTAAGTATTCATATTGCTCAAAACGTCATTTGACAATTGAGCAGAATCAACAAATCGTATATAAATTGTTAAAAAGCTATTGACAATATCGTCAATAGCTTTTTATAATACACTTAGCGTTAACGTACACGCAAGCTTGACACGCAAGTTTGCCCATCGTTTTTATTGCTTCGCAATAAAAGCGGTTTGTCAAAATTCGCCCTGCCCCACACCGCCAGGCGGCAACCGGGGCAGGTGGCTCAATAAATTACAATCCAACCAAAGGAGGAAAAAATGAGAGCAACCAAATCGTATCGAATGGCCATGACGGAACAGGCCAAGAAGCTGGTGTCGCAGATGACGCTTGCGCAAAAGGTGTCTTTGATGAGCGGCAACATCGATATGCTGCACATGACGCCGGAAACCAAGGCCGCCATGATGGAAGCGATGGCCGATGAGAAAAACCACTACAATGTAGTGCCGTATGAGGCCGGTGGCATCCCTGAAATGGAGCTGCCATCCATGAAGTTTGTCGATGGCCCGCGCGGCGTTGTGTGCGGCAACGGGCAGGCAACCTGCTTCCCGGTTTCCATGGCACGCGGCGCGACCTTTGATACCGCACTCGAAGAAAAAGTGGGGCACTGCATCGGGCGCGAAACACGCGCGTTTGGCGGAAACCTGTTTGCCGGCGTGTGCATCAATATGCCCTACAACCCGGGTTGGGGCCGCAGCCAGGAAACCTACGGCGAGGAAACCTGCCAGATTGGGCAGATGGGCGCAGCACTTGTTCGCGGTGTGCAGGGCGAGGATGTTATGGCCTGCGTCAAGCACTTTGCCTACAACGATATGGAGTGCGCCCGCTTTAAATGCAGCGTAACCTGCGACCAACGAACCGAAAAAGAGGTTTTTCTGCCGCATTTCAAAGATTGTGTCGATGCCGGTGCGGCCAGCATCATGAGCGCCTACAACCGCTACAACGGTGTGCACTGCGGCCACAGCAACTACCTGCTCAACGAAGTGTTGAAAAAGGAATGGGATTTTGACGGCTTTGTCATGTCGGATTTCTGCTGGGGGGTGCGGGACACCGTGGAAGCGGCCAACGGCGGGCAGGACATGGAAATGATGTGGACGCAGTTCTTTGGCGAGAATTTGGTCAAGGCGGTGCAGGACGGCTTTGTTCCCGAAGAAAAAATCAATCAGGCAGCCACCCGCATTGTCCGCACGATTCTCGCCTTCGATAAGGGCCACAAAGAATACGATATGTCGGTTGTCGGCTGCAAGGAGCATATCGCCGTGGCCAAGGAAGTTGCGGAAAAGGCTATCACCCTGATTAAAAACGACGGTGTTCTACCGCTGAACAAGGCGGCAACAAAAAAGCTTGCGCTGATTGGAAAGCTTGGCGATACGCAAAACATTGGCGACCACGGCTCCTCCTGGGTGCGCCCGGCGTATGTGGTAACGCCGAAGGAAGGGCTGGAAAAAAGCAACCCCGGCTGCGAGATTACCTACTGTGACGGCACGGACATCGAAGCCGCAAAGAAGGCCGCCGCATCGGCCGACGCCGTGGTATTTGTCGTGGGCTACAACCATGATGACGAGGGCGAGTTCATCTCCGAGAACGAAACAGAAAACTACATCGGCTCAATGGGGGGCGACCGCAAAACCTCCCTGGGGCTGCACCCGGATGAAATCCGCCTAATTCAGGCGGTTGCGCCCGAAAACAAAAATTCCTGCGTGGTACTGATCGGCGGCAACATGATCATGATGACCGAATGGTACGATGTGGTCGGCTCTGTGCTGATGGCCTACTACCCCGGCATGGAGGGCGGCACGGCGATTGCCGAAATCCTTTACGGCGATGTGAACCCCTCGGGCAAGCTGCCCTATGTGGTGCCGGTATCCGAAGCGGATTTGCCCTATGTCAACTGGGAAGCAACCGACCAATATTATGAATACTATCATGGCTATACACGGCTGGAGAAAAATGGTGTGAAGCCGCTTGTGCCTTACGGCTACGGCTTAAGCTACACCACCTTCGCGGTTACCGAGCCTACCGCGTCGGCCAATGCGGATACCCTAACCGTGACTGCCAAGGTGAAAAACACCGGCAGTGTGGCGGGCGATGAAGTGGTGCAGTTCTATGCGGGCTATGAGAACTCCGCCATTGACCGGCCGGTTAAGCAGCTGCGCGGGTTTGCGCGCGTAAGCCTTGCCCCCGGCGAGGAAAAGACCGTTACTATCACAACACCGCTCGAAAAACTAAAATACTACGACCCAACGCACAGAGAATGGAAGCTGGAGCAGATGGCCTACACCTGCTATGTGGGCACCAGTGCGGCAAATGAGGACCTTGTGACGACCCAAGTCACACTGTAAATAAAAAAATGGAGGAAGCTACGATGGAAGAGAAAAAATACTTGAAATGGTACAACAAAGTCGGGTACGGCTCCGGCGACCTGGGTGCAAACTGTATTTATGGTTTGCTGACCAGCTTCGTTATGATCTATCTGACCGATACCGTTGGCCTGGCCGCCGGTGTTGTCGGCACACTGATTATGCTATCCAAGTTTGCGGATGGCATCACGGACGTTTTCTTCGGCACGTTGATTGACAAAACACACAGCAAGCTGGGCAAGGCCCGGCCCTGGATGCTGTACGCCGGTATCGGCAACGCCGTGCTGCTGGTTGCGGTGTTTGCCC
>JAQVCK010000173.1 GCA_028689835.1 Pygmaiobacter sp. | reverse complement strand
CGCCTCATCAGCAGTGAAAGGTCGGTATGGTCCATCCCCAGGCGGTTTGTTTTTTTGCCCAAACTATTCATGTCCTCTACCTCTCCTCTTATTGTCCAAATTCTTTCGCCAGGATTGTCTCCTGCGTCACCGCGCCCGAAAGGATGTCCCGGCGCAGAATTTCCCCGTTGAGTTTGCCCTCATGGTAGACCAGAATGCGGTCGCTCATGCCCATGATCTCCGGCAGTTCGGACGAAATCATGATGATGGCGATGCCGCGGGCCGCCAGCTTGCAGATCTGGGTGTGAATTTCAGCCTTGGCGCCCACATCCACACCGCGGGTCGGCTCGTCCAGAATCAAGACCTTGGGGTTTGACATCAGCCATTTTGCCAGCACGACCTTTTGCTGGTTGCCGCCGGAGAGGCTGAGCGCTTCAATTTCAAGCCCGGCTGATTTTACGGTCATTTCTTTTGCATATTGGGCGCATTCTTCTTTTTCCCGCTTTTTGTTGAGCAACAAACCGCGCTGGCGGCTTTTTAAGTTGGGCAGCGAGATGTTTTCGCGCAGCGAGCGCATCAGGCACAGGCCATACTGCTTGCGGTCCTCGTTGACCATCGCAATGCCGTGGGCAATGGCCTGTGTGGTGCTTTTGTTTTTAATTTCCTTGCCCTCCAGCAAAATTTCGCCGCTTGTCGGGGGGATCAGGCCAAATATTGCACTGACGGTTTCCGAGCGCCCTGCGCCCACAAGGCCGGTCAGCCCCAAAATTTCGCCCTTGTGCACCTGAAAGCTGATATCTTGAAAGCCTTTGCCGGTGAGGTTTTTCACTTCCAGCTCCACTTCGCCAATCGCACAATCGACCTTGGGGAAGATGTTTTTCACTTCGCGCCCGACCATTTGCGTCACAAGGTCTGCGGTGGTGATGTCCGCCACGCGGCCACAGCCCACCGAGTGCCCGTCGCGGAACACCGTATAATCGTCGCAAATCTGAAAAATTTCTTCCATCCGGTGCGAAATGTACACAATCGTTTTGCCCTGCGCCTTTAAGTCGCGAATGGTCTGAAACAGATGCTCGGTCTCTTCGCTGTCCAGCGACGAGGTGGGTTCGTCCATGATAATCAGCCGCGCGTTTTGCGAAACCGCTTTGATGATTTCGACCATCTGCGCTTTTGCCAGCGGCAGGTTTTGCATCTCCGTTTTGGCGGGCATGCCGAATTTAAAATCGTCCAGCAGCGTTTGCGCCTTTTTCAGCGTCGCCTTTTTGTCCAAAAAAGGGCCGCGCACATCCTCCCGGTGCAAAAAAATGTTTTCCGCAATCGTCAGGTAGGGTTCGACGTTCAGCTCTTGATGCACCATCGAAACGCCCTTTTGCGCCGCCTCGGCGGGGTTTTTCACCTTATAGGGCTGCCCCTCAAAGGTAATGGTGCCGGTGTCCTGTTCCAAAAGGCCGATGATGCATTTCATCAGCGTGGATTTGCCCGCGCCGTTTTCCCCCATCAGCGCATGCACGGTGCCCGGGCGAATCATCATATCCACCTCGGTCAGTGCCTTTGTGCCGGCAAACGCCTTGCTCAGGCCATGACATTCCAGAATATACTCGTTCGAGTCCATAACGTCCCTCCTGACATCATTCCATCTCTTCGCGCCCCATCTTCGTCACCCGCTCCAGCACCGTGGCACACGAAGAATAGGTTTCTTTAAACAGCTGGTAATACTGGCCGTACCGCCGGTGGTTTGCTTCGTTTGGCTCTACCAGCCAGTCATAATACCGCACCATACCGGCGCACGCCTGCACCGCGTTTTTGTATGCGCCGCAGCCCACCGCGGCACAGATGCAAGCCCCAAGGCAGGCCTGCTCTTCCAGCCGGGCCATTTTCAGCGGCAGGCCAAACACGTCCGCCTGTATCTGCCGCCACACGCTGCTGCGCGCCCCGCCGCCGCTGGCAATCAGTACGTCGCTGTGCAGCCCCATGCCCTCGCAAAGCTCTAAGCACTGGTACAGCGCGTAGGTCACGCCCTCCATCACCGCGCGGCTCATGCGGGCACAGTCGCTGCCAAGGTTCAGCCCCAAAAAGGCGCCGCTGATATTCGGGTTTAAATGCGGGGTGCGCTCGCCGTTGAGGTAGGGCAGGAAAAGCAGCCCCCCGCTGCCCGGCGGCACCGCGGCCACGCTTTCGTCCAACGCGCCGTAGCTTTGGCCCTGCAATACGCTGCGCCACCATTTCAGGCACAGCCCGGCGTTCATAATGGCGCCATATACCAGCCAGGTCTGTTTGTCGTAGCCGTAAAACATGTTGGTGTTCAGCGCCGGGTTAAGCAGCGGCTTTGTGCTTTGAAAACACACCTGCCCGCTGGTGCCGATGTTCACCGTCGCTTCGGTGGTGCTTACCGCGCCGCTGCCAAGCCGCTGCATGGCCTGGTCGCCGCCGCCCGCCACCACTTTGGTTTTGGTGCAAAGGCCGGTCTGCTTTGCCGCCGCCGCACTCACGGTGCCCACCACGTCACAGCTGTCGTAACAAGGGGAGAACCACGCCTCTGGCAGGCCGAACGCCGCCAGCACCCGCGTGTTCCAGCACGCATGCTTTAAATCGTAGGCCAACGTCGCCCCGGCGTCGGAATAATCGCTGCTCACTTCGCCGCAAAGGCGAAACTTGATATAGTCTTTGGGCAGGCAGACCTTTGCAATTTTAGCGTAATTCTGCGGCTCGTTTTCGCGCACCCACAACAGGCTGGGCAGCAAAAAGCCGGTAAACACGGGGTTCATCATCTCGTCGCGCACGCCCTGCGCGCCAAGGGTGCCGGTAATCTGCAAAAGCTGCGCATCGGTGCGCGCATCGCAGTGCAAAATCGACGGCCGCACGGGGTTGCCCGCTTCATCCAGCAGCACCAGCCCGTGCATCTGGCCGGAAAACCCGACCCCCGCAATTTCGGCGCTGTCGATGCCGGTTTGGGCCAGCACCTGCCGTATCGTCGCCACCGCGGCGGCCCACCACTCTTCGGGGGCTTGCTCGGCCCAGCCGCTGCGGGGCGAAGCGAACTGGTAGTTTTGGCCACAGCCCGCCACCATTTGCCCCGCTTCGTCTGTCAAAATGGTTTTCAGGCTGGAGGTTCCCACGTCAATGCCCATATAATATGCCATGTTATGCGCTCCACCTTTTCTTTTGTTGCCCTGGGGCCGGGGGTTATGCAAAACAGGTCAGCACCCCTGCCACAAAGGTATCGCCAAGGCCAATCGTGCACCGCGGCCGCTCTAAATATCTGCTGGGCACCAGCACAAGCTGGCGCTCGGGGTGCTGGGGCTGCCACGCGGCAGCCTCGGCGCTGAACTGCGCGCCCGTTTGCGAAAACCCGTATTGCAGCAGCTCCCTGCACTCTTGCAAATTGCCGTAATGGCCGGTGCGTGCCCGGGTGCCGCTCAGCAGGTTGCCGGCTGTCAGGCCCAGCTCAATATCCACTTTCAGCGGTTTGCCAAAATAGGCCGCGTAGTCTTTGGTGTGCAAAATAATGCCGCCCACCGGGTATTGCCGCAACACCAGCGACAAGCCATGAATCATGCTGTCAAAGTTGTTTTTGTCAATCGGCACGCCCTGCAGCTCGGCACAGGCCTGCACCTCTTCTTCGTTCATACCCAAAATGTCCACATACGGGCCCAGCAGCTCAAACACGGTGTCGCGCACGCTGCACGACAGGTAATGTGCACTTTCAAGGTAGATGACCAGCGACGGGTTGTTCTGTTTGAGCGCTTTAAAATGCGCTACCAGCGGCGCAAGGTCACTTTTGGCGACATCGGGGCTGACAATGGCATTGAAGCCGGAGATGGACAGCACCCGAAACTCTGTCGCGTGTTTTTCAAGGTAGGCAAAGTAGGCACGGTCAGGCAAAAAGCGTTTGTGGATGATGTCAAAATCTAAAATCAACCGGTTGGACACCGGCGCCTCAAACGTTTTGCCGCCCACCGTAACGCGGGCCCCCTTGTCGTACTGGCAGATAAAGTGGTAAACCGGCATATGCTCGGTTGCCACCACCATCACCGGGCAAAGGCCGCGGCCTTTTACGGTTTTCACCGACGGGTAATCCAAAAACTCGCACACCTCGGCGCATTTGTCGCTGATGTGCACCGCCACCGGGTAACCAATGGTGCCCAGCGCCGCACTGCACTGTGCGCCGGTACCGCCCAGCGCTTTGACCGACTGAAAGTTTTTGACCAGCCAGTCGCAGATTTTCGGCGAGGATATCTCAATTTCGCCGCCCATGCCATGCTGTACAAAATGGGCCATGATGCGGGCGAAATCCTCCAGTGTTTCAATGCGCTCCCCCTCTTCAAACGAGGGCACGGTGTGCAGGTGCTCTGCAATCAACTTGTCAAACACCGCTTGGTCCCAGTTCAGCAGCACGTCAAGGTCGCTGGTGTAGCCCACGGCAATGTGCGGTTCGCTCACATCGAACTGCGGGGTCTTTTTTGCACTGACTGCCAAAAATTCTTCGTACCGGTTACTGCCGTCCATTTCATGCCGCCCTTTCGCGAGAAGTAATCTGTTATGGTCCTTCGTGACATGTAATTTTATTTCATGTTTTGACTAGCCATATTATACGCTTTCTTGTTTTTTGCTTTTCAATGTACAAAATACACTTATTTTTTCGAAATATTTATACCTAGCATACAAAAGTAATCATTATGATTCGACAAAATAGGTTATAATGCTTTAGTACTTGTAATTATTGTGTAATAAAAAATTATTTCACATTTTGAAGCCATCCGCATCCCCATTTATTGGGCCCTGCCCAGCCTGTCCTTTTTCGCATTTTTTTGCGGCATTCTTTTTTACTTTCTGCTATTTTTGGGCGTATACTCTTATTTTCTACTGTTTTCATCTGTTACAGCTTTCTTGCCGCGGTGTCTTTTTAGCGTGCCTCTGTGCCGTATTTTCAGCTTCTGCGACAATTTTTGATGAAATTCGATTTCACGAAAACATGTTTTACACTTGATTTTCGAAATGTTTTTTCTTATACTCTTTATAGTTCTTACATCTTCGCGCTGGCAGCAGGCAGTGCTTTTGTGGGTGTTTTGTGCCCTTGCGGCCATGCCCCGCGGCAAAGCCGCGCTGTTTTGTGCGAACCGGAAAGGAAGTGGCCGAATGAGTGAAAAGTCTGTTTTAGAAGTGATACGGGAAAATTACAGCAAAATTTACACCGCTGAACGCAAGGTTGCTTCTTATGTGCTAAACCACCCCACAGAGGCCGTA
>JAQVCK010000172.1 GCA_028689835.1 Pygmaiobacter sp. | reverse complement strand
GCCTGTACCAATTCGCATAAAATAAAGATAGTTCCCGTCTGTAAACAGCCCGCCGCCGCCAGCCGCATCCTCGGCAGAAAACCAGCTGGGGCAGCTTTCGTCATGGTGCGTACATTCTGGCCGGTTGCACAGGTAGACACGCGATTTCGTGGCATAATCTATAAACGTGATGTTCATCGTGTTGTCTCCCCACGGCAACATTTCATAATATCCATTCTCTGTATGGGCTGTTGCGCGCCCAAGCAAACCGTCAGAATCTGTCACCATTTTGGGGGTTGCCGAAAGTTGCACGGGCTGCCCGGCTGCCATGCCGGTACTGTTTGGTGTTGTCTTTGCGCTGCAACCAAAAAGCACCATCGCTAAAACTATGATTAAAATACCACATTTTTTCATTTGTTCCCCTTCATCTGGTAGTTTTAAAACAAGTTTGCCGGTAACATCTCCGTTAAAAAACTCCATAGTTTGCATCAGATTTGTTTTTTATATTCTTTTTTAAGATAGCACTTTTGCAAGCTTCTCTCTACTAAATTGTTCCCAAATAGTGGTAAATTGTTCCGAAACCGGGGTAATCAATAACGGTTCTAATTTAAGTAAAATTAACCGGCCGGCCTTGCCCGCTGTTCAAAAAAGGGCACAGCGTGTATAATAGAAATGATTGAAAAAGCGGTGGCTGCCGGCTGTTTTGGCACTGCCACGCTCGAAAGGAGTTTTTCAATGAAAATTGCAATCTGCGACGACGAATTGATTTGCATTGAGCGCTTGCAAAAGCTGATACAGGCCTATTTTAAAACCGACCCCGGCGCAGTGGAGTGTTTTACTTTCACCGACCCGCAAGAGCTGCTGGCCAGTGATTTTTCAAAATATGATATCTTGTTTTTAGACGTGGATATGGGCGAAAAAAACGGCATCGAGGTGGCGCAGGCCATCCGCAAAAAAAACAACACACTGGTGCTGATTTATGTGTCGTCCTTTGTGGAATATGCGCCGCGCGGGTATGAGGTGCAGGCATTTCGCTACCTGCTGAAACAAGACCTTGAAACCACTTTAAAAGACTGCTTAGAGGCCGCTTTGTAAAAGGTGCAGCAGCGCCAGCGGGTGTTAAACGTAACCAGTGAGGCCGAGTTGTACCAGTTTTTGCTGGACAATATTTTGTATATTGAAAGCTGCAAACGCATTGTGACGCTGCACCTTGCCGACAGCGAGCAAAGCACCTTTAGCTATTACGAAAAATTGCAGACACTGGAAAACGAGCTTGCCAGCAAAGACTTTTTTCGCATACAAAAAAGCTACCTTGTTAACGCGCAACACATTTTAAGCATCAAAAACTACGTTGTCAGCTTGGATAACGGTGAATCTTTGCGGGCAAGTGCACAGGGCTACCAAGAGCTGGTGCAGAAGTTTTTGAAGTGGAAAGGGAGGTTTTGATGGACAAGGTTCTCAGTTTTTCGACAATTCTTGTTGAATGTTTGTCCGCCCTTTTATTCTTCGATGCTTTTTTAAAACGCAAATGGGCCGGCGGCAAGCTGTTGGCTGCTTGGCTGGGTATGTTTGCGGCGTTTTATGTGGTGTTGGTTGACCGTGTTCCGCCGGTGTCTTACCTTAAAATTGGGTTTTCCATTTTGGTATACGGCTTGTTTGCCCTGCTAGTGTATGAAGGCAACCTGCTGAAAAAATTTTTTCTTGCCATCCTTTTTTACATTTTAAATTACGGGCTGGATTATGTGGTTATTCTGGCCTTGATGCGCATGTTCCGCCTTTCTATGGAACAGGTTTATTCTTCTGTCGGCAGGTTTATCGCCCTCACGCTGGTCTCCAAAACAGTGCTGTTTTTAACCACCTTTATCCTGCGCAAGCTGCGGCAAAGCCGCCGCAGCCAAAACTCAATCTCTGTGGCAGAGTGGGTAACTTTGATGATTTTCCCCGTGTTCACTGTAATCACTTTGCTGATTTTGGGGATGAATACCCAAAGCGGTGAAACCGCTTCACCTTGGGTCATCATCGACACCTTTGGCCTTGCACTGTGCAACATTATAATTGTGATTTTTATGGAGCGCCTGAACACCGAAAAGGCGCGGCAACGTGACAGCCTGATTTTGCACCAGCAAGTTGCCGCCGAGATGAACAACATTCAGGCCCTATCGCAGGCATACCAAGAACAGCGGCAGCTGACACACGATTTTAACAACCACATGTTGGCTATTGAGCAACTGGCCGAAGAGGGAGACCTGCAAAAGCTGACAAAATATGTGGAGGGCATCAGCCAGCGGGTCGCCTCTGTGAGTACGGTTGTAAAAAGCAACAATGCCATTGTGGACGCCGTGCTAAACCAAAAATACCTTGCCGCTAAAAACAAGGGCATACAGGTTGAATTTTTAGTGGGCGACCTTGCCGGGCTGCCCTTTGCGGACGAAGACCTTGTGGCCGTGCTGTCGAACCTGATGGACAACGCCATCAAAGCGAGTGCACAGGCACCGGAGGGGCAACGGCAGATCCGCGTTAAGTTTACAAGCGACAAAGAAAGCGGTGTTTTGCTTTCAGTTAAAAACACCACGGCAGCACCGGTGCGGGTGATTGACAATGAGGTGATTGGCGAAAACCCACGCACCTTAACCCATGGGTACGGCATGAACAATATTAAAAATGTACTTGCCGCTTACAACTGTGAGTACCTGTTTTCGTACGAAAACGGCTGGTTTCAATTTACACTATTGCTTTAATTCGCGTTGTTTGGTTACCATATTTTACCATAATTACGGAACACATTACCCCCCTGTCGGAACACATTACCCCCATTTGGGAACATTTCACCCCCATTTGGGAACATTTTAATTGTATACGAAAACAGAAGATGCTATCCTTTTTCAACAAGGGGGTGCCGCTATGCTGCGCAACCTGTCAGAGAGGATAGTATCTTTTTATATTGACCGAAACCTATTACAAAACAGCCAGCGTGACTGGTATACCTATACAGTAGAAAAAGCCCTGTTTACTCTGCTTGCCTGGGGGCCCATGCTTTGGGTAGGCTGGCAAACCGGGGGCCCGTGGCACACCGCCATTTTTTTGCTGGGCCTTACTATGTTGCGCAAGGCGGCGGGCGGTTACCACGCCCACGCCTGGTGGCAGTGCCTGCTTGCCAGCAGTGCTTTGCTGGCAGCCTGTAACACGGTTTTGTTAAAATTAGTGCAGGCATTGCCCCTACCGGGGCTATTGCTGCTTTTGCTGGCAGCGGCAGGTATTGTTTATTTGCTTGCCCCGCTCAACAACCCTGCGGCCCCACAAACCGAAGCGGAGCTTTGTGCCAACCGGCACCGCACGCGGTTGATCCTGTTGGTTGAAAGCCTGTTGGTCGTTGGGTTGGCCCTGCGCCCGGGGGGTAAGGGGCTTGCCGCATCTTTATTATTGGGTATGTCCGCAGCCGCGCTGCTGCTGGTTATTGCTAAAATCACTCATCAGGAGGTCATTGAACATGAATCACTGGAAGGATGCATTACTGAAAGCAAGTGCCAAAATGATTAACAAGGCCACCGATAAAGAGGCCAAAAACTGGCCACCGACCTGCACCGGTATTTTATATCAGCCCCAGCGGCCCGCCAGCAACAGCCGGCAGGCAAACAAATAAAAATTGTTTCTTTTTTGAATATCATTTTATATTATATTGCAACCGATGGCATTGCAGCGCAACATACCAACCATGTTTGTACAACAAAACACCCACACTTTTAAAAGAGTGTGGGTGTTTTGTTGTTGCGGTGCCCGCTATAACAGGGCAAGCGATGCTGCACGAAACCGCAAAATACAGGGCGGGTTCATTATTACAGTTTGTAAACTCCCACATCCCCCGTTGCCTGCCAACCCCCACAAAAGCAACAATCTTAAAAAAGTTTCAAATTCTTTTAAAATAGGGGTTGCAAAACATTTTTAATGGATTTATGCTGTTTTTCAGAGGATATCCTTCATCAAAAAAAGGAGGACTACCAACTTGAACCCAAAAACAACAGAAGACTTAACGGAGTTGCTACAGCGCGAATACGGCAATATGGCAGGTATTCTTGTGCAAAAAAACGGCTCCGTTTTATACGAAAAGTATTTTAATGACATCACGGCAGGCAACGCCCTGCACGTTTATTCGGTGACGAAAAGTGTTTTTTCCGCCCTCATCGGCATTGCCATCGGCAAAGGGTATCTGCGCAGTGTGGACCAAAAGGTGCTGGAGTTTTTCCCCGGCTATGCCGTGCCGCAGGGCGAAACCATGCTGCAAACCGTCACGCTGCGCCACCTGCTGACGATGACCGCGCCCTATAAGTGCGAAACCGAGCCTTACGCGGCCTTTTTTGCCAGCGAAAACTGGGTGCAATTTGCATTGGGCCTGCTGGGGGGCACAAAGCAGCCCGGCGACTTTTGCTATTCGCCCATTGTGGGCTCGCACCTGTTGTCCGGCATTTTGGCGCAGGCGACCGGCCAGCCCATCTTGCAGTTTGCAAACGAAGTGCTGTTTGAGCCGCTGGGCATCCGGGTGCCGCAATCGATTTTTTTGCACAGTGAAGAGGAGCATTTTGCCGTGATGAACGACAAAAACACCACCGGTTGGGTGGCGGACCCCAAAGGGCTGAACGCGGCAAGCTGGGGCTTGTTTTTGACAGTGCGCGACATGGCAAAGTTTGGCCAGCTTTACCTAAACGGCGGCAAGTGGGGCGGCAAGCAGCTGGTGCCCAAAAGCTGGGTGGCCGAAAGCACCGCAGTACACAGCCACTGGGGTGCGCTGAACTACGGCTACCTGTGGTGGGTGACGGGCAAAGGCTGCTTTGCCGCACTGGGGGACGGCGGCAACGCCATTTATGTGAACACCGAAAACGGGATGGTCGTCGCCATTGCGTCACTGTTTGCGCCAGAGATAAAAGACCGCGTTGCGCTGATTCAAGAGGTGATTGAACCGCTGTTTCGCGCGGCAGACTAAACAGGCATTGCCTTTGTGTGGGCTTGCAGCAATTTTGCCCGGCAAAAATACGCCGTGATGGCAACCCGCACAGCAGATAGCGAAACTTTATAAACCGCAAAGCTGGGCCGCAAGACCACAAAAACACCCGCAAACACAAAAAACCGGCAGAGAAATTCTTGAAATAGTCAATAGTTAATAGACACAAAAAGCCGATCAAGCCACCTGTTCGATTCTAAATTGGACGGGTGGCTTTCCATTGAGCTTGCGAATGGGACGAATGGTATTAAAATAGTCGATTGTGTTA
>JAQVCK010000171.1 GCA_028689835.1 Pygmaiobacter sp. | reverse complement strand
TATTTACGGGTCGCCAAAACGCGGGTGTCGCAAAAGCGGTCTGCCAGCGTGCGCTTTTGGCGGTCAAACGGCACGATGATGTAACCAATCAAGAGCAGCAGGTTCATCACCCGGCCAACCGTTTCGCGGTAGATTGCATCGCGCCAAAGCAGGGTGCCCGTGCGGGTAGAGACTACCTTCATGCGCAAAATCATTTTACCCGGTGTTGCACCAAACGCGCCGGTAAAGGCAGCAAAGTACAAAAGTTGCAGGATAAAAACCCAAAGCTGCGCCGAGGTGAATTCAAAAAATACCGGCTGGTTCAACAGCCCCAAAAAACCCAAGAAACCAAGCAAAAAGCGCACCGGGACCAAAAGCAACAACAGCAAGAAACTGTCAATCCAAAAGGCGGCTAGCCGGCGCCAAAACCCCGCGTAAATGGTCTCAGTTTGGTAATTCATACAGAGGCACCCCGCTTCGGTCGTTCTGTGCTAACTGCTGCCATACCTGGCTGTCGCTTTTGGGCAAGATATTGGCAACAGCGCCCAGCAGACGGTCAAAAACAGTCGTTTCTGAAAAATCAGTGTAATACGGTTGCGAGCCGGTCTCGCTAATAAACATGTCCATCGCGTCATCGTAGGTGCTAATTTCATCAATCAGCCCAAGGTCCAGCGCCTGCTTTGCGGTGTAAATACGCCCGTCTGCAAGCTGGCGCACCTTGCTTTCCTCCATCGACCGGCCCTTTGCCACAATGCCGACAAACTGCGCATACGCTTCGTCTACGACACCCTGAAAAATGGCCCGTTGCTCGTCGGTGAGGTCCAGGTCGGATGCCCCCATGGATTTGTTTTTGCCGCTGGTGATGTATTCTGAGTGAATGCCCAGTTTGTCATACAGGCCTTTGACGTTCGTGTAGCTCATAATCACACCAATCGAGCCAGTGGTCGTGTTGCGGTCGGCAGAGATATGATCGGCCGCCATGGAAATATAATACCCGCCGCTTGCTGCGGTAGGGCCAAAAAATGCAACAATGGGCCGCCCGGTGGCTTCTTTGTAATCCATCAGGGTGCGGTACAGCTCATCCGATTCATACACCCCGCCGCCCCCGGTGTTGAAATACAGAAAAATACCGGTGTTAGAGTTGTCATATTGCAAGTTTTTAACATAATTCAAGGTTGCGTTATGATGGTAACTGGGTTGATTGAGGCCCAGCTCGTCACCACTGCTGTTCTCAATGGTACCAACGATGTTGATCACCGCAAAATGGTCGGTCATGGACAGGGCATCACTACCGCTGTCCTGCATTACCTGTGAATAAACGCTGCCAAACAGCGCCACAAACAGGACAGCGACCGCTGCCACCGCAATACCCCAGATCTGTTTGCCTGTCATTGGTTTCCTCCTCCCGCGCAACTGCGCCCGGGCTACTTTGCGCCACAAGGGCATGGCGCTTTCTTTTATTATAGACTGCCGCGCCGCAAAGCGCAATCTGAAAACCGGCCCACACAAAAAGCCCCGCGGCCGTTAGGCGCGCAGGGCTTTGGTGGCAGGGCAAGGGGTTATGCCCAAATGGGTTGTTTTAACACCCAGCGGCCAAACTCGTCTTTTTTAAAGATATCTCGGTTATAAAACTTGTCCAAAATTGCCCAGAACTCGCTTTCAGAGTAACCGCAAAAATCGCAGAAATCGCGCACACACAGCGGGTCCAGCGCACCATCCCGCGCGCGGATAACGGGGATGGCCTCCTCGCGGGTCATCAGCCCGTAGCGGATGTAGCGGGCGGTGTAATCGGTGGCGGCTGCATGGCCAAATTTCGGGTATTTCAGCCACGAGTGTACAAGATACGCCCGGCTGTCAATCTGGTCAAAGTTTTCGGCGTGGTGGGTGCGGTCCCACTCGTGGGTCAAATCATGGAAGCCGTGCGCTTTCGCCAGCTGGTAATTTTTAAAGCTGTTCCACGGCATAAAATAGCTCATGTAAAACGGGTCCAGCTTTGCCAGCTCGTCCGCCGTGGGGGCCTCGGTGAGCATCAAATCATTTTCGCTTACGCCGTAGCTAAGCAGCTCTTCTTTGGGGAAGCCCACGGCAACGCCGTTTTCAATCTGCCCCTTGGCGGAGTAAGTCTCTTCATCCGAAGAGCCGCCGTATTCAAATGACACGTTTTCGCCATAGCACAAAAACGGCGTGTTAAACTTAGCCGCCATATGCAGCGGGAAAGTGTAAATCAGCCGGTCCACATACCAGGTGGGCTTGCCGTATTTTTCAAAAAACACGCGCATCAGCTTTTTTTGCGCTTTGATGTTGGGCTTGCACGAAATAATGGTGCAGCCAAATTCCTCACTGATGTTTTGCAGGTTGTGCTTGCCCGCTTCGGTCATCGGGAAATTATCCTCCACGCTGAACAGAATGGGGTTCATTTTCATGACTTCTTTCAGCATGTACACCTGAAAATGGCTGTCTTTACCGCCGGATACCGCCACGGCGCAGTCGTACCCGCCGGGGCCGTTGCAGCCGCGGTATTTGTCGCACATCGCTTCAAACTCGTGCCAGCGGGCGTCCCAGTCAACGTCTTTGCGGTGCTCGTAATGGCGGCAGGCAGAGCAAACGCCCTGCTCGTCAAACGTGATGCCCGGGCGCGTGTCCGGCATCGTGCATTTAGTGCAGTATTTCATGTGTTGTCCTCCCGGCGCGGCAAGGCCGCGGCTGTTTTGTTTCGGTTTTACTCTATTATACCGGTACAAAGTACAAATGAAAAGAGGCTGCCGGTGTTGCAACCCCATTTTTTGTGTGCGGTATACCGCGCGCAGCTTTTATTTTTGCGCAAGGCAGCGGTCAATATCCGCCTGCCAGCGGTCGACATCTGCCTTTTTGACCTTTGCTTTTTGAATATACCCGTAAATGCGGCCCGCAAAGCGCGCAAACGGCGGGCAGATATGGCGGAATTTCGCGGGGTCGAGGTGGATGGCGTCCATGCCGTGGATGCCCAGCAGGGCAAAAAATTTCAGCCAGTTAAAATGTGGTTTAAACGCACGGTCAAACGGGTGGTCTCGCGCCGGCTCGCGCAATACCTGTTCTAGCAAATCAGCCATGCGCAGGTAAGCGGGCTGCGGCGCGGGGTCAAAATAGCCCTCAATCACTTCTTTTGCAATGGGGAAGCTGCCGTGTGGGGCACCCAGTGCCTCTTCCAGCGCTTCATAGCTGGTCAGCGCCGCGGCACCTTGGTAAATCACCGGGTCAAACTCGTGCGGGATGGGCTGCGGGCGCACCACGTGGCAGCCCTTTTGTGCAAAATATACCTCGGCAATTGCGGTGCTCATCCAGATTAAAATATCGTCGGCCGCAACGATCCACTGCCGCACCGAATACTCAAAAATAACGTGAAAGTTGGCGTACTTTTCGGCCAGCGCCAAAAGGGCGGGGCTGTTCCACTCCGACGGGTGCCGCCGGTAGACCAGCTGCACGTCGGGGTGCTGGGTGAGGTAGCGGTCAAACCAGGCCAGCGTTGCCGCCATCGACTCGCGGTTGACCCGCGCAAAATCGGTGAAGTCCTGCCCGGCCATCTGCGAAAGCTCCTGCACCTCTTTGTCATCCATCGACGCATAACCGAAACTGGAGATATACAGTAATAACTTTTGCTCTGGGTTCAACCCAAACTCGCTGCAAAGCTGTTGCTTGGTTTTAAAATAACCGGCAAACTCCGGCCGCAAAAAGTCCATCATCAACGCGCCGGTGACCACGGCATTTTGGGCGGGCACCCCGTGGTCAATTAGCCGCTGGCGTGTGCGCTTGCCCCAGCAGGTTTGCACGCACTTTTTGGCGTTGCCCGAAAAATTAAACCAGGGCTCAGCCTCTTGCGTGTCAGACAGCATTTGCTCCCAGTGCAGGTTGACCACCTTGTCACAGCGGCCCACATTATTGTAGACGTGGCTGTTCAGCCCTTCGTTGTCGTATAAATTGCTGGAAACGAGCACCTTGGGCTTTTTCCAGCTGAAATACCGCAGCTTTTTGCGGTCGAGCAGCTGGCGAATTTCTACCGAATACCCGCGGCGGCGCAGCTCGGTCTGCAACAGCAGCAGGCTTTCGTACTCCCGCACCACATGCTCATATAAAATCAAATAATCAAGCGCCATCAGCCAACCTCCGTAAATAAGGTGCGGGTCCAAAGCGGCAGGCCGTGCACGGTGTCTAAATGAAACCCGTCGTAATAGGCGGTGTCGGGGTAGGCGGGGTCATTTGCCCACTCGTAATCCAGCACGGCGGCCCCGCTGCCGGCAAGGGCCTGCAACGCGGGCTGTATGGCGGTGTCAATGCCAAGCGGCGCACACACCAGCGCGCGCACGCTTTGCTGCATCGGCGGCAGCACCAGTGTCAGCTCAATGCCGTTGTCACGGCAAAAAGCCGCCATTTGCAGCAGGCTTTGCAGCGCAGTTTCGTTGATGGTAAATTTGCTGCTGGCAGGGGTAACACTTTGCATCGCTTCGGCCAGTGCCGCGGCGTTTATAAGGCTGCCCTTTGTGTCATAGCTGGCGGCGGGCAGGGTGCCGCTTGCCGCGCAGTTGGCGTACAGGGTGGCCGCATAGTCAATCAGCCCACGGCGAAACGGCAAGGCCACACCATTTTCGGTGTACTCGGCCGCGGTGTGCTCGGCAGTCTCCTCCACATCCGGCCGGTTTGCCAGCCGGTCGCTAAGGGCGGTGAGCGTGTTGATGTTGTATTCCAAATTAAACACATACGCGGCGGGTTTTTTTAGCTGGGTCTCAATCGTCGCCATGCGGTTGGCCGTGCGGTAGTTTGCGTTCAGCGTGTAAAACGACACCCCCAGCACCACTTTTTTAAGGCCGGGGTACGTTTGGTACAGGTAGTAAAACTCGTCAATGCTCTCTTCCAGGCTGGCACCGCCGTAAGACACATTGGCCCAGTGCTCGCCCGACACCTCGTTTACAAGCGCCATATCAAAATGGGCCATGCGGCTGTCACCCAAAATAATGTTGGGCTGCGGGTCTTGTGCAAACGCCCGCAGCCGCGCAATGGGCGCGTTGCCGGCAGTGCCGGGGCGCAGGCCAAAATAGTTATTCGGTTCAAATGCCACAAACAGGGCACCCCAAAGCAGCACGGGCACCAGTGCAAGGGCAAGCTTTGCAATCAGTTTTTTCATCGTTGCCCCCCTTAAAACCCGGCATAGGCAAAGCTGACGGTGCCAAACCCGCCGCTTTGCATAATGGTGCCCACTAAAATACAGCCAATCAACAGGTAATACACCAGCCAGCGCGCCGCGGGGCGC
>JAQVCK010000013.1 GCA_028689835.1 Pygmaiobacter sp. | reverse complement strand
CAAAAAACTGGCTAAATGGAAATGGAGAACCTGTTTTTCTTGCGCCGTATTCGCTATTTTTGGCTTGAAACACACCGAGAACCCGGTTTATGCTGCTGCGTAAACCGGGTTCTTCGACAGACTGAGGCCCCGCGTTTATGACGCGGGGCCTGTTGTTATAAAAACGATACTTGGTTTTGATTGTCGCTTTGCTTATTTTTGGCGCAGCTTTTTTTCAAGTAGCTCGGGGCTGGCGGCGTAGGTGAGGGCTGTGCGCTCGGTGATAATACCGCTGCGGTACAGTTCTAAAATACTCGCGTCCATCGCCACCATCTCCTCACTTGCAGAGGAGGCGATTACCGTGTCGATTTGGTGAATTTTATTTTCACGGATCATGTTGCGAATAGCCGGGTTGACGGTCATAATCTCAAACGCGGGGATTAAGTTGCCGTCCACTGTGGGCAATAATTGTTGACTGACCACCGCCTGCAATACCATGGCAAGCTGTACGGCAATCTGGTGCTGCTGGTTGGGCGGAAATACGTCGATAATACGGTCAATGGTGTTGGCGGCCCCCACCGTGTGTAGGCTGGAAAAAATCAAATGTCCGGTTTCGGCGGCGGTCATCGCCACTGCAATGGTTTCGTGGTCACGCATTTCGCCCAGCAAAATCACATCGGGGCTTTGGCGCAGCGCGCCCCGCAGTGCGGCAAGGTAGCTTTCGGTGTCACTGCCGGTCTCCCGCTGGCTGACAATGCTTTTTTTGTGGCTGTGCAGGTATTCCAGCGGGTCTTCCAGTGTAATGATGTGGTCAGCCCTTGCGCAGTTAATGCGGTCAATCATACAGGCAAGCGTTGTCGATTTGCCGCTGCCCGCAGAGCCGGTGACCAGCACCATACCACGGGTGCGGTCTGCAAGACGCAATACCTGTTCAGGGATATGCAGTTTTGCGGGGTTGGGCAATTCAAACGTGATGACCCGCACCACCGCCGCAAGGCTGGAGCGCTGTTTATACGCACTGACACGAAAGCGAGAAATCCCCTTTACGGTCAAAGAAAAGTCGTCGTCTCCGGTTTCCAGTAGCTTTTGAATTGGTCGGTCTCCGGCAAGTTTATAAATCTGCCGCACAAAATCCTCGGTGTCGGGGGGCAAAAGGCGGGTCTCATCCACATTGGTCAGTACGCCGTTGATTTTGTAGACCAGTGGCCGCCCGGCGACGATGAAAATGTCGGATACCCCGCGCGAGACAGCCTCTTTTAGTTGTATTGTAATATCCATGAAAACTCCTTTCGGGCAGGGTGCTGTTAAGGTTTGCCGGGCAGCGCGCCCACGGTAGAGCTGCCGCTGCCGTATACCGGCAGGCCGTCCTGCGGCTGCCATTCGCCGGTGCTTTCGGTCTGCCAGCGCGCAATGCGGTAAAACCGGTCTCCGGCAGCCTCCGGCCAAAGTACCTCTAGGCTGGCGGTGATGCGCTGGGTGTCGCTGATGGGTACGGTATAGTCAAGATACACGGTGTCGTTTTCGGTGCGGGTGGTGCCATAAGAAGCAAGCGCCGTACTGGCAGCTTCAAGGTAAGCGGCCTTGCCGTCTGCCTGTGTGTAGCACTGCTGCAACGCGGCGTCGGCCTGTGCCAGCGTGGCTTCTGCCCGGTTAGACGCCGCGGTGTAGGTGAGGGTGTGCTGTGCCGCTTTTTGTGAAAGGTTTTGGTCGGCACTGGCACTTGCCAGCGAAAGCGCTGCAAAGGTGACAAGGCACAGCAGCACAAAAATGACCAGAACAGACGATACACCGACGCCAAGCCCGGCACTGCCGGTGGCTTTTTGCTTTTGTGCGGCCATAGGGCTTCCCTCCTTTTCATGCAACGCTTCTTATTCTGCCGTCAGCGGTGTGTGGCAACGCACCGGCAAGGTGAGCAGCGGGGCGGTTTCGCCCAGCTTGGTAACGACAATATTGGTGGTTTCCTCTTCTGCTGCGGGCAAAAGCTGCAAGCTGTAAGCGGCCTCGGCCTCGGCACAGGGTTGCCAATCGGCATTATAGTACAGCGTATCGCCCTCACCGCCAAGCACGCCAAGGGCGGCGGCAGCGTCACCCTGTTTTGCCTGCAAACTGGCGGCAGCGCTTTGGGCGCTGGTAAGGGCGTGGTTTAACTCCTGTGTACTCACCGACAGCAAGTGTGCTTTGACAAATAGCTGCACACAGACCGCGCTGGCGAGCGCAAAAAACAAAATAGAAAAAATTAATTCCATTAAAAACAGGGCCGAGCGCGAGCTTTTTTGTTTCATGGCTGCACGCCCCTTTCTACCGGGCCACTGCGCAGGGCCAGCAGTACCTGCTGTACCTCCCCGTCTGCCGTGGTGACAGTTGCCTGTAACAACCCGTCGCCCAAATCTGCAAAGGTGAGTGCTTTGGCATCTGCCACCGTTTGCCCGGCAGCAAGCTGTGGGGTTGCATCGGCGGGCAACAGTAGCTCGCGCACCGCACCGTCATAGCTGTAAATGTAGGTGCGGTAACTGCCCCCGGCTTGCGCCTCGGTGAGAATTAAAGCTTCGGTGCCCTCGACCTCACCCAGCGAAACGGTGCCAGCCACATCGCCTTGGTGCAGCTTTTCGGCAAGGTACGAAAGTGCACTGCGGGTGCTAAAGTTCTGCTGCATATTGTGTGCGGTGGTGGTGTACACATTGGCGCCAATCACCACAACCGCCAGCGCACTGGCACAAAATACGCAGAACAATGCCAGCGTAAACAGAATATCAATGGCAGAACGCCTTGCTTCGCGCATGGCGGCACCTCCTTTGCGGTAAAATCAGCGGGGGAAAAGATCAGCGTGCAGTCACGGTGATCGAGGGCATCAGGTTGCTGGCAAACACTTCGTAATCAACTAAGTAGCGGCTGTCGTCCACCTGAATGCCGTAGTGTTGTTCAAGATAAGAAAGGCTGGCGGGGTAACTGCCCTCGGTCGCATAACAATGTACCGCACTGCGGCGAATGGCGTCCTCCAGCCCCTGCCGGGCGGCCTCCTTTGCGGTGCGGTCCACCGACGCAAGGCCGGGCAAAAACAGCAGCAGCACGGCGGCAAATGCCACAATGGGCAGCAGCAGTTCGCGCAGCGGAGAAAGATCGCGCTGTTCTTTGGTAAAACGGTTACGGCTCATACGGGCACCCCCTTGTGCAGCTTGCGGTTGTAATCAGTTAGCCAATCGACGACATGATGCCCATCAGCGGCAACATGACCGACAATAGGATAAAGCCAATTAAAATAGAGAAGATGGCGACCAGCGTCGGCTCAATCATCGACACGGTGCGCGACACCGCGGCGTCGGCCTCCTGCTGGTAATGCTCGGCCAACTGGCTCATCACGGCATCGGCGTTGCCGGTGCGAAACCCAATGGTCAGCATGCGGGCGTACACCCCGCGAAACAGCCCTGCTGCAACCAGGGCGTCGCCAAAGTTCTGGCCCTCTTCCATCAGCTTGCGGCAGTGGTCTATTTTTTTCTGCGCGGTGGCGTCCTGCACAAGGCGGCGCACCATGGCAAGGCTTTTGTCGGTGTCAAGGCCACTGGCAAGCATCAGCGACATGCCGCTGGCAAACCGGGCGCTGGCAATGGTGGCGGCCAGCTTGCGGCTGCCCAGCACCCGCCCGGCAGACAGCTTGCCCCACACGGCGCGGCCTTTTTTAGTATAAGCGCACCAAAGGCCAAACAGCGCCGCCACGACCACAATGGCCAGCAGCACCGCCGAATAGCGCGAAAACGCCTGCCCGATTTGCAAAATAGAGAGGGAAATGCCGCCCGGCTGCGCACCCAGCTGCAAAAACACCTCGTTGAACACCGGTAGCACCCGCGCCAGCAGGACACCCAGCACCACCACCATCATTGCAATCATCACCAGCGGGTAACGCACCGCACTGCGAATAGCGCCTTGCAGCGTTTCTTCCCGGTCATAGTAGGCGGCCAGCGCCTCCATCACTTCGTCAAGGCGGCCGGACTCTTCGCCAATGGCGGCCATGTCCAGCAGATACTGGGGGAAAGCCCCGGTAGCTGCAAGGCCGGCGCTCAGCGGCTCGCCCAGCTCACAGTGGGCCAGCGCCTCACTCAGAATTGCGCGCCCGTCGGCGTCCTCGCTGTCCTGCATCATCATCGAAAGCCCTTCCGCCGCCGAAATTCCAGAGTGCAGCAGCAGCGCGCTCTGGGTACAAAAGGCGGCCAGCTCCCGGTTTGAAAGGGGCCGTACCTTCGCGTTGTTTGCCATCCTGTTCCCTCCTGTACAACTATAAGTTACCAAGCCGCGGTCAATACACCAGCAGTGTGTTGTAATTGCTGTCTTTTTGGATGTATTCCATAATCCAGTCTTCCTGGTTGCCGTTGTCGGCAAAGGTGGGGTCCATGCGTTTCCACTGGGTACCGTCAAATTGAATGATACCGTTTACCCAGCCGCTTTCGGTGAGGTAAACGCTGACCCATGCGTGGTAAATATCGCCCGACCAGCCAATGTCCAGCCGGGTGGGGATGCGCTGGCTGCGCAGCATGGTGGCCATCAGCGAGGCGTAGTCAAAGCAGATGCCGGTGCCGGTGGCCATGATATTATCCACATTCGGCAAATAGCCGCTTTGCACATTGTCAGCCTTGTCATAGTCGTAGGTCATATGCTCCATCACAAAGTCATATACCCGCTCCACGACTTCAAGGTCGCTCTGCGCGCCGTCGGCAAGCTCGGCCCCTTTTTGCACCGCAACCGAATCGGCGGTGTAGTTTACATATTCGTTGGGGCGCAAAAACGTGGTAAATTCGTCTTTTACCGCGGCGTCAAAGCTGACACTGTATGCCTGCGTGTAGCTGGTGCCGTAAACATTTTCATACACGCCAAGTGTGTAGCTGCCGCTGCCCGCCGCAAGGGGAAAAGTCTGCCACGCGTTGTTCATATCAAACCGGTACTGGCGCCCGTCCGGCCCGTCCAGCACCAGCTTGACCTTTTGGTTGCTGCCCTCGTACCGTGCCATAAAATACCCGTCCGCGGTGTTGCTGGCGTCAATCGACACCACGCTGTTGCCATAGGTCACACTGCCGGAGGCGGTGTTTTCAAGCACAACCGGGGTGCTATCCCGCACCGGCGTGGGTGCGGGGGTCGGCGCCGGGGTGGGCGTTGCCGTTGCCTGCGGGGCCACCGCAGAGGGCGGCGCGGTAGAAGAAAAGCTGGTCATGCCGCCCTGGCTGTTGCCACAGGCGGCCAACGAAATGCTAAAGAAAATACAAAGGCTGAAAGCGGCGCTGCGCCGCAAGAACTCCCGCACAAACGCCACCTCCCTTTGCGGGTATTTTATTGGGTGGGACAAGGTATCGTCTTATAATCATGCAGCTTTGCAGGATGACGTTGTGTCACTATCAGTTTAGCGCAAAAAATTAATTTGGCAAGAAAAACCGCTGAAAACGGGCGATAATTATTTGTGGAACATTTTAAAACACACACCGCCCCGGTGTGCCGTTTACCCGCTGGAAGAGCTGTCTTTCGGCAATTCTTCCACCTTTACCAGCTTGCCGCGCACACACATGCGGTCGGCGCTGGTGTCCATCGGGTGGCAGCTGGTCAACGTGACGGCGCTGTAGTCGGTGCAGTAGATCATACTCCAGTCGTCCGGCGGTACCACAATGGTTTCCACATAATCATAAGTGAAGCGGTAGCCGTTGTACTCAAGGTAAATTTTGTCGCCCGCTTCAAATTTGTCAATGTTGTAAAACTCTGCCCCGTACACACCGCGGTGACCGGCAATACAGACATTGGGGTTGCCGTAGCTTGGCAGTGCGCTGTACCGGTATAGCCCGGGCCCGTATTTCAGTACACTTTGGGTGGTGCCGCTGCGCACCTCGCCCTCATAGGCAAGGCGCGGCACCCGCAGTGTCATGTCGCCATTTTCGTACGTTTTGCGCTCGGCAGACAAAAAGAAGCGGTCGGTGGGGTAGGTATAGCGCGGGTAGTTGTCCCCGGCAAGGGGGTCGGCCTGCGCAGTGTCCAGCTGGGAGACATCCGCCGCGGAAACATCCATGTCGGTGAGGTTTGAAAGGTTTTGCCGGTAGGTAAATTCGCGATACCATTTGGGCACCCAGTTGACCACGACATAATAGAGAAGCAGGGCGGCACCAAGGCAAAGCAGAATGGTAGAGACCATGTTGTGCTTTTTGGCTTTTTTGCGAAAATGTGACCCCTTTGCCATAGCAGCCCCCTTTTGCTTTGATACAAGAATACGAACGAGCAACCGCCGGCCCGGCACGAAAAAGGCACCGCAAACACCGCAAAGGCAAGCCTGGGTTCGACAGACAGAGAAAATAGTTTGCTCTTTTCATTTTAAAGCATCTTTGTTATACTGTAAATGCTTTTACTGAATTCTTTCAGGCCCACGGCAAGGCGGGCGTGGTAACGTGTGCGGGAAAAGGGGAGAAGTTATGCAGGCTCCGTGTATTCGCATTAAGATGCTGGGTGAATTTCAGGTCACAGTGAATGGCGCTGTGGTTGGCGACAGCACGCGTTCGAACCAGATATGGAACCTGCTGCAATATTTGGTTGCATTTCGGCACAAGGTCATCACACAGGAAGAGCTGATTGATGCGATGTGGGAGGACGGCACCGGCGACCCGGTGGGGGCACTGAAAAACCGCGTGTACCGCATTCGCAACCTGTTTGCCAAAACAGGCGTGCCCGGCACGCGGGACGTGATCCGCTTTTCTGCCGGTGCCTATTGCTGGAACAACGACCTGCCCTGCGAGGTGGATGCCGAGCAGTTTGAAGCGCTGTGCGAAAAGGCAATGCGGCCCGGCCTTGCCCAAAAAGAACAAATTGCGCTTTACCGCAACGCGGTAGACCTGTATGGCGGCGACTTTTACCGGCAACCAATTTTATGACATGGGTGGTACCGCTGAGCCGGCATTACCACAGCCTTTATTTTAAAAGCGTCGCGCAGCTGCTGGCGCTGTATGATCAAAAGCATGATTATGAGGCGATGTATGAGGTCGCCCACCGCGCGGTAGGTATTGACCGGCTTGAGGAAACACCACACCAGTATATTTTAATCAGCCTGATGGGGCAGGGCTGCCAGCAACAGGCACTGGCGCATTATAATTACATCAGCGAGCTGTTTTACCGCGAAATGGGGGTCGGCCTGTCCGACAACCTGCGCAAGCTGTACCAGCAGATTTCGCGCACCGTGCAAACCGGCTGTACCGACCTTGATGTGCTGCGGGAACAGATGAAAGAGGACCCCGCCGAAATTACAGGGGCGTTTTACTGCGAATATGAGGTGTTTAAAAGCCTGTACCGCATTGAGGCGCGCGCCGCCAGCCGCAAAGGCGCGTCAATTTACCTTGGCTTGCTGGGGGTGGCAAATATCAAACGGCAGTGCGATTTGCCAAAAGATTTGCTGGAGCGGGCGATGGAAACGCTGCACCGCTGTATTACGTGCAGTTTGCGCCGCGGGGATGTGTTTTCACGCTGCAGCGCAAGCCAGTATGTGTTGATGCTTTCGCCCATTACCTACGAGGACGGGCAAAAAGTGCTGTTGCGCATCGAGCGCAACTTTAAAAAAATGTATCATTCGCGCAAGGTAGAGCTGATCAACAACCTGCAGCCCCTGCTGCCGGTCAGCGACTGGTAACGGCAAACAGAACCGCGCAAACAAAAAACGAAAAAGCAGTCAAAAACCACAAAACCTGGTTTTGACTGCTTTTTTAAACAAAAATATGACTTTTATGGACCGAGTCGCAGAAATTACAAAAAAAGACGAAAAAAAACCCTAAAAGACGAAAACGGTGACCGTACGGTGACTGCGCAGTGATTTAATTAAATGTGTATATTTAGTGATAAAAGGCGAAGCTGCACCCATTTTTAGCCCGCCAGCAAATAAAGCGAAAGGTGGTACGACAAAATGGCCGCAGCCCAGAAGAAATTGGTACTGATCCCGAATGGGGCAACCCGTATTTTGGTTTGCATGGATGCACCGCGCAATGCCGAGCTTTGCGGGCACTGGTACAACCCGTTTTTGCCGGCCCCCATTGAGTTTCAAAGTGTGCTGCAGCTGCTTTGCGGGATGGAAGAGTTTTATAACCGGCTGTCGTTCCCACAGGAGGCCTGCTGCTGCCGCAGCTTTCACCGGGACGGGGTGCAGCCGGTGCGGCAAAAAAGAAACAGAGAGGTGAGGCGCTATATGAGCGATGAGGTGTTGAAAGAAAAGCACGGTGAAAAGGCAACCTTTGTGGTTCAGGTACAGTTTCGGCAAAATGCAAGCTGGCAAGGCACCGTCACCTGGGCAGAGCAAAATGAAACAAGGCATTTTCGCAGTACACTAGAGCTCATCAAGCTGATGGATGAGATTCTGGACGAGAGTACAGAGCAAAAAGAGGAAAAGATCGTATTATAAAAAACGGTAAATCGACCCCCGCGCGGGTGTGCGGGACAAAGACCTCTGGCAAATAAAGGAGGACAATGGGGATGAATACGAAGAAACGCTTTTTAAGTGCATTTCTAGCGTTACTGATGCTGCTTTCCATCGTGCCGAGCGGCTTTTTTGAAGTGTTTGCGACATCGGCCAAATCGATGAGTGCAGGATCGTATTTGTTGAAAAAATGGCCTGATGAATTTGGCATATTAAAACACCAAGATACTTACAGCGATGACAATGGCTCTGGTTTGGATTATTCTTTGGATGTGGAAGTATACGTCAATAATGAAAGATCGATACTTGATATGAATTTTCCTCAATATATGATTCATGCCTCAGATGGCAACAATGCAGTGTCTACGAAGTTTTCTTTTGAGGTAAATGAAAATTTCACATTTGAAAAAATGACATATAACGATACGACATATCCAACACAAAAAGATGGTAATGCTTATGTGGGTATCGCACAAAGACAAATCATGTCAGATGGCTTTAATAATGCGGGTACAGTTCGGATTTACCTATCTACAAATAGAGAAAATGCAGGAAGTATTGGCACCATTTCTTCGGTGTATCTGCCGGGTAACTTATATGACTATGGCACTTATTATGGTAGCAGCTGGTATACCAACGACACCAGCGCACTGAACACAGGGCTCAATGGAACAAATGGTTCGGCTATTGTGTTTGGGTCATCTAATCCAAGCTGGACTCATGTGATGAACTATTATGACGGCGGCGCAAATGTGCCATATTGGGGAATTGTTAACACGGATCTCTCGCAGGGGTTGTTCCGCGTCGGTGCGCCGGACCTCTTTGGCGCGTCGGCAACATCTTATAAAAAAGTGTGGTCCAATGTTTCCATCCCCTTCTTTTACGATTCATCCACTAACCGATACAGCTATGATTCCAATGCCAATGGGGTGGAGTTTAATTCATCCACCAACCGGTTGGAGATGCTGGCAAGTGCAGAAAGCGGGTTCTGGCCGTTTGGAACCAAAGGACAGAACTGTTATTTTGGCATGAACCTCAATGTGCAGTTTGCCATGCCGAAGGATGGCTTGATCAACGGCACGACCCCGATGACGTTTGAGTTTTCAGGGGACGACGATCTTTGGGTCTATGTCGACAACCAATTGACGTTGGACATCGGTGGTATTCACGGTGCCAACGGCGGCTTGATTGACTTTGCAAATGGTCTGGTCTACTATCAGCATGCACCGTATAATGCGTCGGCGCACCCGGGCTGGGCGAATGTCATCTCGCAAAACCCCCGCGCGGGTTATGGCTATGCGGTCAGCTTTGAGGCACTGGGGCTTTCGATGGAAGATTATTCCATGCACACGATGAACATTTATTATATGGAGCGCGGTGCAAACGAAAGCAACAACAAAATGACCTTTAACCTGCTTACCTTTACCGGCAACCCCAACCTATTTAAACAGGTCACCGGTATCAACGATGCGGTGGTGGATGCGGATACCGAGTATCAGTTCCAGGTTTTGGTCAATGGCGCCGCAGCGCCGGGGCTGGAATACAAGGTCGGCTCGGAGGGCTATACGACCGACACCAATGGTATGCTGTCGCTGAAAGCGGGCGAGACGGCATCGTTTAATGTGGATGCGGATAATCAGGTCTCAATGCGCGAGGTAAACGCCGACCAATTTAACACAAGCAACCAGGTGCAGGACCTGATTACCCAACAGGTATTGAAACCGCAGACGGACGGTAAAGAGAGCGGTAACTATCAAATAGGCGATTCAAACGCCAGCCGTTTGCTATATACCTTTACCAATACGGCGGATACCGGCACGCTGCAAATTGAAAAAGCGGTGCAGGGCGATTTGTTGCAGGCAGATGATACCTTTGCGTTTAAGGTGTGGCTGACCAGCGAAGATTACGGCAAAGACAATATGTTGTACACCGGTGATATTTATTTAAATGACGCTGTTACCCCCACACAGCTGGGCGATGACGGTGTGATTACACTGCACAAAGATGATACGGTGGCAATCAAGGGCCTGCCGGTGGGCACCGAGTACAAGGTGCAGGAGCTGGCAGCCGACGGGTATGACCTGAAGCAGGTCACCACCGCGGCAGGCGCGCAGCAAGACAACACCGACCCCACCATTGTGACCGGTACGGTTGTGCAAAGTGATACTGTATACACCAACCAGTTTGAAAACAAAATTCACACCGAAACGGTAACCATCAATAAAACCGACCGTGACGGCAACGCGCTGCGCGGTGCAACCTTTACAGTGACAGACGGCACCGGCGCCGTGGTTGCGCTGACCCCGGTGGCGGCAAGCGGCAGTGCGGAGACGGGCTATGCCTCATATACCTTTGAAGCGCGTGCAAATACCAGTTATACCGTACGCGAGACCGTGGCACCTGCCGGGTACGAACCCATTACCGGCAGCTATACCGTGCAGTTTGGGCCGGACGGCACCATGGTGCAGGGCGGCGCTGTCAGCGGGTTTGCGCTCAATGTGGCCAGCAAAACCATCACCGTGACCGATACCGAAAAAACGCTGGATGCCGGCAAGGTGCGCATTGAAAAGTACGACAGCTATGGCAATGCACTTGCAGGGGCAAAGTTTACGTTGTCCGGCGGTGATATCAGCGGCGAAAAAACGCTGACGGCCCGGGCGCACCGCGATGGGGAAACCACATTGTGGAGCCAGATCGTCGATGCGGTTTCCGGCCTGTTTGGCGTGGATACCGGCACGAAATATATTTACGACCTCAGCAGCGCCGTTTCAGTGCTGGCATTCGGCCAGGTTTACCGTGTGACGGAGACCGCCCCTGACGGTTATACCGGCGTGGGTTCTTTCTACATTACGCTCAACGATAATGGCGGCAGCCTTGAAGTAATGCAGTGTGATGAAAACGGTAACCCGGTGACCGGCAGCAAAATCATCATCACTACGGTGACGGAAAATGAAACCATCATCAAGGTGCCCAACAGCCTGCAGCAGGTGAGTGACCTTACCGTGGCGGCGAGCAAAGTATGGGTAGACGGCAATGCGTCGGGTATCAGCCGGCCCGCTGCCGTGACAATGGTTTTGCACCGTGCCAACAGCGCGGGGCGCGACACCTCTTTTGAGCAAACACTGCCTGCCAATGCGGCAAACAACTGGCAGGTGCAGTTTACAAACCTTGCAAGGTACGACCTTGCAACAGGGGAAAGCTGGGCCTATACCGTCGACGAGCAGTCGGTGCCGGCAGGGTACACCAAAGCGGTTACCGGCAGTGCAGCGGCAGGCTTTGTCATCACCAATACCCGCAGTGACATCGGCGATAACGTGACAATCAGCGCGGCAAAACAGTGGGCCGGCGACGATGGGTTTACCACCCTGCGGCCCGCGTCTGTTCAGCTTGCGCTGTACCGTGACGGGCAGCAAACTGTACTTGGTACCGTGACGCTTACCGCAGCCGAGGGCTGGGCAGCTAAAACCTTTGCGCCGGTTGCAAAGTATGACGCAGACGGCAGCCCCATCACCTATGTGGTAAAAGAAACCCTGCCCGCGGGCAGTGGCTATACGGTCACCGGCGGTGCAGTTACCGTAACCGGCACGGCAGGCAGTGCGCTGCTGGTCAATACGCTGGGCGGCAAAACGGTGACGGTGCGCGGCGCAAAAACCTGGCAGGATTCAAACAACCAGTACAATACCCGCCCGGCCAGCATTACGGTAAACCTGCTCGCAAACGGGTCGCAGGTGGCAAGCAAAACGGTCACCGGCACAAATTGGGACTACCAGTGGTCTAACCTGCCTGCGGCGGATTTTGCAGGCAACCCCATTACCTATGCCGTGCAGGAAACGGCGGTGGCAGGCTACAGCGCAGTTTACAGCGGGTATGACATTACCAATACCCTGACAACAGACGGCAGTGTGACCGCAGTGAAAAACTGGGTGGATGACGGCAACATTTACGGCACCCGCCCCAACAGCGTCACATTGCAGCTTTACGCGGATGGCGTGAAGGTTGAGGGTGAGACCTTGACCCTGACGGCATCCAGCACTGTGCCCGGCAACGCAAACCAGTGGGCAGGCAGCTTTGAAAACCTGCCGCAGAAAAACAGCGTGGGCGCAAACATCGTTTACACCGTGCAAGAGACCGCCACCCCGCAGGGCTATACCAAAGCGGAAGCCGGCCTTGCGGTGACCAACACCCTGACAAAAGACAAAACGATTGCGGTAGAAAAGGTGTGGAATGACGGCAACGGCACCACCGCTACCCGCCCGCAGTCGGTCACTTATAAACTGTATGCCGACAACAAAGAGGTCGCACAGGCACAGGGCACTGCCGCAAGCGGTTGGGGTTACACCTTCACCGGCCTGCCGCAGAAGAATGCGCTGGGCGCAGACATCAACTACACCGTAACCGAAACACAGGTGGCGGGCTATGCGGCGCCGGTTTATGCACCTGCTGCCGGGGCTGCCGCGGGCGGCACCATTACGGTGACCAATACAGTCAACCAGCAGACCATCTCGCAAACGGTCAATAAGGTGTGGCAGGGCGAAAACGGGTACGAAGCGCTTAGCCGCCCGACACAGGTGACGGTGGAGCTGCTGGCCGACGGCCAGAGCTTTAGCCCGGCAAAAACGGCAGTGCTGAACAGCCAGAACAACTGGCAGTATGAATTTACCGGCCTTGCAAAGTATAACAGCGCAGGGGCGCAGATTGTTTATGCCGCAGTGGAAAAGGGCACCACGCCCACAGGCTACACTAAGGCAGAAGCAGGCCTTACGGTGACAAACACCCTCAGCTCGACCGTTGACATTCAGGCAAGCAAGACCTGGGTGGATGGCAACGACCAGCAGGGCCTGCGCCCAGACCAGTTGACGGTACAACTGAAAGCAGATAACGTGCTGGTGGCAAGCAAAGCGCTGAATGCGGCGGGCGGCTGGACAGCCAGCTTTACCGGCTTGCCCAAATACAATGCCAGCGGCGCAGAAATTGCATACACGGTTACCGAAGCCGCGGTGCCTGACGGGTATACCGCCACGACGGCAGTTGGTACAAAGGCCAACGGTTATATGCTGGTCAACACCATCAGCCAGGACAACAACGTCAATGCAAATGGGCAAAAGGCATGGAGCGGGGACGATGCGGTCGTTTCGCTCGTTCGCCCGCAGACCGTCACATTAGAGCTGCTGGCCGACGGCGCAGCCCTTAGCCCGGCGCACACCACCACGGCAAGTGCGGCGGGCAACTGGCAGTACAGCTTTACCGGCCTTGCAAAATACAACGCGGCCGGCGCGGCAATTCAGTATACTGTGCGCGAGGTACAGGGCGCATGGGCTGCGAACTACACCAGCCAAAACGGTACCGCACAGAACAGCTACACGGTTACCAATACCTATAACGGCGGCACAAAAGAGCAGCAGCTTACCAAAGTCTGGGTGGACGGCAACAATGGCGATAATACCCGCCCGGCCGGCGTGACCTTTACACTGCACGCCAAGGTAGATGGTACGCAGCTGTGGAGCAAGGATTACTCGTTTGGTGTCACCGGCACCGCCACAAGCTGGGGCTACACGACTGAAAAACTGCCCGCCAAGACGGCAGAGGGCAAAACTATTAGCTACACCGCAACTGAAACGGTAGTGCCCTCAGGGTACACCAAGGTCAGTGAGCAGGGCCTTACGGTAACGAACCAACTGCAGGACGGCAACACCAGCCTGACAGTTGAAAAGGTGTGGAGCGGCGACGACGCTGTGAAAGACATCACCCGCCCGGCCAGTATTCAGTTGCAGCTGAAAAAGAACAATACAAACGAGGGCAGCCCGATCACCTTGGCAAGCGCCCCCGACGGCAGCTGGCAGTACACCTTTACCGGCCTGCCGATGTATACCGATGGGGTGAAGAACACCTATACGGTAGAAGAGGTTGCCGGTGACTGGCAGACGAATTATACTTCCAGCCAGCAGACAGCTGGCACAACAGTCACCCTTACCAATACCTATACCGGCAACGAAACCATTACGCTGACCAAGGCGTGGGTGGATGGCAGCAATGCCGATAACACCCGCCCGGCGCAATTGAACCTTGTGCTGAACGCAACGGTAAACGGCGTGGCCACACAGGTTGGTACCTATGTGCTGAACAGCAGCATGGCGACAGCGGGCGGCAACAGCTGGCAGGGCACCGTTAGCGGCCTGCCTGCAAAGGCGGCAGATGGCAGTGCCATCACCTGGACGGCTACCGAGCCCAATGTGCCCACAGGCTATACCAAGGCAAGCGAGCAGGGCCTTACCGTGACGAACCAGTTGACCGACGGCAGCACCAGCCTGACGGTTGAAAAGGTGTGGAGCGGTGACGACACCGTGAAGGACCTGACACGGCCCGCGGACGTAACGGTACAACTGAAACAAAACGGCAGCAACCTTGGCGAAGCGGTGAACCTCACCGCGGCAAATAACTGGCAGTACGAGTTTACAAACCTGCCGGTCTATACTGGTGGCGTCAAAAATACCTACACGGTAGAAGAAGCTGCCGGCAACTGGCAGGCAAACTACAGCAGCAGCCAGCAGACCAGTGGCACAACCGTAACCATTACCAACACCTATAACGGCGGCAGCGATTTGACGCTGGTGAAAAACTGGGTGGATAACAGCAATGCCGACAGCACCCGGCCAGACGCGGTAGTGCTGACGTTGAACGCGATGGTCGGCTCGAGCTCAGTGTGGAGTAAAGATTATACCCTGAGTGGGTCTGCAACCACAAACAGCTGGCAGCAGGTTGCCACCGGTATGCCGGCTAAAGCGGCAGACGGCAGCACGATTACCTGGGCGGCGACGGAAAAGGATGTGCCCGCGGGCTATACCAAGACCAGTGAGCAGGGCCTTACCGTGACAAACCAGCTGCTGGATGGCGGCACCAGCCTGACGGTTGAAAAGGTGTGGAGCGGTGACGACGCCGTGAAGGACCTGACCCGCCCGGCCAGCATTCAGTTGCAGCTGAAAAAGAATAATGTCAATGTGGGCAGCCCGGTAACTTTGACACCCGACGCACAGGGCAAGTGGGCCCACACCTTTGACAACCTTTCTGTTTATGAAAACGGCGTGCGCAATACCTACACGGTAGAGGAGGTCGCCGGCGACTGGCAGGCAAACTATACCAGCAGCCAGCAGGCGGCAAACAGCGCAAACGGCACGGCCGTGACCATTACCAATACCTATAACGGCGGCAGCGATTTGACGCTGACGAAAAACTGGGTGGATAACAGCAATGCCGACAATACCCGGCCGGGCGAACTTGATTTGACCCTGAGCGCGGTGGTGGGCAGCAGTACGGTTTGGAGCAAAGTGTACACCGTGACCGGCGCTGCAACAGCGAACAGCTGGCAACAGGTCGTGAAAGGCCTGCCTGCCCAAACGGCAAACGGCAGCACAATCGCATGGGCGGCAACCGAGCCCAATGTGCCCGCAGGCTATACCAAAACCAGTGAACAGGGCCTTGCGGTGACCAACCAGCTGCTGGATGGCACGACCAGCCTTGCGGTGCAAAAGGCGTGGAGCGGTGACGACCTTGTGAAAGGCCTGACCCGCCCGGCCAGCATTGAGGTGCAGCTGAAGCAGAACGGCAGCAACCTTGGCACGCCGGTGGCGCTTACCGCGGATGGCGGCTGGCAGTATGAGTTTACGGCACTACCCACCTACACCGGCGGCGTGAAAAACGTGTACACCGTGCAGGAGGTGGCGGGCAGCTGGCAGGCGAACTATACCAGCAGCCAGCAGGCAACAAGCGGCACAGCCGTGACGATTACCAACACCTACAGTGGCGGCAGCGGCCTGACGCTTATTAAAAACTGGGTGGACGACAACAATGCCACCGGTGGTCGCCCGGGCAGCCTGACCCTGACGCTGAATTACACCGTGGGTGAAACAACGGCGCGGCAGGCAGACTATACGCTGGACGCCACAATGGCGGCCCCGGACGGCAGCTGGCAAAAAACCGTCAGCGGCATGCCCAGCCAGACGGCAGACGGCAGCGCCATTACCTGGAGCGTGAGCGAAGAGGATGCCAATGTACCGCAGGGGTACACCAAAACACAGCAGAGTGGCCTTAGCGTCACCAACACAATACAGCAGTACCCGGTTGTGATACAATATCATGTGTATGATGAAACCGGGGCAGAAAAAACCTTTACCACCCCGCTGCAGGACGTCAGCCTTGGCACGTTGCCTTATAACACCCCGCTCAGCAGCCTTGAAAGTGCTGCGCAGGCCCGTAAAGACGAGTACTATGGCCTTGCGGGTAAGGTGGATGTCGACCAGTATCAGCGCGGCGTTGTGCGCGCAGTGACCGGCAATGCAAGCAGCGACCCCGCCCAAAACGTCATTCATGTTGACTATATGCCGCAAAGCCTTGTAACAAAATATACCGTGACCTACAGCAACGGGCTTGAGGGCAGTGATGCGGTGACTTATTCTGGCGGCAGCCGTGAGGCGGGTACCAATTATACCGTGTTTGGCAACAGTGTGACCGGCTTTACCAATGGCAACAAGACCTTTGCCGGCTGGCAGCAGGTGACACAATACGCGGTGGGTGCGGGTGTTGGCAGCACGCAGCCGCAGCCGGAGGGCAATGTTATTTACCAGGCCGTATGGCAAGGTGCTTCTTGCAGCATTACCTATCATGCAAACTATCAGGATATTACGCTGCCGGACGCAGAAGATGTGCTGGATAATAACGGCGGCGACGGCTATCAGGAAGCGTCGGCCTTTACCACGTATACAGTGGGCGACGGCAAGGACATCACCACCTTTGCAAAGCCGGGTTAGCATTTCGTCGGCTGGGCGTTAGAGCCGGGTGGCAGCCTTGCCTATGCGCCGGGCTTTGCGGGCAGTATGCCGGCATCCAACCTGGAGCTGTATGCTGTGTGGCAGCCGAACACCACAATACCTGACCGCATTTCGGTGAGCGCAGAACACAATTATTACCTTGACGGGGCAACAAACGAAGGGCAGAACAGCTACAGCATTACCCCGGACAGCGCAGACCTGATCATCGGCAATGAGATTCACTATGTCTTTGGTGCAAACACGTATGACAAAAAGGATGCGTCAATTACGGTGATCAAAACGGCGTTGCCGGTGGGTATTGACCTGCCGACAGAGCCGGTAGCGACCTGGACCGATGAGATGGAACAACAATATCAAGACGGCGTTTTGAAGGATTATCAAGACGCGAAAGATGTCCTTGCCGCGGCACAGAGCGCGGTGGACGCCATGACAAAGCAGCAGTCGGATGCCGAGGCGGCAAAGCAGGCGCTTGCCAGTGCACAGAACGCGGTTACAACCGCGCAGGCAGGTTATAACGATGCCGTTGCAAATGCTGCCGGCGTGGGCGATACGGCTGAAAACCTGAACACGGCCCTTGCTGCAAAGCAGGCAGAGCTGGATGCGCTGAACGCGGACCCGCGCAGTGCCGAGGATGACCCGGACCACGCGGCATGGCAGGCAGAAGTAGACGCTGCAACTGCGGCGATTGCAGCCCTGCAGGGCAAATTGCAGCTGCTGGCCAATGTGGATGCGGCGGCCGCGACACTGGCTGCGGCACAGCAGGCGCAAGCTGCGCTGCTGGCACCGTACGCAGCGGGTACAGACCTGGCAGCAGCGGTGGCGGCATATCAGGATGCGCAGGATGCGTTGATTGCAGATGCGCAGGCAAAACTGCCAGACCTGACGGCGGCAGTACAGACAGCCAAGGACCAGCTGACTACTGCAAAAACGGCGTTTGACCCGGTAGATGCTGACCGCACCGCAAAGATTGCGGCAGATAAAGCGGCGCAGACACAGTATGACGACGAGCTGAAAGCATATCAGGATGCCCTGACAGAAGGGGCGACCACGGCCGAGATGGCATGGGACGGCACGCTGGTGCTGGAAAATGGTTACAGCTACAAGCTGGTTTACAACTATAACCGCACAACGCCGGTGCCGACCCCAACGCCGACACCGACCCCCGCGCCGCCTGCGCCAACCCCGCAGCCGACACCGGTTGTCACACCACCGGCACCCCCCACGGGCCCGGTAGTTATCCCGGATGATGAGGTGCCTTTGGGCGCACTGCCGACAAAGAGCCGCCACAGAAAAGGGCTTTACACGATTCTGGACGACACCGTGCCGCTGGGTGCGCTGCCTGAAACAAGCGGTTCACGCGGGCTGCTGGAAGGCGGGTTTGGTGCGGTGCTGATGGTTTTGGGTGCCGCCCTGCGCCTGTTGGGCCGCAAAAAAAAGCAAGATGAAGAGTAATTGCAATGATGACCGCCGGTAGCTGCCAGTGATGCCAGCTGCCACACCATGGAAGTGTCAAGAAAGCGGCGAGCCCCCTTTGGTTCGCCGCTTTTTTGTGAGGCAGGCAGCGAAATATGGCGAAAACTGCCGCACGGTAAGGCTCCTGCACCCCTGAACAAGGCCAGCAGCAGCTGGATTGGAGGAACAGATGGAGAATTTAGAAAAAGAGGGTACGCCGATGCCGATTACGGGGCGTGCAGCGTGCGCTGAACTGTTGCAACAGCTGCTGGTGTCCCCTGCTGCAAAGCAGGCGGGGGTCTTTAAAATCGGCCTTGCAGATTTTAAAGAATTTAACGATATTTTTGGCCGCCATTACGGGGACCTGCTGCTTGAAAAAATTATCGCTTACCTTTCAAACTTCCCTGCGGCACAGCTGTTTCGGCCCGTTGGCGTAGAGTTTTTGCTGATTTTGCCAAACAGCGGGTATACCCGCACGGCAGAGATTGCCGACGAAATCTGCACCCGGTTCAACGAAACCTGGCATATCGGCGATATGGATTTTATCTGTTCTATGAACCTCGGTTTTGTACTGCCCCCGCAGGAGGCGCAGAGTGGCGAAGAACTGATGGAAATGCTGGACAGCGCCGGGCAGGAGGCCTATCGCACCGGCCAAAACACCGCTATCCCGTTTACAGAGGCGCTGCGCGCCGGTATTTTGCGCACGAAAGCCATCGCCACCAAGTTAAAAAACGCGCTGGCCAGCCCCGATGACCCGGACCTTGAGGTTTGCTTTCGGCCGACCGTGTTGTACGACGCACACCGCTACACCCGCGCAGAAAGTTATGTGCGGCTGTTCAGCGATATGTATGGGCTGGTGGGCGAGGCCTCGCTGATTCCCATTGCAGAGCAAAGCGGGCTTGCGACGGCCTTAAATCTGTATGCCATTCGGCACACCTGCGCACTGATTCGCGCCCTGCTTGATGCTGAGCGCTCGTTTGAAACCATTGCGGTGCCGGTTTCGGCAGTGCAGTTTTTGCAGCCTAAATTCGACGAACAGCTCAAGGTAATCATAGACGAGTACAACATACCCGCCGATAAGCTGGCGTTGGAGCTGGCTGAAAGTACGCTCGTAAACAGCTTTATGCAGATTACCTACATGATGGGACAGGTCTCCGACCTTGGCGTAGAGTTGGTGCTCAGTGATTTTGGCACAGGGTACTCCGGCATCAACAACATTCTCACGCTGCCGGTGGATGTGCTGAAGCTCGACCGCCTGTTTGTGCTGCAGATGGAGAACGACGAGCGCTGCGGGGTTGTGATCGAGGGGCTGATTTCGATTGCCCACAAGCTGGGCATGAGGGTGATTGCCGAAGGGGTAGAGACCGACCACCAGCGCGAAATGCTCGCAGGCTGGGGGTGCGACTACCAGCAGGGCTTTTATTACAGCGCCACGGTCACGGCAGACGAGCTGCCCCCCATGCTGTCCATGCCGCCCAAAGAAGAGTGAGCAATCACCCTTTATAGTATTACAAAAAGAAAACAGACGCAGCGCCTTTCAAAAAGGTGTTGCGTCTGTTTGTTGTTTTTATGCGAAATTAGAAAAGAATCAAAACAGGCCCGCGCTAAAAATGCCCGCGGCGGGTGACCTCCTGCCACATTTCCCGCCCCTCAAAAACCAGCAAAGCACAAAGGGACACAAGGGCAATGCAAACGCAGATTACCGAGGGGATCAGAGGGCCGTTTAAAAGGCCGGTGAAATAGAAAACAAGCGGCAGAATGCCAAACAAAATGTCGATGATCAAATAAAACAGATAATCCGAGACCCGCATACGCAAAATGCGCGGCAGTATCATCAGCGTGACCATGGCACCGCTGCACGCAATGGGAATAGCGTAATCAATGGCCCAGCCGTTATTTGTGGTGAAGTGGTCCCACAGCAGCGCGAGCACAGAGCAAAGTACCACCAGCCACAAAATTGTTTTGGGTATATTGTGCCGCTTGCGCAGTGCAAAACCCACCAGCAGCCATACGCTGGCAAGGCCCGCAACAACATACCCCGCCCACCACACGGGGCCCGGCAGCATAAAGTTAATGGCAAGGCAGATCAGCGCTGCCGCGCTGGAACAAAAAATACCAATTTTAAAAAACAGCCGCATGCCCTTTGCCTGCCCTAAAACGGGGAAAACCTCTTCTTCCCCGCAGGGGATACCGGTCAATTCGCCTTGGCAAAGCGGGCAGCGCTGCGGTGCACCGGTGACCGAAATTTTACAGTGGTTGCATTGCTGCATCAGTCCGCCTCCTCAAATTCTGCAAGGTTGCTGGTAATGGTGGCGTCGATGCCCATGCCGGTGAGTGTGCGAAAAAACTCGCGCTGTACGTCGGCAGACACAAACGGCGTTGTAAAGGTAATCACAAAGGTGTCGCCAAAGGTCGCCATGCAGGTCTGCATGCGGCGGGTCACAAAAAAGATATCAAACAGCCGAATGTACGGGTGCAGCTGTGCGGGCATATCCACCTTGCCGATGTTGGAAAAGGAGGCGGTGATCTCGCGGTCACTGAGGTAGTTGAATAAGCGCAAAACCGGTATTTTGAGAAACAGCGGGATGACCCGCAGCAGCATCATGTGCTCCAGCTTTGCCAGCCGGTTCATGCGATGTGCCAGCTTTTCGGCGGTCAGCTCAGACTTTAATGCGGCTGAAACAGCGGCGACAATGTCCGCAAATTCGCCGTTGCCCCGCGAAAAATCATACCCAACGTTGACAACGTTAAAAAAATTACGCGCTGTAGCAGAGGGAAAATAATTGCGCAGGTTCACCGGCACCGTAATGACAACGGGCCGCTTTTCCTCCCGCAGCGACATTTGGCTGTGGATGGACGAAATCAACGCCGAGACCAAAAATACCGTCAGGGTAACACCGTATTCGTGGGCTTTGTTTAGCAGCGCACGCGCCGACATCTGCCCCTCTATAATAGAAAGGCGATAGTCCGGCAGGCGCGCGCCATGCAGGTGGTAAGCGGCCGGGTTGGCCTTTGGTGGGGCGCTTGTTTTACCCGAGTAATATTTCGCAAAGCTGTCGTCCATTTTTTGGGTGGCAGAAGCATCGTAATCAAGCAGGGGGGGCAAGCCCTCAAAATCCGTGTCATGCGCAAGCGTAAGGTAATGGGCTACCAGCACCCGCAAAAAATTCAGCGCACCGGTACCATCCGACAACGCATGGTAAACCTCCAGGTTAATGCGTTTGCGGTACCACGAAACCCGAAACAAGGCATCGCGGCTGTCGCCGCTGTACAGCATGCTGCATGGCGGGTCAGTTTCAGGCTCTACCTGCGGAGCATAGTCATACTCCTCAAGGTAATACCAAAAGATACCTTTTTTTAGCCGCGAGCGGTAAAACGGAAATTGCCGCAACGTTTTATCCAGCGCCTGCTGCAAAAAATCGGGCTGCACGTCTTCGGTTAGTTCACAGGCAAAACGCAGTACCTTAGAATCCTTTGCGCTGCTGGTGGGCGGAAAAATTTTTGCAGCGTTGTCGAGTGTGCTCCATTGAAAAATACGTTGCTTTTTCAAGCGTCGCAACCTCCTGCTAAAAAATCATTAATCAGTTCATAGCTGCGCTTTACCTGCGCAAAGCGGGGCGGCAGCATAAAATAACCGTGCAGTGCGTCTTTCACCCGTACAATGCGCACTTCATTGCCGGCCTCCCGCAAGCGGCGGCCATAAGCTTCGCCCTCATCCCGCAGCGGGCAATATTCTGCCGAAAGGACCAGCGTTTTGGGCTGGTGCGAAAGGTCCTTTGCCAGTAGCGGTGCAAAATAGGGGTTTTGAAAGTCCTCCGGCATCGACGCGTAAAGCTGCATGTAATCGCTGACCCGGCGCGAAGTTAACAGGTAATCGGTGCCATTGCTGCGCACCGACGCAAAGGGGGAGTTTTCAGTGTGGTCGTTGTAGGTCGCGGGGTAAATTAAAATTTGCCGGCAGGGCAAAAATTCGCCCCGGTCGCGTGCCAGCAGCGAAACTGCCGCGGCAAGGTTGCCGCCCGCACTGTCGCCTATCAGCGCAATTTCATCGGCACAGGTACCAAGCAAAGTATCGTCTAAAAAAACTTCTTTTGCCACAGCATAACAATCCTCCAGCCCGGCGGGGAAAGGGTGTTCCGGCGCCAGCCGGTAATCTACCGAAACCACAATGCGCCCTGTTTGGTTTGCCATTGCGTGACAGGTGCGGTCGTAGCTGTCAATATTGCCGCTCACCCAGCCGCCGCCATGAAAAAACAGCAAAATTTTGGGCACCGGCAAGGTGTTTTTCGGCGCAAAAATGCGTACCGGCACCTCATGGTCGCCGCAGGTGACATTGTGGTCCCACGCTTTATAAAATAAAGGGTTTGCAGGGGGGTGAGACACATTTTCAGCGACCCTTACCAGCTTATAGTTCTTTACAATATCAATGTCCGGGTAGGACAGCGCTTTCAGCGCGGCACGCATCGCTTTGTTGATGGCCATACGGTGCCCTTTCTGCCCGGTTAGCGGGCGATGGCATATCATTTACTTTATTTAAATAGTATACCACAGCAGCACGAAAATGCACAAATGAAAGGCAGGTCAAATGCAAAATAGTGGGGGCTGAAAACGGGCGATATGGCAAAAATAATGGGCGATAACGCTAGTTTAAAAACGACACAGCAATGCAAAAAACTACAAAATCATCGCTTTAGCGAGTAGAAGCGATAAAACTTTGTTGCCTTTTACAATTGAAACAAACGGCAAAGTTTGTTACAATTACCCCAAGAGTTTTGAACTGGGAAGGGGGACGCCGCAAAGTTGCGGCGTCCTTTTGTGCAAAACCTGGCCTTGCGGGCAGTTTTCGCTGTGCCGCGGCAAAAAAGGGAGGATAGTCAGAATGAAAAAGATCGTCAAATGCGGCGGCCTGTTTACCGGTACCGACGAATCGGTACAAAAAGACATGGCCGTTGTGATCGAAGAGGGCAAAATCACTGCGGTTTTGCCAGCGGCGCAGGTGGATACCGCGAACGCAGAAGTAGTGGATTTGTCGGACAAATTTGTGATGCCCGGGCTGATTGATGCGCATCTGCACACCAATTTTTCGGGCCAGCCCAGCATTTTGCACGCGCTGGTAGACGGCAACGAGGCTGAATTTACGATTACCAGCATCAAAAACGCACAGGCCGATTTAATGGCCGGGTTTACGTCGATTCGCGACGAGGGTGCGTTTGGTTATACCGACGTTGCACTGCGCAATGCGATTAACAAAGGGATCATCGCGGGCCCGCGCATGATGGTTTCGGGTGAAGCGATTACCGGTACCGGCGGCCATGCCGATTCTCACATGGCCCCTTATGTGGGTGGCAGAAATTCACTGGGTACCGTTATCAACAGTGCAGACGAAGCGCGCAAAGCGGTGCGCCGGAATTTTAAATTTGGTGCAGACCAGATTAAAATTATGGCGACCGGCGGTGTGATGAGCTTTGGCGACGACCCCAAATGCACCGAGCTGACTTATGAAGAAATGCGTGCCGCCATTGAAATTGCCGAATCGCGCGGGCGCATTTCCTCTGCCCATGCCCACGGCAGTGACGGCATTAAAATTGCGGTGAAGGCGGGCATTACTTCAATCGAACACGGCATGCTGATGGACGACGAATGTGTCGAACTGATGGCAAGCCACGGCACCTACCTCATCCCCACCATCATTGCCGCAAAGGCCATTGTGGACAACGGCTCGAAAGCCGGTATGCCGGGCTGGATGGTGGAAAAGGCAAAGCTCGTGCTGTCTGGCCACAAAGAAAACCTGCGCAAATGCCGCGAAGCGGGTGTTAAAGTGGGCTTTGGTACGGACGCCGGCACCAGCTTCAACTTCCATGGCAAACAGACGGTTGAATTTGGCCTGATGGTCGAATTTGGCTTTACCCCGGCACAGGCCCTGCTGGCCGCCACCAAAACCAACGCGACGATGATGCGCTGGGCAGATGAAGTGGGCACCGTAGAAGCCGGCAAATACGCGGACCTGGTCGCGTTTGACGAGAGCCCGCTGGACAATATTGACGTGATGAACAAGGTCTCTTTTGTGATGAAGGGCGGCAAGGTCTGCAAAAAAGACGGCGCGCCCTGCGTTGCGCTGCAATAGGGGGTAAAATAATATGAAACAGGTTTTGACATGCGGGCACCTGTTCGACACCAAAGCGAAGGTTTTTGTGGCGGACCAGAATGTCTATGTGGAAGATCAAAAAATTGTAGAAGTTTCGGCAGGTGCCTGCAAGCCGGGCTGGGAGGTCGTAGACCTCTCAAACAAATATGTGCTGCCGGGCTTAATTGATACTCATGTGCACTGCAATATTTCCGGCGGCCCGACCGACATGGGCTGGTTTGGGCATCTGTCCGTCCCCGATTTCACCATCATCAGCCTTACCAATGTGCAGGCGGATTTGATGGCCGGGTTTACAATGCTGCGCGATGAGGGTGCCATTGCCTTTACCGATGTCGCGGTGAAAAACGCCATCAATAAGGGCGAAACCTGGGGCCCGCGCATGTTTGTTTCCGGCCGTGCGCTGACTGCCACCGGCGGCCATGCCGACACGCATTTTGCACCCTATGTGGACGTAAATGACCAGATGGGTATTGTGTGCGATTCACCGGATGAATGCCGCGCGGCCGCACGGTATGTACTAAAATACGGTGCCGACCAGATCAAAATCATGTCAACCGGCGGCGTGATGAGCCAGGGCGACGACGTGGGTGCGCCGGAGTTTACGCTGGAAGAATTAAAAGCGATTATTGACCTTGCCAACAGCCGCGGGCGCATCACCTCGGCCCACGCACATGCGGGTGACGGCGTAAAGCTTGCGGTTAAAGCGGGCATTACCTCGATCGAACACGGTGCGCTGGCCGACCAAGAGGCACATGACATGATGCTGGAGGCCGGCACCTGGTTGGTGCCGACACTTTGCCCC
>JAQVCK010000170.1 GCA_028689835.1 Pygmaiobacter sp. | reverse complement strand
CCTCGGTAACAATGGCAACATCGGTTTGGCCGTACTGCCACAGCCTGTCGGCAGCGTTGTAGCCGGCGGCACCCGTGCCCACCACAACGGTATTTACGGTATACACCTTAATGGTAACACCGCCTATGCAACTGGATGTACATTCCATACGCGTTCTCTCTTTTTTTGATAATTTATAGTTGTTTGATGTGAAAACCGCCGTCTACATCTACATAGTTTCCTGTGGTGTAAAGGAAGTTATCACCGGCAAACGCCGAAACAGCGCCTGCAATGTCCTCGGGTGTGCCCCACCGTGCAACAGGAAAAGCGCCCTTGGCAATTAAATCGTCATATTTTGCCTGTACGGTGCTGGTCATATCAGTGGCAATTACGCCCGGACGAATTTCGTGTACAAAAATGTCCTCGCCTGCAAGACGGGCGGCAAAAAGGCTTGTAAGCATGGCAACGCCTGCCTTGGATACGCAGTATTCGCCGCGGTTAACGCTTACCACCTCTGCCGAGCAGGAGGAAATATTGATGATAGTACCGCGCTTTTTGCCAACCTGCGGCTGAGCAAGCATTTGCTTTGCAACCGCCTGTGTTAAAAACAGGTTGCCTTTTGTGTTTATACCCACAACGCGGTCAAAGCTCTCCTCGCTCATGTCCAGTAAATCGGCGCGCTGGTTTGGGGCAACGCCTGCGTTGTTTACCAAAACGTCAATACGGCCGCACAAGGCTACCGTTTGCTGTACAATGCGCAGACGGTCGTCATGGCTGCTGATGTCGCCCTGCACATAGCGCCAGTCAATGCCCTCGGCGGTAAGTGCATCTAAGCCCGCTTGATTATCGCTTTGGGCGCGGGTGGCAACAAGCACCACGCAAAAGCCGTCTTTGCCCAAACGGCGGGCAACGCCGTAGCCAATGCCGCGGCTTGCGCCTGTAACTAAAGCTACTTTTTTCATATGTATACAATCCTCCTTATTGAAAGCTGTGCTCTCGGTGAGAGGCGTCCTCCCTTGCCTGCTGATACAGCGGCGCATAAATTTTGCTGTCGCGGATTACACAGCCTGTGCGGCCGTGGTCACGCATAATTTGGGTGCATTTAGAGCAGGCAATGCAGCATTTTTGCTTTTGCATTTGGCCTGTGGTTAGCACGTCATGGGGTGTGTCGGGGTAGGCAAAGCTGGAGCGGCCAAGCCCCACAAAGCTACAGCTGCCGTCGGCAAGGTTTGCGGCGCCAAGGTAGGGGAAAAACTGGCGCAGCCATGTGTAGCCGTTGCCCACAACGGGCACGTCTCCTGCCGCTTTTTGAATTTGACGGGTAAATTCAAACAGACGCGCGGTGCTTTCCAAGGGGTGCTCGTCAGGCGTTGGGATACCCATACTGGAGGTGTCAAAGGGACGGGTAACCTGCGGGTAGATGTAGTAGGGGTTGCCCGCAGAGTTGGACAGCAAATCCACGCCGTTTTCTACCATCATGCGCACCAGTGCCATGGGCTCGGTGGGGTCAAATTTCCACATATCTTCCCTGTCACAGCCAAAGCCATAGGGATATGGGTGGGCGTCAAACACGTTAAAGCGGCTTGCCACGATGAAATCGCTGCCCACAGCGGCGCGCACTGCCTGTATGGTCTGGCGCAAAAAGCGTGTGCGGTTTTCAAAGCTGCCGCCATATTTGCCTTCGCGGGTATGGCTTGCAAGCAGCTCGCTTAACAAGTAGCGGTGACAGCTTTTAATATCAACGCCGTCAAAGCCTGCCTCTTTGGCAAGCAGGGCGCTTTGCACATAGCGCTCGGTCAAGGCGTCAAGGTATGCGTCTGTCACCATAGGGGTGGTATCGGTTACGCCGCTGCGGGGGTCCAGCAAGGGGTCGTGCTGCGGTACGATTGGCCGAGATTTGTGTCCCTCGGGACGGCAGTAGCGGCCGGAGTGCGTAAGCTGTAAAATATTAAGGGGTTTGTGCTGTGCGCCGTTATTTTGTGCGGCTGCGGCGTTTGTTTTTTTCAACAAGGCGGCAAACTGCCCCACATTACAGGCGTTTAACATCATTTGCAGCGAGTTTGCACGGCCCTCGGGCACAACGGCACATGCCTCCCACCACAAAAGCCCTGCGCCGCCTGCGGCAAAACGGGTGTAGCGGCGCTGGACCAATTCACTGGGAGAGCCGTCGGTGTTGGAGTCACACCCTTCCATTGGCAAAACCGCCATGGAGTTTGGCGCAGTTTTGGTGCCCACCCTGCGTGGCTGTGCCAAGGGAGATAAATCAGTGGAAAAGTGTAAATCTGTATGTAAATCCTGTGCCTTTTGCTGCATTTCTTCTAAGGTGTTAAAGTTAAATTTTTCGTGATTTGCCATGTGTATCTTTCCCTTTTCTCTATTGTTGTTTTGATTTGGTAGAGCCGCGCACCACAAGCTGTGTGGTTAACACCCGGCGCGCGGCAGGCAGCAACGTGCCTGTTTTTTCTTTGTGGCGTATTTGTGCGATAAGCCTGCGGGCAGCCGCCGCACCCATTTGGTAAAGCGGCTGTGCCACGGTAGTTAAAGGGGGTTGCAGCATAGCTGCTATGCTAATGTCATCAAAGCCGATGACCGAAACGTCCTGCGGCACACGCAAGCCCTTGTCGTGCACGGCGTGCAGCACCTGTACTGCCTTAGGGTCGCTTGTGGCAAAAACGGCGTCCGGCGGGGTTTTGCTTTGCAGCAGACTGCTCATCTGGGTGTAGATATCCGTACCGTAATTTTCTTTCATCACCAGTTCCGCGCGGTAGGGCAGGCCGGCATCCTGTAGCGCATCACAGTAGCCCGCATAGCGTTTTTCATAAAAGGCATGGGTGGTATCGCCTAAGGAGATAGCGATATTTTTACAGCCTGTCTGTGCTAAATAGGTTACTGCGCCCTTGGCGGCTTCGTAGTTGTCAACGGTAACAACGTCCATGGTGGTGTCGTTTGGCAGGTATCGGTTAAGCAGCACAATGGGAAATCCCTCGGCGTGCAAATGGTGAATATGCTTTGTGCCCGCGCGGATAGACGCCACAATAAAGCCGTCTATCCAGCGCGTGCGCAGCTTATCCACATATGCCTGTTCAATTATGGGGTCTTCGTCGGTGTTGCACAGCACAACCGTATAACCGCAGCGGCGTGCCTCGTCCTCTACCCCGCGTGTAATAAGCGGAAAAATGGGGTTTTCTATGCTTGGCATCATAAGGGCTATGGTGTTGCTTGTGCCCGCCTTTAGGCCCTTTGCCAATGCGTTTGGGCTGTAGCCTGTGTGCAGTACCGCGTCCATAACCTTGGCGCGGGTGTCCTCGTTTACAGGCGCTTTGCCTGTTAACACGCGGGAAACCGTACTGGGCGAAACACCCGCAAGCCTTGCAACTGTTTTGATATTTACCATACGCAGCACCTCTGTTGTATTTTATGAAATCGATTTCATAAAACGGTTTTAAGTTGGACGCCCAAAACACATACAGCATTTTGGGCGCCCCACCCATAGAAACTAAAGCTTTATTTTAAGCTTTTTTGCAGGCATAATAAAAACCGTAAGCGCAGTTACTCCGCTAATTGCGCCCATTATCCAAAACCCTGCCGTCAAGCCCAAATACTGGATAAACAGCCCCATAGCCATGGGGCCAAGCGTCATGCCGACGCCGTATAATGCCTGAAAATAACCCATTGCCGTAGAGCGATTACCCTGCGGTACCGTTTGCAGGCAAAGCCCAAGCAGCAGCCCCATGGTAAGGCTGATGCCCACACCCGCCACAATTTGCACAGCGTAAAGCATATGTATATTGCTGCACAGCGGCGCGCCAAAGCTGTATGCCGTCATAAGCAAAAAGCCTGTGGTAAGCAAAGGCCGCGGGCCCCACTTTTTAAGCAGCCGCTTTGCCGCAAAAAAGTTGCCCACCATAAGCGGCACCGTAACCCAAAGGTTAAGGGTGCTTAACTGGGCGGCTGTAGCGTTTAGCTGTACCGCAAGGTTGGCGGTAAAGCCATACACCGTGGCAAACGCGGTAAACTGTGCCAGCACCGCCAAGAGCGTCATAAACTGCAAATTGGCGTTGCGCAGTGCGCTAAGGCTCTTTTTTTGAGTGGGCTGCGGGGCACTTTGCTGCGGGTCTACCGGCTGCGGCACAGGTGGTACATCGGTGGCACAAAGGCTTAAGGCTGCTGCCAAAAGCCCTGTAATACCGCTGAGCAAAAACGCGCTGCGCACGCCTGCAAAGCCTGTTACCAAAGCTGCCGTGCCAAAGGCAATAAGCCTGCCGCCCTGATTGCCCAAATTTAAAAAGGACAGCCTTGCGGGGGCTTGGCTTGGCGCAAAATAGCCGCTGTACAGCACCGTAAAGCTTACCCATGCCGCAGCGGCAACGCCGCCAATGGCACGAAACACCAAAAAGCCCTGTGGCGTATACCACAGCCACATACCAAAGCCGCTTACCCCTGTGCACAGACAGCCCAAGGTTACAAACAGCTTTTGTTTGTTTAGCTTATCTGCCCATATGCCAAGCGGCAGGCGCAGCAGCGTTTGGGTAAGACCGTAAACGCCGCTTACCAGCCCGATAAACGCCGCCGAGGCACCCATGGCGGTTAGCTCGGCATTGATGTACGAGGTGTGCAGGTACTGGCCCATCCAAAACAGGGCGGTTACGCAAAACATAACCCGCGCTGCTTTGGGGGTATCGGTTGTCATAGTGTAACGCGGCGGCCGTCCTCTGCCGAGGCGTATGCTGCGTACACGGCCTGAATGGTGTCATATGCCAAACGGAAGCCGGATTTTGGCTGGCGGTTTGTAAGGGCACACTCCATAAAGTCTTGTAGCTCGCCCACATAGCCGCGTGCAATTTCTTCGTCTACAAACACCTTTTGCCAACCTGTTTTTACCTCTACCTTTTCGGTGATATAAACATCGTCAAGGCCTGCCTCGTCCATGTGATAAATTTCCATGTTGTTGCTGGGGGCAATGTTGTTGATGTACACGCTCTCGTTTGTAAAAATCTCCATCAAATTGCGCACGCCGCCAACAATCATATCACCTGCCACAATGCAGGCTTTGGTACCGTCTTTAAAGGTTACAATTACGTTTGCCAAGTCCTCTACGTCGTGGGGACGAGACACAATGTAACGTTTTTCCTCCTCGGGCAAGCAGCTTTGTACAACGCCCACGTCACCCATAACGCTGGCAATGCCAAACTCCTCGCCGCGCAAGGCAGCTTCCTCTTGCTTTAAGTAAATAGCAGCGCTTAAGGGGTGACAGTCCTGACGGATAAACAAACCGTCGCCGTTATATATCCAGTAAGCGGCATGATTTTCATGAGAGCCGCAGTGGCTCTACTAGCCGCGCATGTACAAAATTTTACATTT
>JAQVCK010000169.1 GCA_028689835.1 Pygmaiobacter sp. | reverse complement strand
CTTGCAGCAGCTCAAACAACAGCTCGGGGCCTGCGCCGCTGCAAAGCAGCCGCTGGACGGCCGAAACTTCAAACCCCATTTCGCGCAGCGCGCGAATGCGCTCTGCCTGCGGCAGCTGGTCTTCGCCGTAATACCGGTACCCGGTAAACCGGTCGATGGTTTTCGGCTGCAACAGGCCGTTTTCGTCGTAATAGCGCAGCATCCGTATACTGATCCTTGCAAGTTTTGAAAAATCACCAATTTTCAGCATGGTACCATACCTCGTCTATTCGTTGGTATTGAGCTCACGGTCAGTATAAAGGCTGCCACTGTGTCAGAGTCAAGGGGTTGCCCTGCAAATTTTTTTGCGCGGCGTTTTAGCCCTGTGCGCCGGTGAGAAAATCCCACGCGGCTTGCACCAAAAAGGCGACGCCGGTTTCAAACGCGGCTTCGTCGATGCAGAACTTGTCGCTGTGCTGCGGGTACTCGCCGCCGCCGCCCAAAACGGCAAACGACGCGGGCACCTTGGCGGTGTAATCTGCAAAATCCTCGGCGCCCATCTGGCGGGGCAGGTTTTGCAGCAACATGGCGGGGGCGGCCACCACTTTTTTGGCGGCACCGGCGGCCACGGCGGTGGCGGCTTCGTCGTTGATCAGCACATCCACCGAAAATTCGTACTCCACCTCGGCCGTGCAGCGGTAGGCAGAGGCGATGTCCTTTGCAATGCGGGTGATGCGGTCGGGCATTGTTTTGCGCAGTGCACGGTCAAAGGTGCGCACCGTGCCCTCCATTTCGGCTTCGCCTGAAATAATATTGCCCTTCGTGCCGGATACCAGCTTGCCCACGGTGACGACGGCGGGCTCTGCCGGGGCAATTTCGCGGCTGACGATGCTTTGTAGCCCCACCACAATGGCGGATGCCGCGAGGGTGGCATCCACCCCGGTGTCCGGCATGGCGCCGTGGCAGCCCTTACCGTGCACTTTGATGGTAAACGCATCGGACGCTGCCGCCGACGGCCCTGCCGAAACGCCCAGTACGCCCACCGGCATCATGCCGATGATGTGCTGGCCAAACAGCATGTCCACGCCGTCCAGCGCGCCCTGCTGCACCAGTGCTTTCGCACCTTTGACAATCTCCTCTGCGGGCTGAAACAGCAGCCGCACCGTGCCGGGCAGCTCGCCCTTCACACTGCACAGCGCTTTGGCCGCGCCGTACAGCATGGCGGCGTGGGTGTCGTGGCCGCAGGCGTGCATGACGCCCGGCACGGCAGAAGCAAACGGCAAATCGGTGTGCTCGGTCACCGGCAACGCGTCGATGTCGGCCCGCAGGCCCACCATTTTGCCGGGCTTGCCACCCTTGATGTCGGCCATTAAGCCGGTGGGCGCAAACCGGGTCACAGTGAGGCCCAGCCCCTCTAATGCCGCGGCAATGCGGTTGGTGGTCTCCACCTCTTGAAAGCTGAGCTCCGGGTGGGCGTGCAGCTCGTGGCGAAAGGCAACGACGTCCTGTTGTACGCCGGCGGCAAGTTTTTTGCTATCCATGAATTTGCTCCTTAGTCTGCCCCTGTAAGTGGGGGGGCGGTTTTCTTTTCAGTATACGCGCCGCCGGGTGTTTTTTCAACGCGGCGGGCCAAAACCGGCAGCTTGTTTTCACCTTTTTTGCCCTGTGGTATAATAGACAAAAAAACGCGGGGTAAAGGGGGGCGGCGGTTGCATGTGCAGCAGATACGAGGCGGACCTTGCGACATTGCAGGGCCTTTTTGCGCTGTTTCATGGCCTTGCTTTGCCGCAGCAGTTGCCGCTGGAACAGCTTGCCGGTGAAATTGCACCCTCGCTGCCCGGCGCCGTGGTGCGCAGCCTTGCCGGCGGGGTGGCCGTTGCCGCCCCGCGCTGGGGCTTTACCGCCGGGGGGCACGGGGCCGTCATCAACGCGCGGGCCGAAACCATCCGCGAGCGGGCACTGTTTCGCGACAGCTTTGCGCTGCGCCGCTGCCTAATACCCGCCACCCGGTTTTTTGAGTGGGACGCCACGGCGGCCAAAAACAAATACGCCTTTACCCGTGCCGACGGCGCACCGCTTTTGCTGGCGGGCTGCTGGCGCACCGAGCAGGGTGGCGCGCGCTTTGTGGTGCTGACGCGGGAGGCAAACCGCTCGATGGCCCCGGTGCACGAGCGCATGCCGGTGCTGGTTGCCCCGCAAGATGCGGCGGCGTACCTTGCCAGCGAAGCGGCGGCACGGCAGTTAGTTGCCGCCGAAGGCCCGCCTTTACACTGCACGAATGCGGGCGACACCCAGCAGTTGACACTGGGTTTTTGAACCACTGATTTTTAACGCCCTTGTTTTGTATAATTAGCCCGTTTAACAGGCCGGGTGCCGACCTGTTAAGTTTTGTTTTGCTCTATGCGGGCATGTGCGGCCAAAACGAAACAGCCTATTTGGCTTAAAATAGTATTTTGCATCTGTTTATTCTGGTGCCCCGCCTTTTGCTTTACCGCCTTTTACATATCGGGCGGCGGTGGGCACGGGGCTGCGACGGCGTTTTTTGCCGCTTTGGCCCGTTTTTTTATTTGTATTTTTGTTGCAACTTGCCCACCTGTTTTGGTGAGGGGATATGGGCAAAACGGTGCGTCTGGCAGCGCCCCAGCTTGCCGTCATCTGCACCGGGTAATCTTAGTAATCGTCTTTGCGTTGCCGCGGGCTTTCAGGCCATCGCAGATAAAAAAAGTGAAAAATAGTCAGGCACCAATGTACGGTGCCTGCCCTGTTTTATGTTGCCCTTGGCAAAGCGGTCTTATTCCAGCCCCAAAATGGCGATACCCACCAGCACGGCGGCGATGACCGCATACTGCCCTTTGGACAGTTTTTCTTTTAAAAACAGCCGCGACCACAGCACCGAAAAAATGCTGTACGACGCAATGGTGGGCGCCGCCACAATGGCGTTGCCCGACAGCGCAAACACATAGCTGAACTGCCCCGCCGTCTCGCACAGCGCAGCCACATATTTCACCTTTTCGCGCTGCGGCAAAAAGCGCTCTTTTTTTGCCAGCCGCAAATACAGGTATGCCCCCACGGCCATTGCCAAAAACGTAAACTCGTAAGACAGGTTTGCCGACACCTCATCCATCACCACGTCCAGCACAAACGCATCCGCAAAGGTGCCAAGGCCGTCCAGCAGGCAGTACAGCAGCGGCAGTGCAAGGGCAAGGGCGCTGTGGGTATACCGGCGGTCGGTCGCCTGCCCCGCAAGGCGGCGCGCGCGGGTGTCGGCCCGCTGCTCTAACACGGCAAGGGCCACAATGCCCACGCTGATGAGCGCCACCGCGCCAAATTGCAGCCCGCTCATGCGCTGGCCCAAAAACAAAAAGCACAGCAGCGCGGTGATGGCGCCGGATGAATTACAGATGGGCGAGGACACCGACAGCTCGATGTACCGTAGCCCGGCATAGCCAAAGATCATCGAGACGATGTATAAGGCCGACACCGGCAGGTAGCGCAGCAGGTTCACCGGGTCATACTGCACCCCGCCCGCCGTCACCTGCCACAGCGCGTGCAGCCCCATCACCGAGCCCACGGCAATCACCATTTTCCAGTGGCTGTTTTTATCCTGTGGGGCCGAGCCCATTTTTGAAAACAGGTCAGAGCCGCTCCAAAAAAAAACAGTGACCATGGTGTAGACAAACCACATTGTAATAACCCCAGCCTTTCGCGCACCCGCGCAAAAAATACCCCCCACCGGGTGGCGGGGCTGGTGTTATCATACCACATTCGGCAAACGGGTGACAATGGCAAAACAATGTGCCGCGCGCAGCCCTGCGGGGGAATTTTTAACAACTTGCGCCGCGGGTTATGGTATACTATATTTAACGGCGCACCCGCTGCGCCGCTGATGAAAAAAGGAGGTCCCGCCATGTTTGAGACCCTTGCCGCCCAGCGCCAAAGCTGCCGCGCCTATGATGCCACCCGCCCGGTAGAGCCCCAAAAGCTTGCCGTTTGCTTAGAAGCTGCGCGGCTTGCGCCCTCTGCCTGCAACAGCCAGCCCTACCACTTTTTTGTTGCCGAGGGCAGCAAAGCGGCCGCAGTGGGCGACTGTTTGCGCAGTGACAACATGAACGGCTTTACCGCCGAATGCCCGCTGTTTGTGGTAATTACCGAAGCGCCGTACACCCCGCGCGCCGAGGCCCTGAACAGTATGAAAAACCAGGATTACCGGCTGATTGACATTGGCATTGCGGCGGCGCAGTTTACGCTGCAAGCGACCGACCTTGGGCTGGGCAGCTGTATTTTGGGCTGGTTTGACGAAGAAAAGCTGCAACAGCTGCTGGGCACGGCTGCCCGTGTGCGGCTGGTGCTTGCTTTGGGGTACCCCAAAGCCGGGGACAAACTGCGGGACAAAAAACGTAAAACGGCACAGGAGCTTATCACTACCCTGTGAGTAGCGCCGCGCCACCAAAATAGGAGGTCGATTACAATGCCATTTATCAACACCAAAACGAACCTGCCCGTCAGCAAACAGACCCAAATTGCGCTGAAAGCATCGTTTGGAGAAGCCATCGGCCTGATTGGCAAAAGCGAGCCGTGGCTGATGGTGCAGTTTGAAGCCGACAGCAATTTGTGGATGGCGGGCAGCGATGCCCCCGCCGCCATGGTAGAAGTAGACCTGTACGGCGCCGCCGCCCCGGCGGATTATGAGGCGCTGACCGCCCGTATTACAGCCGAGCTGGAAAAGCACCTTGCCCTGCCGGCAGAGCGCATTTATGTGCGCTACCTTGAAACCCGGCACTGGGGCTGGCGGGGCGGTAATTTTTAGGCCTCACCCCATGCTGCCACTTGACAGCTTTAAAATAACATAATATAATAATGTTATAACAAACTTGACGTTTACAGTAGGGGGTGTGCCTGTGGAAAGCCAATTGGATTTCAGCGGGCGCACCCAACTTTATTTTCAGCTATACGATATTTTATACAAAGACATCCGCGACGGGGTGTACAAGCCCGGCCAGCTGCTGCCCACCGAAAACACGCTGATTGAACAGTACCACATCAGCCGTGTGACGGTGCGCAAGGCGCTGGACCTTTTGATGAACGACGGGCTGATTGCCAAACGCCGCGGCTACGGCACTTTTGTGCAGAATAAAAAAGTAGAACAGACCTTAACGCGGGTGCAGCATTTTGCAAACGAGATGGAAAAGCGGGGCTATGAGTCGTCGGTCACAATGCTGACCAACGAGGTTGTTTACGCCAGCCACACCGTCGCGGGCGAATTGCAGATCGACGAAGGGGACGAGCTGGTGCGCGTCGAACGGCTGCGCTATGCCGATGGCGTGCCGATGTGCATTGAAAATTCGTACCTCATTTTAGACAAGTGCCCC
>JAQVCK010000168.1 GCA_028689835.1 Pygmaiobacter sp. | reverse complement strand
CCTCTTCGGTGCGGATTTTGCCCGAAACATCCTGCCCGTTCACCAGCACATGCTGCACGCCATCCAGATATTGCAGCGCCGGGTGTATCGCCGGCAGGCCGCCCAGCACGGCTGCCTCATCCCCCGTGTCAACGCCGGCAGAAAGCAGCGCAAACGCGATGGCGCGGTACAGCGCGCCGGTATCCACATAAACATAGCCCAGCTCTTTAGCCAGCCGCTTTGCAAGCGAGCTTTTGCCTGCGCCGGACGGGCCGTCAATTGCGATCTGGATCATTGTTGTTCCCCCGTTCCATCATCAAGAATATGGGTACCCGCGACATACCCGGTCGAAAAGGCAATTTGCAGATTAAACCCGCCGGTATAGGCATCCACATCCAGCACTTCGCCTGCAAAGTACAGCCCCGGCACCAGTTTGGACGCCATCGTCTTGGGGTCGACCTGCCGTACCGAAATGCCACCTGCCGTCACCACGGCGTGCTCAATCGCGTCTTTGCCCGCAATCGGCAATTCAAAGCCTTTCAGCAACGCCACCAGCTTTTGCTTTTCATCGCGGGAGATCTGGTGTACTTTTTTGTCGTGCACGACCCCCCAGCGGGCCAGCAGTATTGGCACCATTTTTGCCGGCAGCAGCTTGCCAAGGCTGTTGGCAGCATCTTTATTGGCAAACTCTTCAAAATCACGCGTGATGCGCTGGTACAGCGTTTTTTCGTCTAACGCTGGTTTTAAATCAATTATTACCTTAGTGGGCTTTGCCTTTGCTGTGCGCAAAAAAGCACTGGCCGAAAGCACCAGCGGCCCCGAAATGCCGAAATGCGTAAACAGCATTTCCCCCTGCTCGCTGAACAGTTGCTTGCCACCTTGCAATAAGGTCAACCGCACGTTGCGCAGCGAAAGGCCCATCATGGCACGGCATTCCTCCAGCGCTTTACCCTGCACCGTCAGTGCAACCAGGCTTGCCGTGGGCGGCACAACGGTATGCCCAAGTTGCTTTGCCATGCGGTACCCTTCGCCGGTGGACCCGGTGCCGGGGTAAGAACACCCGCCGGTGGCAAGTAGCACGGCCTCTGCCGCAAGCTGCCGGCCATCACCCAACAGTACGCCATTTACCGCACCGTCTTCGCCCGTCAGAATTTGTTTTGCACTGCCGATGACAATGCGGCACCCGTGCGCGGGCCGCGCCAGCGCATCGGCAATATCCGCCGCGTGGTCACTCACCGGGAACACCCGTTGCCCACGCTCGGTTTTCAGCGGTACACCCAACCCCTCAAACAGCGCCATCGTATCCGCCGGGGAAAACGCCCGCAATGCCGAATACAAAAACTTGGGGTTGGCTAATACATTTTTCTGCACCGTCTCGCTATCGCTGTTGTTCGTGACATTGCAACGGCCTTTGCCCGTAACCAGTATTTTTTTACAGGTACGGCCCGCATGCTCCACCACTGTTACCCCAAGCCCACGGCGCACCATGACGCCCGCAGCCAACATGCCTGCCGCACCGCCACCTATGACGACCACTTGTCTCACCTGTGGGCGCCCCCTTTACACAAGAACGGCCGGGCCACTGCCTGTGCCCCGTACCGGTCAATTTATTTTTTAGCCTGCCGCAAAACGCGGTATTAGAACGATTAATTATACCATTTGCTGCAAGTTTTGCGCAAGTACCGGCTAAATAAGGGGCAACCTGGCCGGGCGGGGCTTTGTGCCCTTGTGCGCAACGACCACGCAACCGGGCGCTTGATGCCATCGTGCCCAATAGCGCTGCCCCGGTGCAGAACCTGCCACCGGGCGGCGGGCAAGCACTCTGGCCAGCAGGGAGAATAACAGGTTAAACAATATCTGCATAAAGACGGTGGAAACAAAAAGAGAGCAAACCAAGCTTGATAGCAAGGTTTGCCCATACTTTCGTGGTAATCAAGACTCGGTTTGGCAAGCGTTACAATACCCCGATGACGCGCATACTTATTTTACGGGGTGGTAACTGCTACTTCTAAGCTTTCTGGTGAAGCCACCCCAATTTCCAATGTTTCACCACTGAAATTCAAATCAGCGTTAACTATTTTATCGTCTTTTTCCATCTGGGACGCAAAAAAGTCCAAACTGGAGTTGCCGTCAAAAATGCTTAAACTTTGAGCGGGGGCTTGAAACCCCTTCCCCCCAGTTGCTTTTGCAAAAGCAGTTTCTAAATTCGTTGACATATCATTTAACATTTTGGAGGCGTTTTCTAAAGCTGCCATAATTTCTTTCGGGTCGCTTGACAAATTTGTAAGGCCTAACGCTGCGGCATTGAGGGAATGTAGTGGGTTTTCAAACACTTTAGAGGCCAACCCGCCAGATAATTGATCCAATTCATCCGCATGATATTGGTCTTTGCCAAAGGTGAAATTAGCATAGTCAGTAACGATACTTTGCTTATAATTATACAGATAGGCTTCGGCTGTTTTTCTGGTCATGTTGGGGTCACTATAGGGGCTTGTGCCGTTTAAATAATTCTCAAGCTCAGATATTTTTTTTACTGTAAACTCTAATTTGGATTTGGCATAATCAATTTCATCCGAAAAAGTTTTGAGGTCGTTCCGTTGAGAATCAAGGGACATTTCTGCAAACTCTGCTTTGGTGTGGGTTCCCCAACGTGTACTGTTTACGACATCAGAATTTTCGTAGTTGATCACAGGCTCTTTTTCTTTTGCTTTCGTGTCCTTACTTTCTTTTAATAGCTCTTGTGCTTTTTTACTCAAATCCACAATATCAAAATTTTGTTTTTTGCATACCACTGCATTGAGTTGGTTTATTACCGTTTGCAGACTTGTGTTTTGCATTCGTGGTCCTAAGCTATTTTGATTGCCTATGTTTTGTATCCTCATAGAGATCATTCACTCCTCTATCTGTTCCTTTATAATATAGTTATCGTCCAATTTCTTCAAAACGTAAGAAGTATCTGAATGTGAGGTGAGCGCGTTTATATACTTTACTACCATCTCAAGAACATTTTGTTGCATAATACAAGTTGCATAATACAAAAAGACATATCCGACCCATTTAAAAAAGAGGACAAACAGTTTAAACCGATAATCAGTTAACTGTTTGTCCTCTTTTATTTTCTAAACTTAATTAAAATTGTTCACAGCGCAGCTTATCATTTAGATGGTGCGCCGCTTTTCTATCTATAAGCTCCAATACAGCAGATAAAATACTGCCGTCAATGTGCCCAAGGCAAACTACACAAGCGGCGGCAAAACCAAGAAAGCGGAGGATGAAAATTTGAGTAAAAAACACAACCTAATCAAAACGAGCAGCCTGAAAGCAAAAGGCATCCAATAGATTTGGTCCCCTTACCTTTCTTTTGCTGGGTAGGCGGTACCGCAGTGGTGTTAACCGGTCTGCTTTTTTACTTGCGGCCCCCGGCAAGTGGGGCCAGTTGCACCGCCAGCGCGGCAAGGCTGTCGTACCGGTTTAACTGCGGGGCCCGCAGCACGGCATCCAGCAACAGTTCGCGCAGCGGCGCCACCTTGTGCTGGGGCACACCCAGTGCAAGCAGGGATGACGGGCGGATAGCCAGCATTTCCAGCGTGTACGCTTCGCCGCTTTTGCACAGGGCCTCATACAAAGCGAGGCGCGGGGCAAAGCGCTCGTCCAGCGCGGCAAAGGCAGCAAACACCTCCCCCGCATCCTGCGGCAATGGCTCGCGCAGTTGCAGCTTTAGCTGTGCCACTGTGTCCGGGGCGGGCGCAAAATACAGCCGGTTCAGCCGCGCAAGGTCGCTGCCAAACCCGGCCGAAAACCCAAACGCCTCTATCACCGGTGCACTGCGCGCCCCGCAGGCGAGCAAAAGCCCCCACCAGCGCAGCAGCATTTGCGCCGGCAGGCGCGCAAGCGGCAGAGGCCAGCGCACACAGCCAAGCCCAAAGTTAGAAAGGGCACCCGTACCGGCAAGCAATAACACCGCCTCGGGGTCCGGCCCCAGCAACACCTTTTGCAAGTTGTCGCGCACCTCGTGTGCAGGCAGTGCCGCAATGGGGGCGCCGCTGTACTGCCGCAGCTCTTGACGGGCAGTCGGCATACCCGCCGCCGCACAGTGCAGCAGTGCCAGCAACTGCTGTTCGCGTTCTTCCCCCATGGCGCAGCCCCCCTTTTTTACTCATTATACCAAATACTGAAATTTGCGCAAAGGTGTTTCTTTTTAGCGCGTGGCATACTATAATAAAGGCTGCCGGGGCAGCCCGGCAAATGCGCATAGAAACGGGGAGAAAACTGTGGATAACTTTGACACCGAACTGCTGAAAGGCAAAAAACGGCTGCATTTCGTGGGGATCGGGGGCAGCGGCATGTACCCGCTGGTACAGATTCTTGCGGCGGCGGGTTATACGATCACCGGCAGCGATGTCAACGAGGGCCATATTATTGAGTACGAACGCGCCATGGGCATTGACGTAAAAATCCCCCATGCGGCCAGCAATGTGGACGGTGCCGATTTGCTGGTGTACACCGCAGCCATTTTGCCCGGCAACCCGGAAATTGCGCGGGCGGAAGAACTGGGCATCCCCTGTGTGGAGCGCAGCGTGATGCTGGGCTATGTGCAGCGGCTATACGCAGAATCAATTTGTGTGGCGGGCACCCACGGCAAAACCACCACGACCGGTATGATCACCCAGATACTTGAAATGGCAGGCAAAGACCCCGCCGCGGTGATTGGCGGCAAGCTGCCGCTGATTGGCGGGTACGGCAAGGCGGGTACCGGCGAAAATATTGTGGTGGAAAGCTGCGAGTTTTCGAATACGTTTTTGCATCTGGCGCCCGACACCAGTATCATTTTGAACATCGACGCCGACCATTTGGACTTTTTTAAGACGATGGACAACCTAAAAGCCAGCTTTCGCAAATTTGCGGGGCTGACCCAGCGCCGCGTGATTGCAAACGGCGACGATGAAAACACCATAGAGACCCTGCGCGGGCTGGACCGCGAGGTGGTGACCTTTGGCGAGGGGGCCCATTGTGATTGGCGCGCCGCCAATGTGCGCATGCTGCGCCCCGCGTTTTACGGGTATGAGGTTTGGCACGGCGCCGAAAAGCTGGCGGACGTGGCGCTGGCTGTGCCGGGGCGTCACAATGTGCTCAACTCGCTGGCCGCGTTTGCCGCCGCTTTTCTTGCAGGCTGCACGGCACAGCAGATTACGGCAGGGCTGGCCGCCTTTAGCGGTACCGGCCGCCGGTTTGAAATTTTGGGGCACACCGTATCCGGCGCCACAGTGGCGGACGATTACGCCCACCACCCCACCGAGCTGCAGGCCACCCTTTCGGCGGCAAAGCAGATGGGCTTTGCGCGGGTGATTGCGGTGTTTCAGCCGTTCACCTATTCGCGCACCAAGCTGCTACTACAAGACTTTGCGCGGGTGCTGCAAATTGCCGACCATGTGGTGATGAGTGAGATTATGGGCAGCCGCGAAACAAATGACGACTA
>JAQVCK010000167.1 GCA_028689835.1 Pygmaiobacter sp. | reverse complement strand
TCAACGAGGACCCATACGGCGCATGGATGGTGGAAATCAAGGACATCACCGCCTTTGGTGAACTGCTGGACGACATCTGCTATGCCGCTTACTGCGAAGCGGCGCAGGACGCCTGAGCCCGTAAACGATAAAAGGAGGCGAAGGCCAATGGGAAGTTATATCCCGTCCACCGGCGATCAGCGCCGGCAAATGCTGCAGGCTGTTGGGGTAAACAGCATTGAAGAGTTGTATGCCGACGTACCGGCAGAAATTCGGTTTCACCCGTTTGATTTGCCACAGGGCAAAACAGAGCTGGAGGTTTCGGCCACCATGCAGGGCATTGCCGCAAAAAACCATGTGTTTGGCAGCATTTTCCGCGGTGCAGGGGCCTACGACCACTATATACCGGCGATTGTGCGCCGCGTTGTGGCAAAAGAAGAATTTGTTACGGCCTATACACCGTATCAGGCCGAGATCAGCCAGGGCATTTTGCAGTCAATTTTTGAATATCAAACTATGATTTGTGAGCTGACCGGCATGCAGGCGGCAAATGCCTCAGTGTACGACGGGGCCACCGCCGCGGCAGAGGCGGCGGCCATGTGCCGGGAGCGCGGCCGTGACCGGGTTTTACTCTCTGCCGGGGTGCACCCCGCGGTGCGCAGCACGGTGCAAACCTACTGTGACGGTGTGGGGGTGCCGGTGGTAGAGGTGCCGCTGCAAGACGGCAAAACCGATGAAGCGGTCTTGAAGACGTTATTAGGCGACACCGATGCCTGCCTGATTTTGCAGCAGCCCAATTATTATGGCAATATCGAGGATGCCGCAGCACTGGGTGAGGTGGTGCATGCCGCGGGTGCCAAGTTTGTCATGAGCGTCAACCCCATTGCCGCCGGGCTGCTGTGCAGTGCGGCGGAATGCGGGGCGGACATTGCCGTGGGTGAAGGCCAGCCTTTGGGCATGCCGTTGTCATTTGGCGGCCCTTACCTTGGCTTTATGGCCTGTACGGCGGCGTTGACCCGCCGCCTGCCCGGGCGTATTGTGGGGGAAACCGTCGATAGCCGCGGCGGGCGCTGCTATGTGCTTACCTTACAAGCGCGCGAGCAGCATATCCGCCGCGAAAAGGCTTCGTCCAACATCTGCTCCAATCAGGCGCTTTGCGCCATGACGGCAACCGCTTACCTTGCGGCATTGGGGCCGGGCGGCTTAAAACAGGCGGCCCAGCTTAGCGCCGCAAAAGCACATTACCTTGCACAGCGCCTTTGCGAGCTGCCGGGCTTTTCACTGCGCTACACCGGCCCGTTTTTCCATGAATTTGTCACCACCTGCCCGGTGCCGCCCCAGCAACTGATGGACGCGCTGGAAGAAGCGGATATTTTGGGCGGCTTGCCCACAGAGCAGGGCATTTTGTGGTGTGCGACTGAAAAGAATACAAAGCAACAGATTGACCGTTTAATCGAAGTTGTAAGAAAGGTGGCCCGGTAAATGAAATTGCTATTTGAAAAAAGCGTGCCGGGCCGCAGCCTTGCACTGCTGCCGGGCTGTGATGTACCCGAGGTACAGTTTGACGCGGCGTTGCTGCGCAAAACACCGCCCGTGCTGCCGCAGCTTTCAGAAATCGACCTTGCGCGGCATTACACCGGTCTGGCGGGCAGAGTGCACGGGGTAAACGACGGGTTTTACCCGTTGGGCTCTTGCACGATGAAGTATAACCCGGCCGTCAACGAAGAAATTGCCGCGCTGCCGGGCTTTGCGGGTATTCACCCGCTGCAGCCCCAGCACACGGCACAGGGCTGCCTGCAAGTGATGGGCGATACGGCGGACATGCTGTGCGAACTGACCGGTATGCAGCAGATGACCTTTCAGCCTGCGGCAGGTGCCCACGGCGAGTTGACGGGGTTGTTGCTGATTAAGGCCTACCACAAAGACAAAAACGACACGGCGCGCACTAAAATTTTAGTGCCGGATTCTGCGCACGGTACCAACCCCGCGTCGGCTTCTATGGCAGGGTTTACGGTCGTCAATATCCCGTCGGCACCCGATGGCTGTGTAGACCTTGACGCGCTACGTGCTGCCGCAGGGCCGGACACGGCGGGCCTGATGCTGACAAACCCCAACACGCTGGGCCTGTTTGACAAAAACATTTTACAAGTCACCCAAATCGTGCACGATGCGGGCGGCCTTGCGTATTACGACGGTGCCAACCTGAACGCCATTATGGGTGCGGCGCGCCCCGGAGACATGGGCTTTGATGTGGTGCACCTGAACTTGCACAAAACCTTTTCCACCCCACACGGCGGCGGCGGCCCGGGTGCGGGTGCCGTTGGCGTAAAACCCTTGCTGGCGCCGTTTTTGCCCGCGCCGGTGGTAAGCAAAACGCAAGACGGGCAGCTTTGCTTTACCACGCCAGAAAAGACAATTGGCACGGTAAAAGCCTTTTACGGCAACTTTTTGGTGGTGGTGCGCGCGCTGACCTACCTGCTGTCCCTGGGCGGCGACGGCCTGCGGGAAGCGTCGGGTATGGCGGTGCTGAATGCAAATTACTTAAAAACGCTGTTGCAGCCGTATGCGCCGCCGGCACAGCCGGGCATTTGCATGCACGAATTTGTCGTTTCGCTGGAACAACTGAAAAAAGACACCGGTGTTTCGGCATTGGACGTGGCGAAAGCCATGCTGGATTACGGTATGCACCCGCCGACAATGTATTTCCCGCTGATCGTGCACGAGGCGTTGATGTTTGAACCCACCGAGACCGAGAGCAAAGAGACGCTGGACGACGCGGCCGCCGTGGTAATTGAAATTCTGCAAAAGGCGGCAGCAGACCCGCAAAGCCTGCACGCCGCCCCGCATACTACCCCAGTGGGCAGGCCGGATGAAGTTGCCGCCGCCCGCCACCCCAAACTGAGGTATCAGGCGGATGAACAGTAACCCCTTTTATTGCTTTGCCACCGGCACCGACCCGGTGCAAAACCTGGCGCTGGAAGCGGCACTGCTGGAAACAGTAAAACCCGGCGAGTGCATTTTATACCTTTGGCAAAACCAAAACACCGTCGTCATTGGCCGCAACCAAAACAGCACCCGCGAATGCCGTGCTGACCTGCTGGCACAAGAGGGCGGTACCATGGTACGGCGTTTGTCCGGCGGCGGGGCGGTTTACCACGACCTTGGCAACTTGAATTTTACGTTTCTTGCAACCGAGGGCGATTACGACTTAGACAAGCAGCTTGAAGTGATTCTGCGCGCGGTGCGCAGCCTTGGCATCCCGGCAGAAAAAACCGGGCGCAACGATTTAACGGTAGACGGGCGCAAATTTTCTGGTAACGCCTTTTACCAAACCGGGGCGCAAAAATACCACCACGGCACCATACTGGTCAATGTGAACGCAGAAAAAATGGGCCGTTATTTGAAGGTCGCGGCAAAAAAGCTGCAAACCCACGGGGTCGCGTCGGTGCGCTCGCGTGTTGTGAACCTCAGCGAACTGGTGCCGGGGCTTTCCATTGCTGCGGTGCAGCAGGCACTTTTGCAGGCCTTTGGCGAGGTTTACGTCAGGCAAGCACAGCCGTTGCCCTCGTTGCCGCCAGCCAGCCTGCTAGTGCAATGGGCCCAAAAGCTGGGGGCCGATACCTGGCGCTTTGGCACAGAGCCAAAAGCCGATACCGTGTTGGAAAACCGTTACCCCTGGGGCGGCGTACAACTGCTTTTGGCCGTACAGGGTGGCAAAACAACGGCAACAATGTACACCGACGCTATGGACGAACGCCTTGCATCAGAGGTACAATATCTATTATGTGGCCTGCCGTTTTCTCCAGCCGCATTGTGTGGTGTGTTACACACGGCGGCAACAGGCGCCCCGGCAGGGCGGGCGCAGGCACTGAAAGATATTGCTGCACTGATAAAGGGGGGCTTTGATGCTTGAATTTGATTTAGTGGTGATTGGCGGGGGGCCGGGTGGTTATACCGCTGCCCTAAAAGCCGCGCAACTGGGCAAACGGGTTGCGCTGTGTGAAAGGGCTGAAATTGGCGGTACCTGCTTAAACCGCGGGTGCATCCCCACCAAAGCTCTGCTGCGCGCGGCACACACTTACCGCGCGCTTGCAGAGGCACCGGCATTGGGTGTTACTGCGGAGAAGTTGCAATTTGACTTTGCGGCGGCAAGGCAGTTTGCGCAGCAAACGGTAGAAACCCTGCGCCAAAGTGTGGAACTACTGTTGGCAAAAGCAAAAGTGGAAATTTTTCGCGGGGATGCGGTAGTTGAAAAAGTGGGTGCTGTGCGGGTAGGCGATGAACTGCTGCACACTACACACCTTTTAGTGGCCACCGGTTCACGCCCGGCCCAAATACCGCTGCCCGGTAGTGACTTGCCGGGGGTGCTCAACAGTGACCAGTTGCTTGCGGGGCAAGGGGCTGATTGTGAGCATCTTGTCATTATTGGGGGTGGGGTAATTGGGGCCGAGTTTGCCGAATTGTACACCGCTATGGGGCGTAAAGTTACCATATTAGAGCTTGCACCGCGCCTGCTGCCCGGGCTGGATAGAGAACTGGGGCAAAGCCTTGCAATGCTGCTGAAAAAGCGCGGGGCTGAAATTTTTACCGGTGTCACCGTTACGGGCATTACACAAAGTCAAGAAGGCCTTGTATGCACGGTGCGCGGTACATCTGGTGAGCAGCAGATTACCGGGGATCGAGTGCTAATCTGTACTGGGCGCACCCCCAATACCGAAGGGCTATTTGCACCGGATTTAAAACTGGGCCTGCACCGTGGTTTTTTACCCACTGACGAATACGGTGAAACCGCGCTGGCCGGTATTTGGGCCATTGGCGATGTGGTACTGGGTGGCATCGCTTTGGCACATGCCGCCGAGGCAGGGGCAGAAAATGCGGTAAGCGGCATGTTTGGTGGGCCCAAGTTAAAAAACACGGCGGCTGTACCATCTTGTGTTTACACCGAACCACCAATCGCCTGTGTGGGTTATACAGCAGAGGAAGCTAAAGCGGCGGGCTATGCGGTGCAAACAGAAAAAAGCCTGACATCGGCAAATGGCCGCGCTGTCATTTTGGCCGCCCCGCGCGGGTTTGCCAAATTGGTGTTTGACGAAGTGACCGGCCGCTTGTTGGGCGCACAGCTAATGGCCCCCAATGCAGACGAAATGATTGGCGGTTTGGTGCTTGCCATCACAGCGGGCTTGACCCGCGAGCAGATGCAAAAAGTTGTATGGCCACACCCAACGGTCAGCGAAATTTTAAAAATTAGTTAAAAAACAGCATGCATGGTTGAATTGACCCCAAAAAGTTAGACAAAATTTTAAATTAAGCAGCCGAAAGGGCTTGTTGTCTGTGAATAGCAGGGGGCAAGCCCTTTAGCTTTGCCTTAATGCGATAATTGTGAGACCATCCCAAACTTTGTGTAAACCTTCGTTGTGGTGTAGAATAGAAGCACCACAATGGAGGTTTACATTATGGCAAGAAAGAATCGTAGCCCGGAAGAAAATGAGCGTCGTGCAAAGATCCGA
>JAQVCK010000166.1 GCA_028689835.1 Pygmaiobacter sp. | reverse complement strand
AACTATTTTAATACCATTCGTCCCATTCGCAAGCTCAATGGAAAGCCACCCGTCCAATTTAGAATCGAACAGGTGGCTTGATCGGCTTTTTGTGTCTATTAACTATTGACTATTTCACAGTTGCCGGCGGCTTTTGTGTGCCCGGTGCAAAACAGAACAGCTTTGGGGCAAAAAAAAGAGAGGCACCAGCCTCCCTCATGTATCTTTATAATCTTTATAATAAGGTAAACAACTGCGTTTAAGGTGTCTAAGGTGCTGTTATAGCAGTGACTCTACAAAATCGCTTAAAATATCCAGTTGGGTTTCGGCCACCTGCAACGGGGCCAATTGTTCAACTGTCAAAAAACAAAGCTGTTTTGACTCGCTGCTGCAATGTAGCACCGGCGCCTGCCGCAGCGCCACCCAGTACACGGCGCTGATGATGCGGGCAATGTTGCCGTCCGGGTAGGCGGCAATGCGGCTAGGGTCAGAGTAAACGCCCACAAATTGCAGCTGGCCGGGGGTCAGCGCAAGGCCGGTCTCCTCGCGTATTTCGCGCAAAATGCAGTCCTCTAAGCTTTCATCTGGCTCCATTGCGCCGCCTACAAAGGCCCAGCGGTCACTGTCTGCCCGGCTCTCCATTAAATAAGTGTCGCCGTGCTGAATAATTGCGCACGCACCAAGAATTGGGGGCTTATTGGGCCGGGGCGCTGTGGGGTTTTTATAGTAAAAGGTGGCCTCCGCCAAAGCACGCCCCCCTTTCTGTAGCTCGTTACTGCCTGCCGCGGTAACGGCAATCATATAAGTTAATTATACCACACAGTGTGGCGAAAGCCAAAACGTTTTAGGCCCACTATGCGGTAAAACTTTTGACAAAATACCCGGTATCTGCCTATAATAAGCACGGAACTTTTAGGGTGACCCCCTTAACGATAGAGCTTATAGAAAAGGACGGAAACTGACAAATGGAATATGATTATGACGTAGGGATTGTGGGCGCCGGCGTGGCCGGTATGACCGCCGCCATGTACGCGGCGCGCGGTGGGCTTTCGGTTATTTGCCTTGAAAAAGAGGTGCAGGGCGGCCAAATCATCACCTCGCCCGAAGTGGAAAACTACCCCGGTATCGACCGCATCAGCGGTGCCGAGCTTGCGAACGCACTGTACCAGCAGGCAAGTAAATTCGGTGCTAAAATAGAGTATGACGAAGTGAAATCGGCAGAGCTTGCCGGTGACATTAAAGTGCTGCACGGCGCAGCGGCCGATTACCGGGTGCGCGGTGTGGTGCTGGCAGGCGGGGTAGAGCGGCGCAAGCTGGGCTGCCCGGGCGAAGACGCGTTGGTGGGCCGCGGGGTCAGCTATTGCGCCACCTGTGACGGGGCGTTTTATAACGGGCGCACCGTGGCGGTGGTAGGCGGCGGCAACACGGCGGTAGAAGACGCGCTGGCGCTTTCTGCCCTGTGCAAAAAAGTGTATGTCATCCACCGGCGGCAGGGTTTCCGTGCTGCCGAAACCGAGCTTGCCAAGCTGCGCAACAATACAAAAATTGAATTTGTGCTCGACTCGGTCGTGACCGAAATTCGCGGCAAAGACAAGGTGGAGTCGCTGCTCGTCAAAAGCACCACCGGCGGGCCGGACCGTGAGCTGGTGGTAGACGGGCTGTTTGTCGCTATTGGGCTTATCCCGCAAAACAAGGCATTTGCCGACCAGCTGCCCCTGACCGAAGAGGGCTATGTGGATGCGGATGAAAGCTGCACCACCTCGTTGCCCCGCGTGTGGGTGGCGGGCGATACCCGCAAAAAAGCGTTGCGCCAGCTGGCCACTGCCTCGGCAGACGGCGCCATTGCCGGCAGTGTTGCCGTGGCGGCCCTGGCGGGCGACGCCACACTGTAAAGGGGCGAAAATATGGCCCAAACACAACACAAAAAAACGGCGCGCAGCGCCTTATTATTGGCAGCGGTGCTGCTGGTGTCTTTACTGGGGGGCTGTGGGTCTACTACGGGCAGCAGTGGGGTGCCGGCAGCTTCGCCCGCGCCGGCCGCGGCGTCGCAGCCCGCGGTAACGGCCACGGCACAGCCCGCCGCCACTGGCAATGAGTACCGCGCCGCGTGGATTACCTACCTTGAATACCAGACGATGGACCTTGCAACCGAAGAAGCTTTTCGCAGTGGTATTGCCACCGCGTTTGACAACTTGCAGGCGATGGGCATCACGACGGTCATTGCCCATGTGCGCCCGTTTGGCGACGCGCTGTATGCCAGCAGCATCTTCCCGTGGAGCCACCTGTTGACCGGCACGCAGGGGCAGGACCCCGGTTATGACCCGCTGGCCGTACTGGTGCAACAGGCGCACAGCCGCGGTATGCGGCTGGAAGCGATGGTAAACCCCTATCGCGTTCGCGGGTCGGCCACCACGCCGCCGCAGCTTGCAACGCAAAACCCCGCGGCACAATATCAGGCGGACCCTGCCAAGGCGGATTGGGTCATCGCGGTGGGCGACGGGCTGTACTACAACCCCGGCATCCCCGAGGTGCAGCAGCTGATCGTGGACGGTGTGCGCGAAATCTGCGAAAACTATGAAGTTGATGGCATTCAGTTTGACGACTATTTTTACCCGGAGGGTGCCGACGACAGCTTTGACGCGGCGGCCTATGCGCAGTATGCAAACGGGCAACCGCTTGCGGCGTGGCGGCGGCAGAATGTCAATACACTGGTGCAAAATGTGTACGCCACAGTCAAAGCGGCAAGGCCCGCGGCGACGTTTGGCATCAGCCCGCAGGGCAACAACGACAACAATTACAACACGCAGTACAGCGATGTGGCACTGTGGATGAGCGACGGCGGTTATGTGGATTACGTGATGCCGCAGATCTACTGGGGCTTTGACTACCGCACGAAAAGCGGACGGGATGATTACGCGTTCGCAAACAACCTGCAATACTGGCTGTCGCTGCCGCGCGCGGCGGGCGTAAAGCTATACATTGGCCTTGGTGCCTACCGCATTGGCGTGGGCGAGGGCGGCAGCAACGATGCGGCAGAGTGGTCCAGCGGCGAAAACCTGGCAAAGCAGGTGGCGGCGCTGCGCAGCGCGGGGGCAGACGGCTATGCGCTGTACAGCTACCGCTGGCTGTTTGCAAACACCCAGCCCACCGCCGCGGCCGAAGTGGCCGCGCTGACGGCGGCGAACGAGTAAGGCCCCCGGCAGTGCCGGGGCAGGTGATTTTAAAAAACAGGGTGCGGGGCGAAAGGCCCCGTGTTTGGGAGGATGCCCCTTTGAGAATGCGACACAAGCAATATGCAAAACCAGAGCTTGCGGCCTGCCCGTTTTTTGTGCAGGACCCGGAGGCACAGCGCGGCCGTTGGCAACAGGCATTTGCGGCCCCCCGGCCGCTGGTGCTGGAGCTTGGCTGTGGCAAGGGCTCGTTTGCCACCGTGCAGGGCACGCAGCACCCGCAGCAAAACTACCTTGCCGTTGATTATTTAAGCGATGTGCTGGTGCTGGCAAAGCGCAAAGTAGAGGAGGGGTACGCGCAGGCGGGCCGCACGGTGGATAACCTGCGGCTGGCCGCGCTGAATATCCAGTGGATTGAAGCGAATTTCAGCGAAGCGGACGTGGTGCAGCGCATTTATATCAACTTTTGCAACCCGTGGCCTAAGCTGTCGCACCATAAACGGCGGCTCACCCACCCGCGCCAGCTGTTGCAATACCGGCAATTTTTAAAAGACGACGGTGAAATTTGGTTTAAAACCGACGACGACGATTTATTTGAAGAAAGCCTTGCCTATTTTGAAGAGTGTGGGTTTACACTGCGTTACTTCACGCGTGATTTGCACGCGGCAGAGCCGAGCTGGAACCTGCGCACCGAGTACGAAGAAAAATTTGCGGCGCAGGGTGTGCCCATCAAGGCGCTGATTGCGGTCAAAGGCCCGCTGCCCGCCCCGCCGCAGGCCTGATTTTTGTGGCCCCGCCCCGGCGCTGGTAAAATGCCGCACCGCACACAAAAACAAAAAGTACCGCCCCCCGGTTGCATTTACTGCAACCGGGGGGCGGTTTGTTGTGACGGTGTTTTACTAGAAAATAGCACGCAAGGAAAGCCCGGCCCGCCAAGGATAAACCAAGACGTTATTCGCCCCGCAGCAAAAGGCTGAGACGCAGCGGCGCGTTTTTGGCAATCTGGTATTGGGGCTTTGTCAGCGCAATGGCCGGTTTATCGCCGCCCACACCGCGCTGTGCGGCATCGAGGTTCACGGTGACAGGCCCCGCCTTTTCCAGCTCGTCAATATGCTGGGCTGCCTGCAACTGGGCAAGGGTGTACGGGGTGGCCGATGCCTCAAATGGCCCGGCCAGCGTCGTGGCCTCCAACACATGGCCGCCGCCCGCGACGGCAAAGCTTTCTACCCCGGTGCGGTTGCCGTTTTCCTGTGGGTGCAAATAATCGTGGCAAAACGCCCCGGCCTCCATGCTGTAATTGCCGGGCAGCGCCGCCGTGCGGCGGTCGATGTAGTTTTCGTGCGGGCCAAAGCCAAAAAAGCGCACGGTGCGCAGCTCGTGTGCCACGGCAAAGGTGATGCCGGCACGGGGCAGCCCCTTGCGGGAGGCCTCGGCAAAAAATTCTACGGCCAGCACGCCATCCGGTGTCATGCGGTAGGTCAGCCTTAGCTGGCGCATGCCGGGGGCCGCAAAGGTAAACGACACCGCGTCGCGCTGCAGTGCGGCTTCTTTGGCGTGTAGCTTGCGGTTTGCCCGCAGCCAAAAGCCGGTGTTCAGCCACGCCCGCAAAAAGGGCGGCAGGCCAAGGTAAGCGTCGTTGTCGGTCACCGCGCGTGCAATTTGCGGGCGCAGGGGGGAGGAAAGCAACTCTTTGCCGGCCACCATATAGCTTGCGACAAAGCCGTCTTTGCGGCGTATGCGCGCCACGGCGGGCCCGGCTTCCAGCACAAGGTCGCGCTTTTCCTGCCGCACATCCACAAAGTTTGTGGGGGCTGTTACCGCGCGTTGGCGCAGCCTTAGCGATGTGCCGCAAAGCACCCGCCCGGCAGCGGCAAACGGGGTGGCGGCGGTGTCCACCAAGGTACAAACAAGGTCCAGCGCGCCGCCGGGCTGCTGTGGCAAGGTGGGGGCAAGGGGCAACGTCACAGTGGCGCCGGGGGCAAGAGGCGCCAGAGGCACATCACCGCCGTCGAGCTTGTGGCCATCCTCTAATAGTGCCCATTGCAGTTGCAGCGTTGCGGCGGATGCAAACACCAAGCGGCTGGTAATGGCAATGCCGTCTGGTTGCAGCGCCAATGCAAACGGTGCGTACACCTGTTTTATCTCATATAAAGCGGGGTTGGGGCTGCGGTCGGCCCGCAAAATACCGTTGCAGGCAAACGCGCCGTCGTTGGGCTCGTCGCCAAAGTCACCGCCGTAGCACCAGCGCCCGTTGCGAAACAGCGCCTGGTCGGCAAAGTCCCAAATAAAGCCGCCGACCAGCCGGTCGTACTGGTAAAACAGCTGCCAGTAGTCGGCAAAATTGCCAAGGCT
>JAQVCK010000165.1 GCA_028689835.1 Pygmaiobacter sp. | reverse complement strand
GTGTTTTCGATGTTATCTCCAGCGGTGATTACCACGGCGGCGATGGCCTTTTGGATACACTTGACTCCGGATTTTTGAAGGCACTTGACTCCGGCGTGCTGGGCAACCCTTCGGTAACCCTAGACTCCGGCGTGCCGGATAACGAGGTGCTTTCGCTTTGTCGGTTGTATCTGCTTGCGCGTCAGGCGGCTGAACAGCCAGATGCAACTGAAGAGCAGATAGCGACTATGACGCGTCTTGAAGAAAACTTTGAGAAGGCTTTTTCTCCGATACGGACACGATATGAAGAATATACGGAGCTTTCCCCCGCCGAGCGCGAGGACGAGACGGTTCTCGCGGAATATGCCGACACAATTCAAACCTATCGTGCGGTCGACCGGATGCTTTCGGGGGAGTACGCCCTTTCAGCATCTCTTACCACTATGGCACTGCTGGGTGTGCCTATGGGTGAGGCCGTCTGGGGCGTGGCAAAGGCTGACGGCTCGGCACCCGACGACTGGGCAAACACAGGTACCCTCGTCGATGCGGTCGCCTACGCCAATGGCCTTGAAAGCGGCACAGCGTATATTCAGCTGCAAAGCAGCAGCATATCTATATATAACACTTTAACAATTGACACCGGCAAAACAGCGGTACTTGATTTGAACGGCAGCAGCATCCTCGCAGAGAACTGGCCAATGACAATTCTCACCGTTGATGGCACATTGACACTTAAAGATACGAGCAGCGACGATGTGACTATGCAGGGGAAGCTGCTCGGGCTTGCTTCTGATGACGCCATTGGCGTATATGTGCGTGACGGCGGCAATTTTACAATGGAAGCCGGAACGATTAGCAACCGGAACCCCAATAACAAGGGCAGAGGCGTCAAGGTCGTCAAAGGCACCTTTACAATGACCGGTGGTAGCATCACCGAAAATACTGTCACCGGCGTTGCTGGCGGCGGCGTGTGGGTAGAAAACGGCACATTCAACCTGTCAGGCGGCAGCATTTCAAAGAATACCGCTGGCGCTGGTGGTGGCGGCGTGGTGTTGTTTAGCAGCACCTTCACCATGACAGGCGGCAGTATCACGAATAACTCCACCAATATGGCTGCCGCAAAGGCCTCGGGCGGCGGTGTTGAAAACAACTGGTCCACCTTTGTTATGACAGGCGGCGAAATCAGCGGCAATAACGCGGGCACTGGCGGCGGCGTGCAGGGCGACGGCTTTACGGTGGGCGGTACTGCAAAAATTACCGGCAACACCGCGGGAGACAGCGCGATTGTCAACAATATTTCTCTAAACGCCAACGATTCCAGCAAAATCCTCACGGTGAGCAGCGAAACCCCGCTGGAAAGCGGCGCTTCTTTCGGTATATCGATGAACCGCCTGACACCCATCACTACCGAAAAACCGGCGAATATCACAGGTGCGAACACCGCCGATGTGAGCGCATATTTTTTCAGCGATAACGATGCGTATGCGGTTCAAAACGGCACGGACAACATCGTGCAGCTGGTGACGGCACCTTCTTATCAAGCCGCCTGGGGCGTGGCAAAGGCTGACGGCTCAGCACCCGACAGCTGGGTAAGCAGCGGTAACCTTACCGATGCTGTAGAGTACGCCAAAAATTCAGGTAGTAGTACGACCTACATTCAGCTTTTGTCGAACGTGAATACTACAAGCGCGTTAGGCTTTGGCTTGGACAGAACCGTTATTCTTGATCTTAACGGCCGAACCATAAAAAGCACTGCTGGCAGTGGTGCCAGCGTCCTTGATGTGTACAGTGCTATTACGATTACGGACAGCAGCAGTAACGACGTAACGGCGCAGGGCAAAATTACCGGCGCATCAAACGCCTTCAACGGTGCCGTGTGTGTGGGCTTCGGCGGCCTCTTTACCATGAATGGGGGTAATATCACCGGAAATAGTGGCAGCAGTGCCGGCGTGTTCGTGTTCAATGGCAACTTTGTTATGAATGGCGGCAGCATTTCCGATAACCATTCAGCCAACACTGGTGGCGGCGTATCGGTGTCCAACAATGGCAACTTTACCATGAACGGCGGCAGCATTACAAATAACACTGCCCAATATGGCGGCGGCGTGGCTGCCACAGGCAACAGCTTTACCATGACCGGCGGCAGCATTACAAACAACACCGCCCAATGTGGCGGCGGCGTGGCTACAGGCAACAGCTTTACCATGACCGGCGGCAGCATCACAAACAACACCGCCGAGAACAGCGGTGGCGTGTACGCCTATAACAACATTACCGTGGGTGGCACGGCGGTCATTACCGGCAATACCAGCGGTACGGTTCCCGATACCGTTGCCAGCAATGTCTGTTTGATGTCCGACCCGGATCTGCCTTTGCAATATACGCTGAGCATAAGCGCCTCAAAACCGTTAGTCAAAGGCGCCTCCATCGGCGTCAGAACAGAGATAGTTCCGACCCAAGCAAACCCGGTTACGTTCACAGGTAAGAATGACAGCGACTACAGCAGTTATTTTACTAGTGACAACGCCGCATATGTGGTGCAAAACAGCGGCAGCGGCAATGCGCAGGCAGTGCAGCTAGCAATAGCGTGCGAAGCCAGATGGGGCGATAGCAATACTGACGGAAGCGTCAATTGGATTAGCAGCGGCACTCTGGCCGACGCGTTGCGCTACGCCAATAGTGACTATGCCTACAACAGCGGCTATATTCAGCTGCAAGGCAATGTTAAAACCACCAGTACGCTTAACTTTGATAAGCAGATCATTCTTGATCTGAACGGCAAGACTATTGACGCAAACAAGGGGAATTTCAGTGTTCTGACCCTTAACAACGGCAGTGCAACAACGGCAAATGGTGGCGGCATGTATGTCCAACCCGGAGGTAGCGTTAGAATTGAAGGCGGCAACATTACAGGGAACGCCGCAGAAAACGGCGGCGGCGTGTATGTCACCGGCACATTCTTGTCTCCCTCCATGCCGGGCAACTTTGCCATAGCCGGCGGTAAAATCTCAGGGAACACCGCCAGCGCAAGTGGCGGCGGCGTATATGTCAACCGGTATGGTCACATGCAACAATACAAAAACTGTAGTATTGAAAACAACTTCGCAGAAAACGGCGGCGGCGTGTATGTTGTCGGCACCAAAAACGACAAGATTAGCAGCTTCACCATGCAGGGCGGCAGCATCACGGAAAACACGGCAAAAAACGGCGGCGGTTTGTATTTTCAAGGAAACGCATCTAACATGATCAATGGCCGCATTGCGGATAACACCGCAAGCGAAAGCGGCGGCGGTGTTTTCGTCGCCGATACCTCCGGAAGTCTTACCGTGAAAAACACGTCGACCATCAGCGGAAACACAGCAAAAAACGGCGGCGGTGTCTACGTCAACGGCGACTTAAAACTGGAAAGTGGCAGCATCGCGAATAACACCGCGAGCGAAAATGGCGGCGGTGCATATATCGACTATGGCTATGGCTTTACCATGTCGGGCGGCAGCGTTGCGGATAACACCGCAAACAAAAACGGCGGCGGTGTGTATGCCGGTAGTAGTGCTTTTATCATGACTGGCGGCAGCGTCACTGGCAATAGCAGTCGGCAAGAAAACGGCGGCGGCGTGTACGCCCCCGACAGCCATTTCTTTGTGGGAGGCAAGGCTGTTGTCACCGACAACACCAAGGGCGAGGCCGGGGCTGCGGTTGCCAATAATGTGTACTTGCCTAAATATATCCGTGTCGTTTACGCCGATGTTCATTTTTCGGCTCCTTCGTTGACCACAGGCGCGCGTATCGGCGTGACAACCGAAATAGCGCCCGTAAAAGGCACACCAGTCGACATCACCAATGTCAAGCAAAACACCGACAACAGCGGCTACTTTTTCAGCGACAACGATGCCTATATGGTGAAAAACAGCACCGGAACTATCTATTGTCAGGTGCAGCTGACGGCGGCACCCGAAGCTCGTTGGGGCTTAGCAGGCACAGGCGGTGCCGCTCCAACCACTTGGGCTGGCAGCGGCGACCTAACCGAGGCCGTGAGCTACGCAGGCCGTTTATCATCCTTTAACACCGCATACATTCAGCTGTTGTCGGATGTAAACACCAACGTTGGGCTACGCTTTGACACTTATAAAAGCGCCATCCTTGACCTTAATGGAAAAACTGTTAGCAGCCAAATTAAAAACACCGACAGTGTCCTTGTTGTATTTGGCAACCTAACACTTACAGACAGCAGCAGTACCGACGTGACGAAGCAGGGCAGAATCACCGGGAACATCGGCGCTGACGGCGGCGGCGCATACGTTTACGGAGGTAAATTTGCTATGAGCGGCGGCAACATTACCGGCAACACCGTAAGTAAAAACGGCGGCGGCGTGTATGTTGGCTTTAACGGCAGCTTTACCATGACCGGCGGCAGCATCAGCAAAAATGGAACAAGCAGCGCAGTTGGCATTGGTGGCGTATACGTTGATTCTGGCACTCTTACCGTCGGCGGCACGGCGGTCATCGCCGAGAACACCAAGGGCACGGATAAAGTTCCCAGTAACATGTGCCTGCGAATTGGCAAGGCCGTCACCGTCAGCCCTACGCTTACCACTGGCGCGTCCATCGGCGTGACGGCGCAACAAATACCTACGAGCACAAAACCGGTCGATATCACCGGCAAAAATAACGCCGACTACAGCAAGTATTTTACCAGCGACAGCGATATGTATTTGGTGCAAAACAGCGGCAGTGGCAGTAATCAAGTGGTGCAGCTGGCATTAAACCCTGCCAGCTCGGGCCCCGTAATCACCACCACAAGCCTTTCAAACGGCGTAATCGGCACGGCGTACAGCCAAACCCTTGCTGTAAGCGGCAAGACACCCATCACCTGGAGTATTTCCTCCGGCGCGCTGCCGGCAGGACTTAGCCTGAATGCAAGCACCGGCGTTATTTCCGGCACACCCACAATGACTGGCACAAGCAGCTTCACCGTTAAGGCGACGAACGGCATTACCCCCGACGCCACCAAAGCGCTTTCCATCACTGTGATCTCCCCCATCACCTCTGTGAGCGTCAGCCCCGCCTCAGCCACGGTGAAAAAGACCAAGACCCAGCAGTTTACCGCCAACGTCACCGCGACGGACAGCACGGCGAAAACGGTCACTTGGAGCGTCAGCGGCGGAACGGCCAGCAGCATTAGCACAGACGGCTTGCTGACTGTGAGCGGACGAGAAACCGCAACCACCCTCACTGTTAAGGCCACTTCCATAGCAGACAGCAACAGGTTCGGCACGGCAACCGTTACCGTAGCCGCCGCGCCCAATGTCTACACCGTTACCTTTGACAGTGACGGCGGCAGTGCAATAGCGGCTGTTGGCAATGTTGAGGAGGGCAGCGCCATTAAGATGCCTGACCCGCCCACCAAAGAAAACCACCGTTTTGACGGCTGGTACACAGGCAAAAGCGGTAGCGGCAAGCAGTTTACCGCCGCAACCGCCGTCACTGCCAGCATAACGGTTTATGCTAAGTGGACAAAGTTAGTCACCGTTTCGGGAATCGTGGTGGAAGAGGAAGGCGAAGCGCCGGTTTCTGGCGCAACAGTAACGCTTTCCCCCACCTATGGCACCACAGCCGTAACGACAGCTGCAGATG
>JAQVCK010000164.1 GCA_028689835.1 Pygmaiobacter sp. | reverse complement strand
GCCACCGAAAAAATCAAAAAGCAGGAGCTGGAATTTTCCATCACCCGGAGCAGCATCCAGGAGATCAACGCAATCTTCACCTCGATGGATGCCATGCGGGCGGCCTTAAAAACCGCGCTGGAAAGCCAGTGGCGGTTGGAGGAAGGCAAAAACGAGCAGATGTCCGCCCTGGCGCACGACCTAAAAACCCCTTTGACCGTCATCCGTGGCAATGCCGATTTGCTTGGCGAAACCCCTTTGACCGATGAGCAGCAGCAGTACACTGGCTACATTGCCGAAAGTACGCTGCAAATGCAATCGTACATCAAGGCGCTAATCGATATTTCCAAAAACAAGGCGGCCACCGCCTGCCCGCCGCAACGGCAAGCCCTGCCGCTGGCCGGTTTTTTGGCCCAGATTGCCGCGCAAGCCCAGGCGCTTTGCGCCCCCAATGGGGTAACGGTGGCGCTTACTGAGCAGGAGCCGCTGCCCGCCACCGTGCAGGCCGACCCAGCCCTGTGCAAGCGCGCCATCCTGAACGTTATCACCAACGCGCTGGAGCATTCGCCCCCGGGCGGAAGAATCACGATTCACGCCGCGGCAGGCGGCGGCTGGCTTTCGGTTGCCGTTTTGGACGAGGGCACGGGCTTTTCTGCCGAGGCTCTGCGCCACGCGAAGGAGCAGTTTTACCGGGCCGACCGCAGCCGGGGCGACCGGCTGCACTACGGCATGGGGCTGTATATCGCCACCACCATTATGGCGCAGCACGGCGGCAAGCTAACCCTTGCCAACGCCCCCACCGGCGGCGGCCTTGTCACCCTGGCCCTCCCCTGCCCGTAGGGGTTGTTTTGTTTGTAAAAAAAGCATGGGCCGCCTTGCGCAAAGCAGCAAACACGTTTTGCCACCGGGTTCTCCGGGTGCACCGCGTTTTCCTGGCAAAAAACGCAATTGATAATCATGGAGGGGTTTTATTATGGCCGACAATGGAAACGATTATGGGTATTTTGGCAGTGGCTCCAGTGGCTATGCCCATTATATGCAAAGCTTCCATTCCACGCACGGCGGCGGGGGTGGCGGTGGCGGTGGAGGCGGCGGTAACGGCGGCTGCCTTACAACGGTTGTATTGATTGTTCTTTTTCTTTTAACGGTATCCTCGTTTCTAATCACGGTAACCTATGCTACACAAGGGAAAATCGACCCCCAAATGCCCATCATCTTCGTACTAAGCGGGTTGGCATTGTGGTATGTCTGGAAAAACAAATAATCGTATGCAGGGCACACGCCAGGCGAAGCAAATCACGCCCTCTACCGGCTATTCGGTGGGGGCATGGCAGGAAGGCCGCTTCGCTTTGCGCCCTTGCGTAATTTGCGCAATTTGCGTAATTGGGGCGTAATTGGTTTCAAGGGTTTCAATTGTTTCAATTGTTTTAAGTGTGCAAACCGGCGGCAGCCTTTCCGGTTTGTGCGGAAACGATCATCATTTCTATGGCATCTGCCTTTGTACCGCCGCCGGGCCACCTGCTTTTACAATGCTGTAAAAAACTTCCATATCGCATTTTCATAGCATATTTTCAAATAAAAACCCCCTGTATGGCAGGTTTTTCACCCAACCAATACAGGAAGTTTATCGCTGCAAACTATATTTATTTATTGCTTCCAACCTGCAAATTCACATCGATTTTTATAGCGTTGGTAGGCTTGAAACAGTTCCTAAAAAACAGTGCATCAAGCCATACTTACCAGCAAATCAAGCTTCACGCCCGCCGCTTTTTATCCAGGCGGATGCGGTCGGCAATCATGGCAATAAATTCACTATTGGTGGGCTTGCCGCGCAGGTTGTGGATGGTGTAGCCAAAGTAGCTGTTTAGGGTATCCACATCGCCACGGTCCCACGCCACCTCAATGGCATGGCGGATGGCGCGCTCCACCCGGCTGGCCGTGGTGCCGTTCCGCTTGGCAATTTCGGGGTAAAGCCGCTTGGTAACGGCGTTGATATACTCGTGGTCCTCGGTCGTCAGCAAAATGGCATCCCGCAGGAACTGGTAGCCCTTAATGTGGGCGGGCACGCCAATCTGGTGCAATATCTCGGTCACGGTCAATTCGTCACTATCCTGGGAGGCTGCCAGCCGGATGGTGGGTGTGCCGGCGGCTTTCAGCACGCGGGCGGTTAGCACGCTTTCATCGAACGGCTTTACGAAGAAAAAGGCAAAGCCGTTATCCAGCAATTCTTGCTCCATATCCTCGCTTTGGAAGGCCCCCGTCACAAAAAAGGTGGTTTTGCCGCCTCCCTGCGCTTCGTACCGCTGCTTGACGGTGATGGCGTCCAAATCGGGCATAAACGCATCCAGCAGCACAGCCTGCGGGCGCACGCTCAGCAGGGTTTGCAGGGCCTTGCCGCCGTCCTTCTCGCAGACCGTCACGCTGACACCCTTGCCTTCAAGCGCCTGCTTGCACTGCGCTGTCACCTGTGCGCCGGTATCCGTCATGACGAATTTGATTTTTTCCATGATAATTCTCTCCTCTGCTGTATGTTTAGTTTTCTTTTTCTCTCAACACTGGAAATTTTACCATGTTTTACCAATTTTAGCAATAGGCTATCCGATAAAAATATCCCGTAATCTCGGCCTTTCCTTCGACGCTTTTTTGTATAAGTTGCCATATACTTTTAAAAATAATCGTTTTTACGCTAATTCTTATTTTTTCCAGCATATTACTCTTTCGCCGTTTTTCTCTGCCAAAGCGCCCTGCCCGGCCAAATGCTTTTCCAGCAGTGGCTTAACCTGCCTGCTGGGCCGGTGCGCAGGCATCTGCCCCGGTTAGCATGGTTTCGGCCAAAATGGCATACCCGCGGCTTGGGTCGTTAACGAGCACATGGGTAACCGCCCCCACCAACTGCCCGTTTTGAATCAGCGGGCTGCCGCTCATCCCCTGCACAATTCCCCCGGTTGTGGATAGCAGGGTGGCATCCGTCACCCGTATCAGCATATTTCGGTTTGGGTCGGCGGCGGTCAGGTTCACCCGCTCAATCCGCACACTGTACAGCTTGGCTTCGGTGCCTGCAATGGTCGTCAGCATCTGTGCCTCACCGGGCTGCACCTCCTGCATATTGGCAACCGGGTAAACGGTGCCCCCCATGCCGCCCCCGCCCGATAACACGCCGTACACCCCCGTGGCATCGTTGGCAAGCACGCTGCCCAAGGCCCCGCCGCCCGCAAATTCGCCCCGCAGCTCGCCGGGGGTGCCCGCGCTCCCCTTTACAATGCCGGTTACGGTAACGGGCACAATTTCGCCCGAAAGCAGCGGGATATCCGCGCCGGTATCGGTATCGCTGATGGCATGGCCCAGCCCCGCAAAGGTATTGTGGAGCGGGTCTATAAATGTGAGGGTACCAATGCCGGCCGAGGAATCGCGCACCCACACCCCGGCCTTGTAGGCCCCCGTGCGGCTATCCTGCGCGGGGGTCAGCACACAGGTGTAGCGCGTTTCGCCCCGCAGGTAGGCCACCTCAATGCCGCCGCCCCCGGCTGCGGCAATTGCCTCGGCAAGCTCATCGTTGGTGCGCACTGACCGCCCGTTGGCCGAAACAATCAAATCTCCCAGGCGCAGCCCGGCTTCCTTGGCGGGGTTTTGGCTGCCCAAAACCGTATATAAATCAGAAAAAGCCACCACCAACGCACCGTTTGAAAACATTTTGATGCCAAACGGCGTGCCGCAAACGGTGACGGTGCGCCGCGCGGTGGAAACCGTGCGCACCGTTTTGACGGGCAGCACCCCAAATAGCGATAAGGTACAGTTTTCGCTGGTATCTTGCTGGCCGCCGTTCACCGCCGCCGCCTCCGCCGCCGTGCGCTGCACCTGCAACCAGGGCATGGACGAAATGCAAAGCGTGGCCCCTGGCGTGATGGTGTAGGTATCCGGCAGTGCGCAGCGCAAGGCAACCACCGCCACGGCTGCCAGCGCCGCCACGGCAAGCGCCCCCCGGCCCAGCCATCGAATCACATTTTTCATAGCCATCCCCCCTGCTTATAGTGTGTGCAGGGGGGCGCAAATTATTGCGAAGCGCGTTTTCCTGGCTTTTTCGAGCGGATTTGCCGTGATTTTCCGCCGCCATTTTGCGGCAAAAACCATTGACAAATTGGCTGCTTCTTGGTAAACTGTCAATGTTGTGCGGAAGTGGCGGAATGGCAGACGCGCTGGTCTTAGGAGCCAGTACTTCGGTGTGTGGGTTCAAGTCCCATCTTCCGCACCAAAAATGAAAGGCAAAAAAGATTTATGGCTCACAAAGCCAGTAATCATGCGCCTTTCGAGGGCTTTCACTTTAAAAAGTGGAAGCCTTTTTTTATAGATTTATTTGGGTAAAAGCTTCACACTGATGTGACTTGAACCTGCAAGTAAAATCGTGTGTGGTAGCGCCCTTTTTATGGGAGCTAAAATTATGCGCCAAATGATATGATAGAAAACAAAAAGCAGCGCCCTTTTTACCGACAGAAATGCCAGGTGAAACAGACGCTGTTTTTTATATACAAACCCATCAAACCCTTGCGGTATCTATGGCGCCCTTTTTGAAGGGCGCCTAAATCCAAAAAGGGCGCTACCAAAATTAAATATGAAAACGCCAAAGGGCGCTGATTTTTACGGCTAAACCTGAACTGACCCCAAAAAGTTAGACAAATATTAAAATCAAGCAACCTCAACCTCCAAAGTGTTTCGGCTCTTTTTGCGTCTAAACAGGAAGGAAACGAAAACTATGCTTATACATTACAGGAAGAATAATCAGCACTTTTGCTACGACTCAAAAAACCCACCAACCACATCGGGGCTTACTACGGAGCCTCGCCCTCACGGTCCATTTGCCGACAAAGAAAATGGACCGGAAGAACTAAAAGCAACCGACCAAATGGCGTGGGTTCAACAAATGAACAATATCCGTAATCGTGCAACGGAAATTGTAAATGCAGAATTGATTTATACGATATAAGGACAATGGCGGCAGGGAGAAATTCTCCTTGCCGCCAATTTATATATTTTTTAATCTTTTATTTCTGACAAACACTCCTGCAAAATGCGAGACATAACATAATTTTGAGCCACTTTTGTGCTTTTAGTAACATTGCAAAAAGCTGTGTTGATGCACAGATCATAATCTTCTGTCAAACCGATTTCACGGTGATTTTGGGACAAGAAAACCTCCCGATGCGCAGCATCTGTTTCGACAATGATCTTGTCTGCCTGCTTTTTATCCGCCTTGCTTTTCGAGGCATACAAGGCCGCACGGAACAGAGGATCTGCATACAAGTATATTTTTACGGTGGATAAATCATCCGACACCTTAGAGGAATCTCCCACATTAAGGGCAACACAGGGACTTGTAAGATTGGCGGCGCCTTCGATGAATGGAATATTCCAGTTCTGTGCAAGTGCATTTCCGATTTCTTCTGCACCTACGCTGTATTTAGCTTCAATCAATACGATTTTATTCATTAAAAACACTCTCCTTGCCGATGCCACAGACTTTCAGATAATGTTCGATTATATCGACCGTTCCATCTAAACCAATGCAGTCAGAATCCAATGTGAGATGATAGTTTTTAGCAGCACCCCACTTCTGATTGGTGTAGTACCGATAATAGCTGGCTCTTGTTTTATCTGTTTTTTCAATCATGGC
>JAQVCK010000163.1 GCA_028689835.1 Pygmaiobacter sp. | reverse complement strand
CTGCTGGCGGGCACCGCCCCGGCGCTTGAAACCATTGTCACGCAGGTCACCGCCGCGTTGCAGCCGTTTGAAGCGCAGGCAAACCGGCGCATCCCGGTGTTTGCCGCGGGCGGTGTTTGGGGCGGGCAAGACGCTGCGCGCCTTGCCGCCGCGGGCGCCGCCGGGGTGCAAATCGCCACAAGGCTGATTGCCACCACCGAATGCGACGCCTCGCAAGCCTATAAAGACACGCTGATTGCCGCGCAACCGCAGGATATCCTGCTGGTCCACAGCCCGGTGGGCATGCCGGGCCGCGCGCTGCGCACCCCGCTGACCGAAACACTGGCGCTGGGTGAAAGCGTACCGCACAAAAATTGCGTCGGCTGCCTTGTGCCCTGCCCGCGGGCAAGCGCCCGCTACTGCATTGTGCAGGCGCTAATTGCCGCCGTGCAGGGCGATGTGCAAAACGGGCTGTTTTTCTGCGGTGCCAACGCGTGGCGGCTGGACGGCATGTACTCCGTCGCCGAAGTGCTCAGCAGCATTATGACCGAATGGAGGGACGCCACTTGAAACTTGCTTTTTTATACGCCGGGCAAGGTGCCCAGCACCCCGGCATGGGCAAAGATTTATACGGCGCTTACCCCGCGTTTCGCGCGGCGTTTGACGCGGCGGCCGCCGCCGTGCCGTTTGATTTAAAAACCCTGTGCTTTGAAGGGCCTGCCCAGCAGCTTGCCGACACCCGGTACACCCAGCCCTGCATGGTGGCCTTTGCCGCGGGTGTCACCGCCGTGTTGCAGCAGGCGGGCATTGTGCCCGCCGCCGTCGCGGGCCTTAGCCTTGGCGAATACTCGGCGCTGTGCGCCGCCGGGGTGTTCACTGCCCCCGCCGCCACGGCGCTGGCTGCCTTTCGCGGGCAGGCCATGGCCACCGCGGTCACAGGCCGCGCCTGCGGTATGGCCGCCATTTTGGGCCTTGGGCGCGAAGCGCTAGAGGCAGTTTGTCAAACCGCCTTTCGCGCCGGGGTGGTACAGATTGCAAACTACAACTGCCCCGGCCAGCTGGTAATCGGCGGCGATGAAGCCGCCGTGCAGCTGGCCTGCACGCTGGCAAAAGAGGCCGGCGCAAAGCGCTGCCTGCCGCTGGCGGTGTCCGGCCCGTTTCACACTTCGCTGATGGCCCCGGCGGGCGACGCACTGCGCGCGCGCCTTGCCGGGATGCCGCTGCAAAAACCGCTGATACCGGTTTATTTTAACTGCCTTGGCGGGCCCATGCGGCAGGGTGACACCATCCCCGCCCTGCTGGAACAGCAGGTGCAAAGCCCCGTTTATTTTGAAGACCTGCTGCGCCGCTTACAGCAGGACGGCATCGACACCGTGCTGGAAATTGGCCCGGGCCGGGTGCTGAGCGGCTTTGTGAAAAAAACACTCGCGCTGCCCCCGCAGCGCAGCTTCGCCGCCGAAACCGCAGCCGAGCTTGCCGCGGTGCTGGCCGCATTACAGGAGGGCCCCGATGCAGCAACAACCTGAACGCGCACTGATTACCGGCGGCAGCCGCGGCATTGGCCGCGCCATTGCACTTGCGCTTGCCGCCACCGGCGCCGCCGTTGCCGTAAACTATGCGGGTAACAAAGCCGCAGCCGAAAAAACCGTGCAGGCCTGCCTTGCCGCGGGCGCGGCGGACGCTTTTGCTTTGCAGGCCGACATCGCGCACGAAACGCAGGCGGCGGCGCTGATTGCCGAGACGGCCGCCCGCTTTGGCGGGCTGGATATCCTCGTCAACAACGCGGGCATCACCCGCGACGGGTTGCTGGTGCGGCTTTCTGCCGCGCAGTTTGGCGAAGTGCTGGCCACCAACTTGCAGGGCGCGTTTCACTGCATGAAAGCCGCCGCCCGCCCCATGATGAAACAGCGGTACGGGCGCATCCTCAATATCGCCAGTGTGGTGGGGGTGCGCGGCAACGCCGGGCAGGCAAACTATGCCGCCAGCAAAGCCGGGCTGATTGGCCTTGCCAAAAGCGCCGCCAAAGAGCTGGCGGGCCGCGGCATCACCGTCAACTGCCTTGCCCCCGGTTTTATTGAAACCGATATGACCGGCGCACTGGGCGACGCCGTACGCGAAAAAATTCTCGCCGAAATCCCCGCCGGTGCGTTTGGCACCCCGGCGGATGTTGCCGCCGCCGCCGTATTTTTGTCCTCCCGCAGTGCGGGCTACATCACCGGGCAGGTGCTGTGTGTCGACGGCGGCATGGCCATGTGAACAGGAGGAACCCTATGGAACAAAGACGTGTCGTCATCACCGGCATGGGCGCCATTACCCCGCTGGGGCTGACCCTTGCCGAAAGCTGGGCTGCCGTGCAGGCAAACCGCTGCGGTATTGGGCCCATCACCCAATATGACACCACCAATCAAAAGGTGACGCTGGCGGGCGAAGTGAAAAATTTTGACCCCACCGCCTGCATCGATAAGCGCGAGGTGCGCAAGCTGGACCGCAACGTGCAATTTGCCCTTGTCGCCGCAGACGAAGCGATGGGCCAGAGTGGCCTTGCCCCAGAACAAGAGGACCTGACCCGCTGCGCGGTGTTTTTTGCAAGCGGCATCGGCGGCTTTGCCACCACCCAGCAAGAATGCCTGAAGGGCGAAGACAAGGGGTACGACCGCGTGTCGCCCTATTTCATCCCGATGGCCATTGCCAATATGGCGGCGGGCAACCTTGCCATTCGCTATGGTTTTTTGGGCATGTGCACCTGCCCGGTAACGGCCTGCGCGTCGGGCACCAATGCGGTGGGCGACGCGTTTCGCCATGTGCGGGACGGCTATGCCGACGTGGCGCTGTGCGGCGGGGCCGAGGCCACCATCACGCCCCTTGCGGTCGGCGGCTTTACGTCGCTGCACGCGCTGCACACCGGGCAAGACCCGCTGCGTGCGTCGATCCCGTTTGATGCCGAGCGCAGCGGCTTTGTGATGGGCGAGGGCGCCGGTGCGCTGGTGCTGGAGGAATACACCCACGCGTTGCGGCGCGGCGCGACGATTTTGGCCGAAGTGGCGGGTTACGGCGCCAGCTGTGACGCCTACCACATCACGGCCCCCGCCCCCGGCGGCAGCGGCGCGGCGCGGGCGATGCGCCTTGCGCTGGGTGACGCCGCCCTTGCGCCCGAAGCCATCGGCTACATCAACGCACACGGCACCTCTACCCCGATGAACGACGCGGGCGAGACCGCAGCCGTGAAGCTGGCGTTTGGCGCGCACGCGTCGGCGCTTGCCATCAGCTCGACCAAATCGATGACCGGGCACCTGCTGGGGGCTTCGGGCGCGGTGGAAGCCGCCTTTACCGCGCTGGCACTGCGCGACGGGTTTTTGCCCGCAACGCTGCACTATGCCGTGCCGGATAAAGACTGCGACCTTGACGTGGTGCCCTGCACCGGGCGCGCTGCCGACATCCGGGCCGCGATGTCAAACTCGCTGGGCTTTGGCGGGCACAACGCCAGCATTATTTTAAAAAAGTGGGAGGGCGCGTAACATGACGCTGGATTCGAACGAGATTATGCAGGTGCTTCCGCACCGGTTTCCGTTTCAGCTGGTGGACCGCATTACTGAATGCGAGCCCGGCGTGCGGGCCGTGGGGCGCAAATGCGTCACGGTAAACGAGCAGTTTTTTTGCGGGCATTTCCCCGAAAAGCACGTGATGCCCGGCGTGTTACTTTTAGAGGCGCTGGCGCAGGTGGGCGCCGTGGCACTGCTGACCGAAGCAGAAAACAAGGGCAAGCTGGTGCTGTTTGGCGGGGTGAAGCACGCGCGGTTTAAACGGCCGGTGACCCCCGGCGACGTATTGCAGCTGGAATGCACGCTGACGGCCCGCCGCGGCGCAGTGGGCATGGGCAAAGCCGTCGCGCGGGTGGACGGTGCGGTGGCGGCCATGGCAGAGTTGACCTTTGCACTAACCTGACCGCCGCCAATTTTAGGGCCGCCGGTGCCGGCAGTTTTTCGCCGCCCGGCACTTTTTTTGTCACCGGCACTGGCAAGTGCCGGTAAAATACACTATACTAGTAAAAGAACACCCCACACCGAAAGGAGGGCCCGAACCATGCTCGACCATCAATTTGCCGCCGTGTATTCCAAATTCAAACTGCATTTTTACCGCAAGGTGTTTGCACATTTTGAAGACCGGGAAGCGAGCCTGACGACGGTGGAAACCTTTTGCATGGAGATCATTCAGGCGCTTGGCACCCCCACCATCAACGAGTTTGCCAGCTTTGTGCAAATCTCGTCGCCCAACGCCGCCTATAAGGTAAACAGCCTCATCCAAAAAGGCTATCTGCGCAAGGTGCGCTCGCAAAGTGACCGGCGCGAATACCACCTTGAAGTGACGCAAAAATACATCGACTATTATAATGTAAGCTACCGCTACCTTTCCACCGTGATGGGCCGCATCAAACAGCGGTTTTCTGCGCAGGAGGTCGCCCAACTGGAGGAGATGCTGCACGTCATCTCCACCGAGCTGATGCCGGAAATCGACCTGCCGGACCGCGGCGAAGACACGCCGTTTTTGCCCTAAGCTTTACCCAAAATACAAACTGAAGCAAACGCCAAAAGCGCCCCTTTTTTTGCGGGCAGCTTTTGGCTTTTTTGTTGCCCTTGTGGCGGCCCGTTTGCGCGGGGCCTTACCACAGGGTTTGGGCCTGCGTTTTAAAAAAGTTTACCGGGTGGGCCGCGGGTAATTGACAAAACATGGGTGCCGTGCTACATTGATATTAAACAAGTAAACAATATAGTAATTTGTTCACAAGAGGGTTTTGCAATGAAAGAGAAAATTATGGCGGCGGCCATTTTACTGTTTTCAAAATACGGGTATAAAAAAACCACGGTTGAGGAGATTGCCGGTGCGTTGCAGATGACCAAGGGCAGCATCTACCGCTATTTTGCAAACAAAGAGGACCTCTACCATCAGGCGGTCAGCCAGCTTTTGAACGAATGGCGCAGCTTTGTTGAAAAAAGCATCCAAGCCGATGCCGACCCGCTGCAAAAGCTGCTGCACATGGCCGAAGTGGCCATTCACTACCCCGAAACGAACCCCGATTTTTGCGCAATCGTGCTGGCGGACCCCGCTATTTTTTCGCTTAGCCCCGGCAAGGACCATTACCGGGCGGCCAACGGCCCGGCAGAAGAGCTGCTGCATGCGGTTTTAAATGAAGGGGTTGCCGCGGGTGTTTTTCGCGACCTCAATATTGATTATACGACCGAGCTTTTATACTCCATTTACATGATGCACCTGATTAAAATTTACGGCAATGGCGAGGGCCAGCGCGGGTTTGCGGTGTACCTGCACAGCATGGATTTACTATTAAACGGGCTAAAAAAGTGACCTTTTGAACAGACACTTTTAAAAATAAAATAAGGGAGGATTTTTTATGACAAGCGCATCGATTCAAGCTTTGGACGGGTTGCGTGACCTGTCGACCCTAAAGTGGTATGTTATCCCCCTACTCTGCCTCGTTTTTTATGTGTACACAAAAGAGATTCACCTTGCGCGCAAAACCGCGAACTGGGACCCCGTTTTTGCAGGCCTGACCGTGTTTGGGCTGGACTTTTTTAACGAGAGCTGGAACGGCTGGGTACTCGCGATTAGCGGGCGCAGCGCCGTGTGGACCGCCCCCGGCGAAACGGCACTGCG
>JAQVCK010000162.1 GCA_028689835.1 Pygmaiobacter sp. | reverse complement strand
ATCCACGAAAATACGACCCTGTTTTCGGGGGTGCAGACCCCCGAAAAAGCCCGATGCCACAGGCTTTTCAGCCTGTGGCATCCTTATTGGGCATACTTTATGGTGCGGATGAAGGGACTTGAACCCATATGAAGTTGCCCTCACTAGAACCTGAATCTAGCGCGTCTGCCAATTCCGCCACATCCGCAAATCCGTCACACAAGGTTGTTACCTCTCTTGACGACGTTATTTATTCTACCAAAAACACGGCACTTTGTCAACGGTTAAATTTAGCTTTTTTCAAAAAACTTTAGCAGTTGAAACTGCACCCTCAAAGCCTGCGCTGCAAGGTGCAATCAGCCCCCATTTTTAGCAAAATAAGCGTCTCGCTCGGCAAGATAGCATTCGGCGCACAGGGCTTCGTATTTTACACCGCCCTCTTCGTCAATGGCGACCTGGCTGCCCTCAAACACAAACTGCCCGCCAATTTTGCGCGCATTAAACAGCGCCTTGTGCCCGCAGCGGCAAATGGTCTTCATCTCTTCAATATTATGCGCAAGCTCTAACAGCCGAATACTGCCCTCAAAGCCGTTCATTAAAAAGTCGGCGCGCAGGCCATATGCAATCACCGGCACGTGCAGCTTTACCGTGACATACAGCAGTTGATCTACCTGCCCGCGCAAAAGAAACTGGCTTTCGTCCACCAGCACGCAGGCAAGCGGGCCGTGCATCGCAATATCGCCCTGCACAGCGGCATATAAGTCCATTTGCGGGGTCACCGAGACATCTACCCTGCGGGAGAGCCCCAGCCGGCTGATGACGCTGTCACCGCCCTTGGTGTCGATTTGGGGCTTTAGCAGCAGCACGCGCATGCCGCGCTCTTCGTAATTGTGGGCAACCTGCATCAGTGCGGTGGATTTGCCACTGTTCATGGCGCCGTAGCGAAAATATAGTTTTGCCACAATAATTCCTCTTTCAAATTGGGATGATAACAACAGATTGAAAAAAACCGCCCCGCACAAACTGGCTGCGGGGCGGGGGAATGCCTTGCAAAAGAGGTTAGTTGTTGTTGACCTCGTAGCTCAGGGTAGAAAGGCTATCGCTGAGGTGGACGTTTTCCACCACGACATCCGGGTAATCGATCGAAAAATCATAATGGCTAAAATTCCAAAAAGCACGGATGCCAAGGTCAATTAGCTGGCGTGCCACTTTTTTGGCAGAATCGCGCGGCACACAAATCACCGCGACACGAGGGTTATGTTCGGCGCAAAAAGCACCCAGCTCGCCCATATCGCGAATCAGCACACCGCATAATGTAAGGCCAATCATCTCTGGCTTTACATCAAACGCACCCTGCAGCTCAAAGCCGCGTTTGTCCTCAACAAGATAGTTTGCCATGGCATGGCCTAAATTGCCTGCACCAATCAGGATAGTGGGGATGGGCTGGCGGGCAAAGATCAACTTCCCCAGCTCTTCGCGCAGCAGTTTGACATTGTAGCCAATGCCCTGTTGGCCAAAGCCGCCGAAGCAGTTGAAGTCTTGCCGCACCTGGGAGGCAGTTGTGCCCATGACCTGGGCGAGTTCAGAAGAGGATACCTTAACAATTCCCTCTTTTTCCATTTCGCCGAGATAGCGGTAATACCGCGGCAGCCGTTTGATTACCGGCAGGGAAGGCTTGTTTTGGCTGGTCATTTTGTCGTCACCTTGTATTCTCTAAAATTTTGAAAGGGCTATTCGTTAAGCGTTTTGCTCTACAGTCTGCATGACATAGTTACCAAACTCTTCACAGGTACAGCCGGTGTCGCGCCCGGTAATTGTCAGCTTTTTCTCTTCGAACATGCAAATATCCAGCGCGCGCTCTAATGCGGCGGCCTGCTTTGCATACCCGATATGGGTCAACAGCATCCCCGTAGCACGCAGCATGCTGCACGGGTCGGCGTATTTATCGCGCCCCTCGGCCACCATGCGCGGGGCAGAGCCGTGGATGGCTTCAAACATCGCATAGCGCTTGCCAAGGTTGGCGCTGCCTGCGGTGCCAACGCCACCCTGCATCTCGGCGGCTTCATCGGTGACGATGTCGCCATACAGGTTGGGCAGTACCAAAACCTGAAAATCACCGCGGCGCTTGGGGTCAATCAGCTTTGCAGTCAAAATATCGATGTACCAGTCATCGGTCGTGATGTCCGGGTACTTTTGGCCGACCTGCTGGCACAGCTTTAAAAACTTGCCGTCGGTCGTTTTGATGACATTGGCCTTTGTGATGATGGAAACGCGGTTTTTGCCGTTTTTTTGTGCAAAGTCGTATGCCAGTTCGGCAATACGCTGCGAGCCTTCGGTTGTTGTCACGGTAAAGTCAATGGCGACGCCATCGTCCAGCTCCAGCCCTTGGCTGCCCAGCGCATAACCACCCTCGGTGTTCTCACGGAAAAAGGTCCAGTCGATGCCCTCTTCCGGGATGCGCACCGGCCGTACATTGGCGAACAGGTCCAGTGCTTTGCGCATGGCAACGTTGGCGCTTTCAATGTTGGGCATGCCGTCGCCCGCGCGCGGGGTTGTGGTGGGGCCTTTTAAAATGACATGGCAGGCTTTCAGCTCTTCCAGCACATCGTCTGGGATCGCTTTGCCACAGGCAATGCGGTTTTCGATGGTCAGGCCGTCAATCTGCCGAAACTCCACTTTGCCGGCTTTTACTTCCCCAGCCAGCAAAAAGCGCAGCACGCGTTCTGCTTCGTGGGTGATTACCGGGCCAATGCCGTCACCGCCGCAAATGCCAATGACAATGGTGGGCAGTGCCTTATAGTCGACAAAATCTTTTTGTTCGCGCATCATAGCCGCGCGTTGTTGCTGGCTTTCAAGAAGTGCCTTAAAGTGGTCAAGCGCCAAAGAGACATCCATTCACTGTTCCTCGCTTTTCTGTTTCGTGTAGTTCAGCAGGCCACCGGCCAGAATCATGTCACACTGGCGGGCAGACAGCTTGCAGCTCAGTTGATATTGCTCGTTCTTAGTGCGGTTTACGAGGGTCAGTGTGCCCTCGCGGATCCCCACGATCAGGCCGGAAAGTTCAATTTCATCGCCCTGTGCAAGTTTTTCGTAATCGGCGGCATTGGCAAATTCCAGCGGCAGAATACCGGCATTGACAAGGTTTGCCTTGTGGATGCGGGCAAAGCTGACAGCAATAACAGTGCGAATGCCAAGGTACAGCGGCACCAGCGCCGCATGCTCGCGGCTGGAGCCCTGCCCGTAGTTGACACCGCCCACAATCACACCGCCGTTTGCGGCAAGTGCCCGGTCGTGGAAGGTGGGGTCGTTCTTTTCAAAGCAGAAGGTCGCAATTTTGGGGATGTTGCTGCGGTACGGCAACACTTTCGCGCCCGCGGGCATAATGTGGTCGGTCGTGATGTTGTCGCCCACCTTCAGCAGCACCGGCAACACCATGTGGTCCTCCGGCTTCAGCGCTTTGGGCAGCGGTTTGATGTTGGGCCCGCGCAGCACCTCAACCCCCTCGTAGTCGTCCGCCGGGGCGGGCAGCTCAATCATGTTGTCGCGAATTAGGTAATGCTCTGGCAGCGCGGGGCGCTGCATCGGCGGCAGGGTAGTGGGGTCGGTAAAGTAACCAGAAAGTGCGCTGGCGGCGGCGGTCTCGGGGCTTACAAGGTACACGCTGGCATCCTGTGTGCCGCTGCGGCCCTCAAAGTTGCGGTTAAAGGTGCGCAGCGAAACGCCTTTGCTGGGGGGCGAAAAGCCCATGCCGATGCAGGGGCCGCAGGCGGACTCCAGTATGCGGGCACCGGCGTCAATCAAATCGGTCAGTGCGCCGTCGGCAGCCAGCATGGCAAGTACCTGCTTTGAGCCCGGGCTGATTGAAAGCTCAAGGTCCGGCGCAATGGTGCGCCCTTTTAGCATCTGCGCTACAGTCAGCAGGTCGGTAATGCTGGAGTTGGTGCAGCTGCCAATGCATACCTGGTCGACCTTAATCATGCCCAGCGTGTGCACCGGCTTTACATTGTCGGGGCTGTGCGGGCAGGCGGCCAGCGGCACCAGCGCAGAAAGGTCAATGTCAATCACCTGACTGTACTGTGCGTCGGGGTCTGCCTGCAGCGGGGTGTAAGCATCCTCGCGCCCCTGCGCCGCCAAAAAACGGCGGGTCTGCTCATCCGACGGGAAAATACTAGTCGTCGCGCCCAGCTCGGCGCCCATGTTCGTGATGGTAGAGCGCTCCGGCACCGAAAGTGTCGCTACGCCCTCGCCGCCATATTCTACAATTTTACCCACGCCCCCCTTGACCGAAAGAATACGCAGCAACTCCAAAATAACGTCCTTGGCGCTGACATACGGCGAAAGGTGGCCGGTCAGGTTGACATGAATGATTTCAGGGGTGGGGATGTAGTAAGCGCCGCCACCCATGGCAACGGCAACATCCAGCCCGCCCGCGCCGATGGCAAGGCAGCCGATACCGCCTGCGGTGGGGGTGTGGCTGTCGCTGCCAATCAGGGTTTTGCCGGGGATGGCAAAACGCTCAAGGTGTACCTGATGGCAGATGCCGTTACCGGGGCGGGAATACCGCACGCCGATGCGCTTAGCAATGGTGCGGATAAAATTGTGGTCGTCGGCATTTTCAAACCCGCTTTGCAGCGTATTATGGTCGATATACGCCACGGAAAGCTCGGTCTTTACCCGGGGTATGCCCATTGCCTCAAACTCAAGATATGCCATGGTGCCGGTGGCATCCTGCGTGAGCGTTTGGTCGATGCGAAGGCCAATTTCCCCACCGGGGGCCATCTCACCATCCACGAGGTGGGCGGCAATAATTTTTTGTGCAATGCTTTTAGCCATAAATAATCCCTCGTATATCTCCTTATTTTACTCTTATTAATAGTATCTGTTTTATGGCAGATTGTCAACGCATTAACAGTGACGATTATGCGCGTTAAATGCAGAAAATTGCAGAAAAAGAGCGCCAAATAAAGCTGCGATTTTACCAATTCTCCCCCCAAAAAGCCTGCACTAAGCGGGGCAGTGGTGGCAGGCAAGAAAAGCGGACACAAAATAGAGAAAATGTGAAAAAAGTTGACAAGAGGCATCGTTTTAACAATATGAGATGTCGCCGCGTAGAAAAATAGAACAAAAAAAGGCACGGCGCAAATGCCGTGCCTTGCAGCAAACCACTGCTGTTTTATCGTGTTTATTTGGCAGAAGGTAAAAACCGCTGCAAAGAGCCTGCAACCGCCGAAATCGGCATCGTTTGCAAGATCACCCGGCCCGGCCCGGAAACGACCGTATTGAACACGCCTTCACCGCCAAACAGCATGTTTTTGACACCCGGTACCGATACGACATCCATTGAGCAGGTGGCGTCCATCGCGGCAAGATAGCCGGTGTCCACAATGATTTGCTGCCCTGCCGCAAGGGTGTATTCCATTGCGTGGCCATCAATTTCTATAAAAGCGGTGCCGCTGCCGGCGAGCTTTTGCATGATGAACCCCTCGCCGCCAAACAGGCCGGCCCCGAATTTTTTTTGAAAAAAGACCGAAAGCTCCACCCCAACCTCACTGGCGAGAAACGCGCTTTTTTGTACAATCATCGGCTGAGAGGGGGTGATGTTGAATGCGTAGATGGAGCCGGGGAAGCTGGACGCAAAGGCAATCATGCCCGGCCCCCCTTGTGCGGTG
>JAQVCK010000161.1 GCA_028689835.1 Pygmaiobacter sp. | reverse complement strand
ACCTCTTCCTTACCAAGGAAGTGCTCTGCCGACTGAGCTATAACAGCATTGGCGACCCGGATGAGACTCGAACTCACGACCTCTAGCGTGACAGGCTAGCGTTCTAACCGACTGAACTACCGGGCCATATGGCAGGGGCAGAAGGATTTGAACCCTCGGCACGCGGTTTTGGAGACCGCTGCTCTACCAACTGAGCTATACCCCTCTATTTCGGGCGGCCCCCTTGCGAGAGGGCGCTTTAATATAATAACGAAAAACAGGGTGAAAGTCAACCCTTTTGTTACAAAAAAATTCGGGTTTGTACTCGGTTGTGTGGCGGGCCCTGTTTGTGCCATACCGGCAACAATAAAACGCCCCCAAAAGGGCACCGCCGCCTGTGTAAAGGGTGCGCGGCAGGCGCACAAAACGTGTTTTGCGTATTGTAAATGCCGGGGCATTGGTAACTTTTATTTGAAGCCGTCCCAGTTTATTACAGGCTATGCGGCGGCAATGCTGCCTTATAAAGGGTTGCAGGGCGGGCAAAATTAGCCCGTGCAGCAACCGCCCTCACACGCGTGAGGGTCTGCCAGCTTGCCCACAATGGGCAGCGGGTCCACGCCTTGCCGCTGGTAATAATCTGAAATCGCGGCTTTGACCGCCTGCTCTGCCAGCACACTGCAATGAATTTTTACCGGGGGCAGGCCGTCTAGCGCTTCAATAACCGCTTTGTTCGACAGCCGCAGTGCCTCGTCAATTGGTTTGCCCTTGATCATTTCGGTTGCAATGCTGGAGGTGGCAATCGCCGCGCCGCAGCCGAAGGTTTTAAATTTGACTTCTTCAATCACGCCGTTTTCTATTCTAAGGTACATTTTCATTATGTCGCCGCAGGCGGGGTTTCCCACTTCGCCAACGCCGTTGGCATCGGCAAGCTCGCCGACGTTGCGCGGGTTTGAAAAATGGTCCATCACTTTTGCACTATATTGCATGGGGGGGGTTCCTCCTTATGAATCGTAACTGATAAAGATGAGTGGCAAAAAGGGCGTGTGGTCAGCGCAACAGGGAGGCTTTTTTGCCGGTGAGAATATCGCCCCACACGGGGCTCATGGCGCGCAGACGCGGCACAATATCCAGCAACGCCTCGCAGGCTATTTGCGCTTCCTGCAATGTGCTTTGGGCACCAAAACTCAACCGCAGGCTGCCGTGTGCGATTTCGTGTGGCAAGCCGGTGGCAAGCAGCACATGGCTTGGGTCTAAACTGCCTGAAGCACAGGCAGAGCCGGTAGAGGCACAGATGCCGCGCATGTCCAGCAACATCAGCATGCCCTCGCCCTCAATACCCTCAAACGACAGGTTGACGTTGTTTGGCAGGCGCAGGGTGGGATGGCCGTTTAGCGCGACATTGGGCAGGGCGGTGGTCAGTGTGTGGATAACATCATCGCGCAGGGCGGTAAGTTTTTTTGCTTTTTCGGCCAGTTGTGCGGTGGCAAATTCAATCGCGGCGCCAAGGCCCACAATGCCCGCAACGTTTTCCGTGCCTGCGCGGCGGCCGCTTTCCTGCGCCCCGCCGTCGATCAGGCTGGGCAAAGGGGTGCCTTGTTTTAGGTACAATGCACCCACCCCTTTGGGGCCGTTGAACTTGTGGGCCGAAAGGCTGAGTGCGTCGATATTTTGTGTGTGAACGTCAATGGGCACTGCCCCCACGGCCTGCACAGCGTCGGTATGAAACAGCACCCCGGCACGTTGGCATACTGCGCCAATTTCAGCAATCGGCTGGATAGTACCAATTTCGTTGTTGGCATACATAACGGTCACCAGTGCGGTATCGGGCCGCAGTGCTTTTTGTACTTGCTGCGCTGTCACAAGGCCGTAGCGGTCTACCGGCAGGTAGGTGACAGTAAAGCCCTCTTTTTCCAGTGCGGCCATGCTGTGCAGTACAGCATGGTGTTCAATAGCCGTGGTGATGAGGTGGCGCTTGCCCTCGGCAGCAAGCCGATGCGCGGTGCTTTTAATGACCCAGTTGTCGCTCTCTGACCCGCAGGACGTAAAAAAGATTTCTTGTGGGGTGCAACCCAGCGCGGCGGCCACTTGCGCACGGGCGTGCTCGACGGCCTGTTTTGCCTGTTGGCCGGGGCCGTAGTTGCTGGACGGGTTGCCGTAACGGTTGCAGAAATACGGCAGCATTGCACTGAGCACCTCGGCAGAAACCGGGGTGGTTGCGGCGTGGTCAAGGTAAATGGTATTGGTTATGGAATTCAAGCGGTGTCACCCTTACTTTGTATTTTTTGTGGCGGCGGGTTTCAGCCCTGCGTTCTAATATATAGGACGCAGCTGGGAATTGCAAGGAAAACATAGGAAAATGCCGTAAGATTAGATACCTGCGCAAACCGGTTTTGCCTCAAATGGTAATACCAGTACCCTTGACACGAGGTAAAAGGCCGGTTTTATACAGACACCCTATCATGTCATGGCAAGATGTTTTATTATGTAGTAAGGCCGCAGTAAAAGGCCCGGGGCGGGGCAATAAAAAAAGAGGAGGCACCCCCCCTCTTTTTATCTTGCTGACACCGTGGCGACAGTAAGCTAAGCATTTATTGTTTGTATTTCATACTTTCGGCCACGGCCATCGCGTCGCAACGCTCGTTTTCCGGGTGGCCGGCGTGGCCTTTAATCCAGTTGAAACGCAAGGTGTGTGGCTCGGTCACGCGCAGCAGTTCGTCCCATAAATCAGCGTTTAATGCCGGCTTTTTGTCGGCCTTGCGCCAGCCGTTGCGCTTCCAGTTTTTGGCCCAGCCTTTTGCAAGCCCATCGATGACGTATTTTGAATCGCTACACAGCGTGACCTCGCACGGCTCTTTCAGCAGGGCAAAAGCGCGAATCACTGCCGTCAGCTCCATACGGTTGTTGGTGGTGTCGGCTTCGCCGCCGCTGATGGCGCGCTCCTGCGTGCCGTAGCGCAAAATGGCACCCCAGCCGCCGGGGCCGGGGTTGCCGCTGCATGCCCCGTCGGAAAAAATGGTTACCTCTTTCATGAAAACCTCACTGTTGCCGTTGTTGCACCACATCAAAAGCGCGGCGCAGCAAACTAAACTTTATTTGATCTATTTTATTATACCGGCTGGCGCGGTAAGAAACAACATCGGTGTGCAGGGGGCATCTCGTCAAAATGACCAGTGCCTCGGCACAAAAGCAAAATAAAATAGAAAAAATGGGAAAGTTACAATTTTGTAAAAAAATAGTTGTCAAAAGTCTATTAAAAAACTGTTCATCGTGTTATAATTACATCAACTAGTTTGTGCTAATTTCACAAACGCAAGCGAGATTTGGATGAATGCACGGGATTTACGTGCTTTTTAATATGCTGTGGCTCGGTATGAGTGCGGCAAAAGAAAACATCATAAAAACGCGAGCAGGGACAAGCGGGCCGTAGTGCGCCGTTTTTTGGCCAGAAGAATGTTGCTTCTGGTCTTGTTTCCTGTTCAGAAAAAACGGAGGAAACAACATGGAAGAGACCACAGGCAAGAAGCCTGCTGCCGAAAACAAGGCAGAAAGCAGCAAAGCGGAGGGCGCGCCGCGCAGGCGGCACTATTCGCGCAGGCCGCGCAATGCGGCCGCGAAAGCCGCGCCGCAAACCGGTGCTGCACCTCAAAAGCAACCCCACAAACAGGCACCGAAGCCGGCGGCCCCCAAAGAGGCGGAAAACGGCCATGCGGCACAACAAAAACAACCGCAAAAACAGCAACAAAAGGGCCCGCGCAACGGGCAGCGTGGGGGGCGCCCAGGTAAGCTGGCTTCGCCTGCTGCCGCTGCCGCTGCCGCCGCCGCTGCGGCTAAGGCCACGGCGCCTGCAAAACGCCAAAACAACCGGCAGAAGAATAACGCGGGTAAAAGTATGCCCATTTTGCATATCATGCCACTGGGCGGCCTTGGTGAAGTGGGCAAAAACATGACACTGTACGAATGCCGGGGCGACATGTTTTTGGTTGATTGCGGGTCGATGTTCCCCGACAGTGAAATGTTCGGGGTCGACCTTGTCATCCCTGATTTTAGCTATGTAGTGGCAAACAAAGACCGTATCCGCGGGCTGCTGATTACCCATGGCCATGAAGACCATATTGGTGCATTGCCATACTTTTTAAAACAATTAAATGTGCCCATTTATGCTACGCGCCTGACCTGCGGGTTAATCCGCAACAAACTCAACGAGCACGGCCTTACAGCGTCCACCAAGCTGGTGGAAATTATGCCCGGGCAAGAAATCTCACTGGGCTGCATGAAGGCAAAGGGCATCCGCGTCAACCACTCTATCCCCGATGCGGTGGCTTACGCCATTGAAACACCGGCAGGCACCGTGATTCAAACCGGCGACTTTAAAATTGACTTTACACCGGTCACCGATGAGCGCATTGACCTTGCGACCTTTGCCGAGTATGGCGAGCGCGGGGTATTGGCATTGCTGTCGGACTCTACCAACTCCGAGCGGCCGGGCTTCTCCCGCTCTGAAAAATCGGTCGGGCACAGCTTCATGGGCCTGTTTGCGCAGGCGGAGGGTAAGCGCATCATTATTGCGACCTTTGCTTCTAACCTGCAGCGCATCCAGCAGATCATCGATATGGCGGTCAAATACAACCGCAAAGTGGCCATTTCGGGCCGCAGTATGATTAACAACACCACGATGGCGTTTGAACTGGGCTACCTAAAAGCACCTGAAAACATTATTGTCGATATGGAGTCCATCCACCGCTATAAGCCGGAGGAACTGGTGATTGTCACCACCGGCAGCCAGGGCGAGCCGATGAGCGCACTTTCGCGCATGTCGGGCGGTAGCCACCGCAATGTGCGGGTGGGCGAGGGTGACTTCATCATCATTTCGGCGACCCCCATCCCCGGCAACGAAAAAATGGTGACAAAAGTCGTGAACAGCCTGCTCAGGCTGGGTGCCGACGTGATTTATGAAAGCATGTATGATGTGCACACCTCCGGCCATGCCTATCAGGAAGAGCAGAAATTGTTGCTTAGCCTCGTGAAGCCGAAGTTCTTTATCCCGGTGCACGGCGAATACAAGCACTTAAAAAAGCATGCCGCTACGGCGGAGGGCCTTGGCATCCCACAAAAAAATATCGTCATTGCGGATATTGGCGATGTCATTGCGCTGACCGCAGATAAGCTTAGCATCGTGGATACTGTGCCGGCCGGCCGTGTGCTGGTAGATGGCCTTGGTGTAGGCGATGTGGGCAGCGTGGTATTGCGCGACCGTCGTCACCTGTCTCAGGACGGCCTGATTATTGCGGTATGCACCATTGATGCGGGTACCGGCAAGCTGGTATCCGGGCCGGAAATCGTCTCGCGCGGGTTTGTGTATATGAAAGAGGCAGAGGGCTTGATTGCCGAGGCAAAAGACGTGACCCGTAAGGTGATAGAGCGTGCCCAGCAGCGGGGTGGCCGCCGCAACCTAGAAGAACTGCGCGGTGCGGTGCGTGACCAGCTTTCTACCCTGCTGTACCGCAACACAAAACGCAGCCCCATGATCTTGCCAATTATTCAAGAAGTGTAACCTAAACCAGCCCGGCGACCAAACTTTTTGGCCGCCGGGCTGGAAATTATCAGGAAAAAAAAGTATAATGGCCGTAAGTACTACTTCGTTTGCGGGGCAGGCAGGTGCCTTCCTACAGTTTAAACCCAG
>JAQVCK010000160.1 GCA_028689835.1 Pygmaiobacter sp. | reverse complement strand
CGACCGGCTTAATTCCAAGCTCTTTTGCACAGGTCAGGCAATAGCCATCGGTTTTGGCCTCTTTGCCGGCCATGCGCTGGACAAAGACCACTGCGGGCCTTTTTTTGCAGCGTACACATAACATCTGCTGTGCCATGGGTCATCAACTCCTTTGCTGCGGTGAGTGTCGCCCACCGCCCGCGCCTTACCTTGCACGGGGGCCGCATTGCGGCACAGGGGGTACCCCTGTGCTGCCACCGGGCAATTTGCCCTGCTGCGGCTACAAAAACGGATTGTACTGGAAGAAGAACTGGTAAAACCGGCTTGCTTCCAGCGTTGTGGTATTAAAATAGGTTAGCCCGTCGCCGGTGACTACGACGATTGCCCACACCGCGCATAAAAGCAGCAGCACATAGGCAACGCCAAGCACCAGCCCGGCAAGTGCGCCGAGCAGACGGTTCATACCGCCGAGCACCGGGACATCGTTCACCCGCGTCAACGCGGAAATAACGAAGTTCAGCAGCACGCCGGTAATTGCAAAGGTGACAAAAAACACCACCACCGAAATGATGGGTAAAAACAGCGGGGCGATGACCTGCTCTACCACCTGCGAGGCCACATCCGGCGCGTTGGAATCCAGCAAGCCTTGCAGCTTGTCGGTACCGCCGAGAATGCTTTGCACCAGGCTGTCAGGTAAAAAGGCCGCCAACTTGTCAATAATCGACTGAATGGAAGTCTGCCCACCCTCGCTGATCATCTTTGCCGTCTTTTCCACAAGACCGTTTCTGAAAAAATTTTCGAACACTGCGGTTGAAAGCCGGCTCGCCGCTATCCAGGACGCGAACAAAGCGAGAGCCGTACCGCAAAGACGTACCAAGGTGGCAAGGAAACCCCGGTTCGCCGCCACGATCACCGTGACAATGATCACAGCCAGCAACGCCAGATCTAAGATCAGCGCGGATGTAATTGTCATTTGCGCAATACCTCCTGCCCAATCTGGGGCAACTATCCATGATAAATATGCATTATATCATAGATTATTTACTGTTCAAAGGTGTAAATTGTAAAATTTCTTTTGCGGTGATGGCAAAAGCTGCCTTTCCGGACACAATTTTCATGCCTTCGGCGGGTAAAACCTGCCGGTCAACCTCTTCGCCCGCCAAAGTATAGCCCACGGCGGCCTTTTTGCCCAGCGCATAAAAATACTCTGCACCCAGCGCGACATCCTGCACATCGACCCCGGGCGAAACTACCGCAAGCTGTTGCAGCGTTTCCCCCAGCAACACACAGCTGCTCGCCGTACTGCTGCCTGCTGTGTCAAACACCAGCAGGGTATTTTTACCGTACCCGTCTGCGGCCAACAGCGACCGCCCACCATAGTCGTACCGGGCGACCTGCTGGCCGGTTTCGGTATTGTAAATACCAGTAAACCCATCGCAAACGACCACCAGCTCGCCGGTGGGCAGATAATGTAATTGCAATGGGGCATTATCGGCAATGTCCACGGCGGCCTGCCCTGCCTCGGTATCGCTTTTCGTCATGTCGTACAGCAAAAGGCGGGTGCCAAAGCTGCCGTTTGCTACCTGCATGCAGGCGACGGCAAGGTGTTTGCCGTCTTGCGAAACCGCAAGGGCAAGCGGGTAATTTTCTGCCAGATACGCATAATAAACTTCGTCAAAGGTGGGGCTGTACACTGTAATGGCGGCAAGGTAACGCTCGGCCTTAGTGGCCACCGCCATGGTGCCGCCGGGCGACATGCCCACCGTAAGAATGGGGTAATCGTAACTTTTGGTGGCAAGTGTGCGGCTGCGAGATTCGACCCGCAGCTCTTTGCCACCGCGGTTATACACGCAAACCCTTGCATTGCCCGTCACCATAGCGGGCTCGGCATAGCCGTGTTGCACTGTACGCAGTGGCTTTGCCGTGGGCGAATACAATTGCAACTCTGACTTGCCGCACAGCGCCACGCCGCCGCCCAGCGGTTTCGCGTCTACCAGCCCGTCAATGTCCAGCGCGGCGGGCCAGCCGTCACCCGGCAGCAGCGTAATTTTAGCGGTATCTAAAAGATCGCCAAAAAAGTTGATTGACCCCGCAAACACACCACCAAGGTACAAAAAGATGCCGGTCAGCACCAGCACGGCCAGCACGGCGCGCCGCAACCGCTTTTCGCTTTTGCGGCGGCGAATCTGCTCGATGCGGGGCATATCACTTTTGGGCTGCTTTTTTTTGCCCTTTTTGCCTTGGGCCGCATCCGGCGCAGTGGGCGGCTGCCCTGCAGGCTGCTTTGCCTCGGGCGGTGCTGCCGGGGCCGGTGCTTGTTTTTGCTTTTGTTTGCTTTTTGCTGCCGGTGCCGCTTGCTTTGCCGAGGCAGGCGGTGCTTCTTTGGCCGGTACGGGCGGCGGGGCCGCCTGCGGTGCCTGCTGGGGCGGCAACAAGCCCTGCTGCGCCGCCGCGGCACGAAATGCCTCGGTAGGCGAGAGTTTTTTTTCTTTTTTAGGCTTGCTGTCTTTCGGTTTCATTGCATGCCTCCACCGTCGGCCACAAAGCCGGGGTAATACACCCGCGCCAGCGCAAGGCCCTTTGCCGGTGCCGTGGGCCCGGCCTTCGTGCGGTCGCAGGCCGCTAAGATATCCGCCACCTGCGCGGCGGCAATGCGGCCCGCCCCCACCTCTACCAGCGTACCCACCAAAATACGTACCATATGGTATAGGTAACCGTCCGCCTCAATTTCAAAACGAATTTCATCGCCCTGTTTCTTCACATTAAACTGCCGCACCGTGCGCACCGTGCTGCCACCCTCGGCCTCAATGGTGCTGCCGGCAGACATAAAGCTGGCAAAATCGTGCGTGCCCTGTAGCAGTGCGGCCGCCTGTTGCATGGGCCCCAGCGCAAGCTGCGGCCATACCCGCCAGCTGACATCGTCGCTGAACGGCGATGCCACCGGCGCATTGCGCACCCGGTAGAGGTATGCCTTGCCGGTGCAGCTGTACCGGGCGTGAAAACCCGGCTCTACCTCGCGGGCCGCCGTGGCACGGATATCCGCGGGCAGGTGGCTGTTAACTGCCAGTGGCAGCTTTGCGCAGGGGATGGGGCTTTCGGTGGCAAAGCTGACACAAAAGCTCAGCGCATGCACCCCCGCATCGGTGCGCGAACAGCCTTTAAAATGCTGCGGGGTGCCCAGCACCGCACACAGCGCCCGTTGCAATACCTCGGCAACCGTAACCGCGTTTTTTTGCACCTGAAACCCATGGTATGCCGTGCCCTTATAGGCAACGGTCAACAAAATATGCCGGCTCATAGCGGCAACATGCCCCAAAGGGTGCCCGAAAACCCAATCAGCACAAACACGGCAATGCAAACGGCGGTCAGCACAAAATCCAGCCCACCCAGTTGTAGCTTGCGCAACCGGGTACGCCCCTCGCCACCGTGGTAGCAACGGCATTCCATCGCCATGGCAAGCTCGTCTGCACGGCGGAACGCCGAAACGAACAGCGGGATGAGCACCGGGATGAGCGCTTTGACCCGCTCGCGCAGGGTGCCGGTGTCCAGCTCGGCCCCGCGGGCCTTTTGCGCGCTCATAATTTTATCGGTCTCTTCAATCAGCGTGGGGATAAACCGCAGCGCAATTGTCATCATCATCGATAGTTCGTGCACCGGCACTTTTAGCTTTGCCAGCGGCGCAAGCAAACGCTCCAGCGCGTCGGTGAGCACGATGGGGCTGGTGGTGTAGGTCAGCAGGCTGGTGCCCGCAATGAGGCAGATAATGCGCACGGTAAGCACCATGACATTGTAAAGCCCCTGCCACGTGACAGTGAATACCCACAGGGTAAACACCGCATCGCCCGGCACAAAAAACAGGTTTAGCACCGCGGTAAACAGCAAAATAGGCACAATGGGCTTTAAGCTTTTGGTGATGAGCCGCAACGGGATTTGCGCCACGGTATACGCCACCACCAGAAACACGGTGGAAAGCGCCAGCCCCAAGGGGTTGGAGCCCACAAACAAAATGACAATATACCCAATGGTAAGCAACAATTTTGCACGCGGGTCCATACGGTGTACCGGGGAATTGCCGGGGAAATGCTGGCCAATTGTGATATCTCTAAGCATGCTGGCCACCCCCTTTGCGCTTGAGGGCATCCATCAGGATATCCCGCCCGTATTTTACCGTGTATACATCGGTGGGGATTGCAATGCCCTTTGCACGCAACTGCAAAAAGATTTTAGTAACTTCCGGCACCGAAAGCCCAAGGGCCACTAGTTCGTCTGCACGCGCAAAAATATTGGCCGTCGTGTCCAGCATGGCAATTTCGCCGCCCTGCAACACCAGCACGCGGTCGGCATATTTTGCGATGTCCTCCATCGAGTGGCTGACGAGCACAATGGTCGCACCAGTCTGCTTGTGGTACTCTTTCACCTGGCTCAAAATCATTTCGCGGCCCTCGGGGTCAAGGCCGGCGGCCGGCTCGTCCAGCACCAGCACCTCTGGGCGCATGGCCAGCACGCCGGCAATGGCCGCGCGGCGCTTTTGCCCGCCGGAAAGCTCGAACGGCGAGCGCTCTAGCATCTCGGGCGAAAGGCCGCAAAAGCGCGCCGCCTCTTCGACCCGCTGGGTAATCTCCTCTTCCGGCAGGCCCATGTTACGCGGGCCAAACGAAATGTCTTTGCGCACAGTCTCTTCAAACAGCTGATATTCCGGGTACTGGAACACCAGCCCCACCTTAAACCGGTAGCGGCGAATTTGCTTGGGCTGCGCCCAAATGTCCTCGCCGTCAATCAGCAGCTTGCCTTTGGTTGGGCGGTTAAGCCCGTTAAAATGGGTAATAAGGGTCGATTTGCCACAGCCGGTCGGCCCAATGACACCAAGAAATTCGCCGCGCTCGACTTCAAAGCTGACGTCGTTAAGCGCAACGGTGGCATCGGGCATGCCCTCCCCATAAATATAGGTCAAATGTTCGACCTTAATCACTGACACTGGTTACCACCTGTTCCGGGCCGGTCCGCCGCTGTTATGCTGGCAGCCGCCCTGTTGGTTTGATTATAATTTTCTTGTTTGGGGTTGCCCCCGTTCTTGTTTTATTCAGCCTGCAACGCCAAACAGCTTTGCCAGCGCGTCGGCGCATTCCTCTGCGGTGATGATATCATCCGGCAGGTCAATGCCCGCGGCGCGCAACTCGTCGCACAACTCTTTTGCCTGCGGCACATCCAGCTTTAATTCACGGATGCGCGCGCTGTCCCGAAACACCTGTTTCGGCGTGCCTTCAAGGCAAATTTGCCCCTCGCTCATCACCAACACACGGTCGGCCTGAACGGCCTCCTCCATATAGTGAGTGATCATAACGACAGTAATGCCAAATTCTTGGTTGAGGCGCCTGACGGTGCGCATCACCTTTTCGCGGCCAATGGGGTCCAGCATGGCGGTCGATTCGTCGAGCACCAAACAATCGGGACGCATGGCAATCACACCGGCAATGGCGACGCGCTGCTTTTGCCCGCCGGACAGCTTGTGCGGTGCTTTTTCGCGGTGCTTGTAAATGCCGGCCATCTCCATGGCTTCATCCACCCGTGCGCGCATCTCCTGCTGGGGCACCCCCAAATTTTCCAGCGCAAAGGCAACGTCCTCTTCCACCACCGTCGCGACACTTTGGTTGTCGGGGTTTTGGAACACCATGCCCACCCGCTGGCGAATGTCGTAAAGGTG
>JAQVCK010000159.1 GCA_028689835.1 Pygmaiobacter sp. | reverse complement strand
GTACAGCCTGCTGACGACCGGCCGCAACAAGCTGGCAGATATGACCGAGCTGATGTTGCAGGGCGGCTACCGGCGCGCGATGGTGTTTTGCAACACGAAATACGCGACAGAGGCGCTGACCAGCCAGTTGATTGGGCTGAATTTTAAAGCGGAATGCCTGAACGGCGACATGCAGCAAAGCGAGCGCAATAAAATTATGCAGCGGTTTCGCGATGGTGAGGTAGATGTGCTGGTGGCGACTGATGTTGCGGCGCGCGGCATTGATGTGTCGGACGTGCAGGTGGTGTTTAACTATGACCTGCCGCAGACCAACGAATATTATCTGCACCGCATTGGCCGCACTGGACGCGCCAAAAAAGAGGGTGTGAGCTTTTTGTTTTATACCGCGCAGGACAAAAAGCGGGTGGGTGAGATGATACGCTATACCCAAAGCGAAGTGACCGAGGTTAAACTGTGGAACGGCAAGATGAAACCGGTGACCCCAAACCCATGGCAGGCGCGGGGGTTTGAAATTTTGTACAGCAATTGAGGGGGAACAGCAGATGAGCGTAAACGGAGAAAAGGCGAATGCCTATTTTTGCGAGGGGTACAACTGTGCACAGTCTACTTTTTTGGCATTTTGTGAGGAGACAGGCCTTGACGAAAAAACGGCGGCGCGCCTTGCAAGCGGCCTTGGTGGCGGCGTGGGGCGCCAGCGCGAAGTGTGCGGCGCCATTACCGGCATGACGATGGCGGCAGGGATGCTGCGCGGGTACGACACCCCCACCGGCGGGCCGGAAAAGACCGACACCTACGCCCTGATACAACAGCTTTGTGCCGAGTTTAAAGAGAAAAACGGCAGCATCATCTGCCGCGAGCTGCTGGGCTTGCAGGAGGCGGAGGGCACGCCGCAGGCAGCCCCCCGCACCGCCCAGTACTACCATGACCGCCGTTGCGCCGATTACTGCCGTGATGCCGCCGACCTGCTGGCGGCCGCATTACAGCAGGGCAAGGCAAACGCTTGACAGCGGGCGGGGGCCCGTGTTATTCTAAAAAAACAGCCGCAAGGGTAGTTTGACTGTGCGGCTAAAGTAAAAAGACTGGATGTGGGAAGATGCGCAAATAACTCCTTTTGTATGGCTGCCTGCCGCAGTGCGGCAAGGTGGCACCACAAGGGATTACTGCGCATCTTTTTGCTTTAAAACGGCCGGAATTGGCAGGACACAGGGCAACCCCTGTGTGTTGCTGCCTACCGGTATGGGGACGGTACGCCTGACCAAAGCAGAGCTGCGGAAGTAATTCCGCGGCTTTTTTGTTTGTGCAGGGCGGTGCCCTGTGCCGGAAAGGAGAACCATGGCCCAAATTACGATTCAACAGTTAGAGTTTACTTATGAGGGGGCAAGCACCCCCGTGTTTAAAAATATGAGCGCCACGCTGGACACCGACTGGCGGCTGGGGCTGATTGGCCGCAACGGCCGCGGCAAAACAACGCTGTTGCGCCTGCTGGCGGGCGAGCTGCCGGACGGCGGGGCGATCCACCGTAGTATGCCGGTGTCACTGTACCCGTTTGCACTGCCAAAAGAAGTAGAGACGCTACCCGCATTGCAGGTGGCAAAAGACTGCGTTGCCCCATTTACTGCGTTAGAGCAAGGGATGCACGAAGCAATTGAGGAGGACGAAGCGGGGCTTGCGCGATATGGAGACTTGGAAGAGCAGTACGCCGCGTTGGGCGGGTACACTGCGGAAAGCGAGTTGCAGCGCGAAGCGGGTCTGCTGGGGGTGAGTGAACCGGTGCTGGCCCGCCCGTTTGGCACGCTTTCTGGTGGCGAGCGGGAAAAGCTGCTATTGGCAGCGCTGTTTTTGCGCAAAAACCACTTTTTGCTGATTGACGAGCCGACGAACCACCTTGATATGCAGGGCCGGGCGCTGCTGGGGCAATACCTTGCCGCGAAAAAAGGGTTTTTGCTCGTTAGCCACGACCGCACGTTGCTGGATGCCGCGATTGACCATGTATTGGTGTTGGGGCGCACCGGGGCAGAGCTGCAACAGGGCAATTACAGCAGTTGGAAACAAAACCGCGAGCGACAGGACACATTTGAAGCGGCCCGCAACGAGACACTGCGTGGCGAGATACGCCGCATGGAGGCGGCTGCTGCCCGTGCCGCAAACTGGGGGCAGGCGGTGGAAGCGACAAAGCACGGTACCCGCATCAGCGGCCTGCGGCCCGACCGTGGGTACATCGGCGCACGGGCAGCCAGCATGCAGCAGGCAGCGAAAAACCTGCAAAACCGGCGGCAAAAGGCTTTGCAGGAGACCCGCGAGCTGTTGCAGAATGTGGAGGAGAGTGAACCACTGAAGTTGCAACTGCTGGCGGCCCCAGCCCCCCGCATTTTGTACGGGCAGGGCCTTGCCGCCTGCCGCGAGGGGCAGCCCCTGTTTGAACCGGTCGATTTTTTATTGCAGCGCGGCGAGCGGCTTGCCCTTTGCGGGGCCAACGGCACCGGCAAAACGACGCTGCTGCGGCTGATGCAGCAGGGCAGCGGGGAATTTACAGGCGAATTTTGGCGGCAGGCAGGGCTGCAAATTTCGGCCGTGGCCCAGCACACCGACCATCTGGCGGGGCCGCTGCGCCAGCTGCCGCAGCAAAGCGGGCTTGACAGCGCGCTGTTTTTTGCGATTTTGCGCAAGCTGGGGTTGGAGCGCGCGGTGTTTGACCAGCGCATGGAAGAATGCTCGCAGGGGCAGAAGAAGAAAATTCTGCTTGCCCAAAGCCTTGCGGGGCCTGCCCATTTATACCTGTGGGACGAGCCGCTGAACTATTTGGATGTGGCCGCCCGCGAACAGCTGGAAGAGCTGCTGGTGGCCGCCCGCCCGACGATGGTGCTGATTGAGCACGATGCGCGGTTTATACAGCGGGTGGCGAGTGCCGTGGTGACACTGCGCCGCTGTGATTCGCCGGTTAACAGCGTGCGAGAAAAGCAGGCGCTTTGAAGTGGGCAAGTGGGCGGCCTGCGGTTAAGGATAAGCGGATAAATAGGTGCCACCAGCTGTAGAGTGCGTTGGCCTAGAAGCCGTTTAAATAGTTGATAGAAAGCACCGTTCTTGCTCTGTGTTTTGCAGAGTGCGGGCGGTACTTTTTGTGTGGCAAAAATACGGGCCAACAAAAGCTGATACGCAAAAATATGCGCGAAAACGCCCCACCTGCAAAACAGATGGGGCGCGGAGAGGATAAACTGATGCCATATCCCCCAAAGCAAATGTTATTTTTCTGCCTTTTTAGCGGGGTTTGCCGGTTTTTTTGCAGGAGTGTTTTTTTTGTCGGCGGCGGCAGGCTTGGCCTTTTGGGGTGATTTTTTGGCACCGGTCGCCGGGGCTTCTTTGCCCGGCACAGCGGGGGCAGACGGTTTTGACTTACTGGTCGCGGCTTTTTTGGCAGCCGCTGGCTTTTCAGTGGTACTTTTGGCCGTTTTTTTTGCAGCGGTATCCGCCACAGCCGATTTGGAAGCCTGTTTTTTGCGCGGCTTTTTGGCGTGCGGCTGGGGTGCACCCTCCTGCGGGGGTTCGGGGGCCAGCGGCGCATGGCGGGCGGGGCACAGCCGAATATCCCACATCTGGTTTTCACCGTCTAAATCCTTCCAGATTTGGACTTTGGCGCCGCTTTGGGGTTTCATGCCCACAACATCAAGACATTTGCCCCCCAGCTTTGACTTGATTTTATAGCTGCCGCCCGCCGCAGGCACAAGGGACCACAGCTGGTTGTCTGCACCGATGTAGTCCCACTGATGAACCCAAGCACCGTCCTGTGTGCCGCCGATGGTGATGTCGATGGCCTTTTCAGAGTGGCGGCAGATGATCTTGTAATAGCCATCCTCTACGGCGACGATCTTCCACTGCTGGCTTTCGGTGCCAACATCGTCCCACAATTGGATGGCGCCGCCGTTTTCAAGGTCGAAATCAGCGACTTCAAGCACATGGCCGGTTGCCTTTGCGGCAATGGTGTAATAGCGGTTTGGAACAAATTCAAACTTTGCCATGACACAACACTCCTTTGCAGTAGCTACTACCAACTATAACAAAACACAGCCTGCCGTCAAGCGGCAAAGGCAGAATTTGTAGGAATGCATAACCAGAAATAGGAAAATAAAGCAATTTCCGGCACACAGCCGGATAAGCCCGCGGTTAGAGCCCTTGCCCGGCAAGCCGCTCGGCATGAAAAATGTACTGCTGTGCAATGCCGGCGTACCGGGCAGCACAGCGGGGCAGCCCGCGCGGGAAGCGGTGCTGCATGGCGCGGCGCATCCACACATCGACCGGGAACGCCTGCATGCGGCCAAGGCCGAACAGCAGGGTGCAGTCTGCGACTTTGGGCCCCACGCCGTGAATCGTCATCAGCAGGGCCTTTGCGTCCTCGAGCGACAGGGCATCAAGAGCGGCTTCGCTGACGGCACCCGAGGCCACCTTGGCGGCGGCATCCAGCAGATACGCGGCCCGCCAGCCGGCCCGCAACGGTGCAAGGTCCTGCACCGTGAGGCCGGCGAGTGCCTGCGGGGTGGGAAAGGCGTAGGCCCCGCCGGGCAGCGGTGTGCCAAAATTGCTGCACAGCCGCTCGACAATGCCGCGGATGCGCGGAATGTTGTTGTTTTGGCTGAGAATGAAGGTGAGCAGCACCTCGAAAAAATCCTGATGCAGCACCCGGATGCCGGGCGCGCAGTCGATACAGGCGGCAAGCCGCTTTGAGCCCCGCAGCACGGTGTGAATGGCGGTGTAGTCTTCATCCAGCGAAAAGTAATGTAGAAAATAGGGGATGTCGGCTTCGGCGACCGGCGAAAGCTGCACGGAGCCCCCCGCTTGCCGCAGGGTGATGGTTTGCCCGTGTACGACGCCGCAAAACGCGTCACCTTCGGCCTGCCAGCGAAAGCATTGCCCGCAGAACAGGGTGTCGGCGGCACAAAAAGGCCCATCGGGCCAGACGGTGAGTACGCCGCCAGCATATTGTTTGCGCAAAAGAAAACCTCCTTCAAGCTGCACTTGAAGCGCCCCCAGTATACCACAAATGCAGAAAATGTCCAAAGGGAGAAAGCGGAACAAAAACGAAAAAAATTCATAAACTTATCACGAAAAAAACGGCACAATTACCATCTTGACAAAGGAAAGTTAACAGACGGTTTTGTGAAGAGTTTTCAACGGCGTGTGGAAAACTATGTTTAAAAACTTTCTCTCAACAGGCCGTTTTGCCGAGTAACATGGGGAATATCAACAGTTTCAACCGACTTTTCAACAAATCACATTTAAAATCCGAGTAGGGAAGTGGAATTAACTCTTTGTATAATTAGAAATGCGCAGTGCAAAAAAATCGTACTTGACATTTTTTTACAGGGGTGATCCTGCACAAAAAGTGTGAGGCAAACTTTGTGGGGGCCCTGCCGAAAAATGCGTAAAACGGCAGAAAACAGAAGGGAAAAAGGCGAAACCAGACGACAAACCATGCACGGAGCCCCGCGCTTCAACTGTAAAAAAGGGTGGCACGGTGGAGTGAAAAACACACGGGCGCACAAATCGACACACAAAGATAGAAAAGCACGACGAAATTTGCTATAATATACAAAATAATGCAAAAGAAACACACTGCGCGTGCAGTGCGGTAAAAACAGTACCGCACGCAGCCGGTTGGAGGCAGCGATGGAAATAAAAAATAAAAGAAGCGACAAAGATAAC
>JAQVCK010000158.1 GCA_028689835.1 Pygmaiobacter sp. | reverse complement strand
CCCGCCCCGACGGACTATGAGGCGCTGACCGCCCGCATTACAGCCGAGCTGGAAAAGCACCTTGCCCTGCCGGCAGAACGCATTTATGTGCGCTACCTTGAAACCCGGCACTGGGGCTGGCGGGGCGGTAATTTTTAGGCCCGTACCCCATGCTGCCACTTGACAGCCTTAAAATAACATAATATAATAATGTTATAACAAACTTGATGTTTACCGTAAGGGGGTGTGCCTGTGGAAAGCCAATTGGATTTCAGCGGGCGCACCCAACTTTATTTTCAGCTATACGACATTTTATACAAAGACATCCGCGACGGGGTGTACAAGCCCGGCCAGCTGTTGCCCACCGAAAACACGCTGATTGAACAGTACCACATCAGCCGCGTGACGGTGCGCAAGGCGCTGGACCTTTTGATGAACGACGGGCTGATTGCCAAGCGCCGCGGCTATGGCACGTTTGTGCAGAATAAAAAAGTAGAACAAACCCTAACGCGGGTGCAGCATTTTGCAAACGAGATGGAAAAACGGGGCTACGAGTCGTCGGTCACGATGCTGACCAACGAGGTCGTTTACGCCAGCCGCACCGTCGCGGGCGAATTGCAAATCGACGAGGGGGACGAGTTGGTGCGCGTCGAGCGGCTGAGGTATGCCGACGGCGTGCCGATGTGCATTGAAAATTCGTACCTCATTTTAGACAAATGCCCCGCAGTGCCCAAACACGATTTTTCAAAGCAGTCGCTGCGGCTGTTTTTAGAGCAGCAATACCATATTGTATGGAAGCGCGCAAGCCAGAAGATTTACGCAGTCAACGCAAGCCCCAAACAGGCCGGTTACCTTGGCGTCAAAGAGGGCGAAGCGCTGATTTATATCGAGCGGGTGTCTTACGACCAGTTTGAGCTGCCCGGCGAATACCTGCAAACCTGGTACCGTGGCGACAGCTATTACCTGACTGCCGACCTGGAGGCCTGAAAGCGGTTCTGCCGCTGCCCGGCCACTGTGGCATGGGGCAGCGATATCGATACAATCATCTGTTCATCATTAACCCAAGGAAGAAAGGATGCGCCGTTATGAAATTTTTTATTGATACCGCCAATGTGGAGGATATCCGCAAGGCGAACGACATGGGCGTCATTTGTGGCGTCACTACAAACCCCAGCCTGATTGCCAAAGAGGGCCGCGACTTTAACGAAGTCATCAAAGAGATTGCCGCTATTGTTGACGGGCCGATTTCGGGCGAAGTAAAAGCCACCACCACCACCGCCGAGGGCATGATTGCCGAAGGCCGTGCCATCGCAAAAATCCACCCGAACATGGTCGTCAAAATCCCGATGACCGTTGAGGGCATGAAAGTCACCAAGGTACTGGCTGCCGAGGGTGTCAAGTGCAACGTGACGCTGGTATTCAGCGCAAACCAGGCATTGCTGGCCGCCCGCGCAGGCGCCGCTTATGTCAGCCCGTTCCTTGGCCGTCTTGACGACATTTCGCAGCCGGGCATTGACCTTGTGCGCACCATCGCCGAGATTTTCAGCATCCATGAGATTAAAACCGAAATCATCGCCGCCAGCATCCGCAACCCCATCCACGTGACCGATTGCGCGCTGGCCGGTGCCGATATTGCCACCGTCCCCTACAGCGTCATTGAGCAGATGACCAAACACCCGCTCACCGATGCCGGCATTGAAAAATTTAAGGCGGACTACAAAAAAGTATTTGGGGAGTAATAGCATGACGCAGGAAGAAAAAAAGAACCTTGCCGTGACTGCCTGCAAGGTGCGCATGGGCGTGATTGAAGCGACCCACGGCGCGAAGTCCGGGCACCCGGGCGGCAGCCTTTCGGCCGCAGACCTGTTTACTTACCTGTATTTTAAGCAGCTGCGCATTGACCCCAAAAACCCCCGCTGGGATGACCGTGACCGCTTTGTGCTAAGCAAAGGGCACACGGCGCCGGGCCTGTATTCGGCACTGGCACTGCGCGGGTTTTTCCCCACGGCAGACCTGCCCACGCTGCGCCACATTGGCAGCTATTTGCAGGGCCACCCCAATATGAACATGACCCCGGGTGTGGACATGTCCACCGGCTCGCTGGGCCAGGGCATTTCTACCGCGGCGGGCATGGCGCTGGCCGCCCGCGTGCGCGGCAAAGACTACCACACCTATGCACTGCTGGGGGACGGCGAAATTCAAGAGGGCCAGGTTTGGGAGGCCTTTATGTTCAGCGCGCACTACAAGCTGGACAACCTGACCATCTTTATTGACAACAACAACCTGCAGATTGACGGGCAGGTTTGCGATGTGATGAGCCCGTACCCCATTGACGAAAAGCTGGCGGCGTTTGGCTTCCACATCATCAACATCGACGGGCACGACCTGGACGCGATTGCCGCGGCTATTGACGAGGCACTGGCCACCAAGGGCAAGCCCACCGCCATTATTATGAAAACTGTCAAGGGCAAGGGTGTCAGCTTTATGGAGAACAAAGCGGGCTGGCACGGCAAAGCCCCGAACGACGAAGAGTATGAGACCGCGATGCAGGAGCTTCGCGCGCAGCTTGCAGAACTGGAGGCGAAGTGAGTATGGCAGACGTAAAAAAAATCGCCACCCGCGAAAGCTACGGCAATGCGCTCGTGGAGCTGGGCAAAGAGCATGAAAACCTTGTGGTGCTGGACGCGGACCTCGCCGAAGCCACCAAGACCATTATCTTCCGCAAAGCGTTCCCCGAGCGCCACTTTGACTGCGGCATTGCCGAAGCCAATATGATTGACGTCGCCGCCGGCATGAGCACGGCAGGCCTTGTGCCGTTTGCTTCTACCTTTGCGATGTTTGCCGCCGGCCGCGCGTTTGAGCAGGTGCGCAACACGCTGGGCTACCCGCACAGCAACGTGAAGATTGGCGCGACCCACGGCGGTATCAGCGTGGGCGAAGACGGCGCTTCTCACCAGTGCTGCGAGGATTTTGCGCTGATGCGCACCATCCCCGGCATGGTCGTGATGAGCCCCTCTGACGACATTGAGGCCAAAGCCGCCGTGCGTGCCGCTTACGAGTATGTGGGCCCAGTGTACATCCGGTTTGGCCGTCTGGCGGTGCCGGTAATCAACGACAACCCCGGCTACCATTTTGAAATGGGCCGCGGCGTGACGCTGCGCGAGGGCAAGGACATCACCATCATCGCCACCGGCCTGATGGTGGCCGAAGCCCTTTCTGCCGCCGAAACGCTGGCCGCCGAGGGCATTGACGTGCGGGTGGTCAACATCCACACTATCAAGCCGCTGGACACCGAGCTGGTGGTGAAAGCCGCCAAAGAGACCGGCCTCATCATCACCGCCGAAGAGCACAACATCATCGGCGGCCTTGGCGAAGCGGTATGCTCCTGCGTGGCAGAGCACTGCCCGGTGCGGGTGCGCCGCGTGGGCGTGAACGACGAATTTGGCCACTCCGGCCCCGGCGCCGACCTGCTGAAGCAGTTTGGCCTTTCGGCAGAGCATTTGGTTGAGGTCGTGCGCGAAGAACTGAAAAAATAAACGGGCCGCCCGCAGCAGTGGGCAGCACCGAAACAGCAAAGGGCACGGCGTTTGCCGTGCCCTTTGTGCAGCGGCCCCGGCAGTTTGCCGGGGCCGCCTTTTGTTTTTACTTTTTATCGTTTTGCCCCGGCGCTGCCCTTAACCGGCAACCACCTCTACCCTGCTGCCCGCCGGGGTTTTGCGCACGGCGATTTGGTGGTCGATGCGGCTGCGCAGCTCTTCGACATGCGAAATAATGCCCACCAGCCTGCTGCCGGACGCGAGGGACGCCAGCACGCCGATGGCCTGCTCCAGCGCCGTGGCATCCAGCGTGCCAAAGCCCTCGTCGATAAACAGCGCGTCGATCTCTACCCCGCCCGCCGCGCTTTGAATGACGTCCGACAGGCCCAGCGCAAGGCAGAGCGCCGCTTGAAACGACTCGCCGCCGGACAGCGAGCGCACCGAGCGCACCTTGCCGGTGTAGTGGTCCAGCACCTCAAGGTCCAGCCCCGTCTTACCGGATTTGTCTGCCAAATCATCACGGCGGCGCAGCTCGTACTGGCCGTCGGACATCTGGGCAAACCGGGCGGCCGCCGCCGCGACCACATGGTCGAAATAAGCGGCCTGCACATACTTTTCAAAATCCAGCTTCGCCTTGCCCGCAAGGGTACCGCAGGCGATGTCTGCCAGCAGCTTTGCCTCACCCGCGCGCTTTGCCGCCTGCCCGCTTTGCCGCTGGGTTGTTACAATGTTTTTTTTGCACTCTGTATTGGCCGTCTTGCGGCCATACAGCTTTTGCAGCTCGCTTTGCGCCGCCGCCAGCGTGGCGGCCGCTTCCTCCTCCTTTGCCTTTAAAGTCGCAAGGTCTGGCGGGGCGGTTTGCCGGCCCAGCTCTTTTGCAAGGGTGGCAAGCGTCTCCTGCAAGGTGGTACGCCTTGTGCGCACCCGCTGTACGGTGTCTTGCAGCTCTTCCAGCGCGCTGCCCGGCAGCAAGGCCGATACGTACTGCTGTTTGTCTGCAAACCCGGCCTTTGCCAGGGCCGCGGCAAAGGTGGCCTTTGTTTGCTGGGCCATCTCGCGGGCGGCAGCAAGGTCTGTTTGCTGCTGTGTCAACTGCCGGGTGTTGGCATCGCGCGCGGCGGTGGCCGCCGTCAGTGCCTGCTGCACAGCCTGTGCTTCGTCGTCCAGCGCCTTTGCATCGGCCTGCAATTTTTGGAGTGCCTGCGCGGCGGCCGCCGTGTCGGCAAAGGGCAGCGCCGCAAACCCGGCCAGCCGCTCCTTGGCACTTTTCAGCTCGGCGGCAGCAGTGGCGGCAACCTCCCGCGCGGTTTGCTGGGCAGCTGTTGCGGCTTGCAGCTGTTGTTGCAACAGCCCGCGCCCAGCTTCCAGCTGTTCTTTTTCGGTTACCAGTGCAGCGGCGGCCGCTTCGCGCCCGGCTGCCGTTTTTTCTGCTGCCAGTGCGGCGGCTTTCACCTCTTCCAGCGCGGCGCGCACCTCTTTGCCCTGCGGCTGTGCGGGCAGCGCTACACCGGCTGTCTGCACAAACGGCAGCACGGCCTCATACAGCTGGCGCTGCATGGCTTCGGCGCTCTCTTTGCTGCTGCCCGCTTTGGCCGACGCCGTTTGCCACGCGCTGCGCGCGGCTTCGTGCTCTTTGCGCAATGCTTGAAACTGCGCTTCACCCAGTGCATGCTGCGGGCGTACCGCCGGGGCCGGGTGCTGCACCGCCCCGCATACCGGGCAGGGGGCGCCGTCTGTCAACTGCTCTGCCAGCAGGCCCGCCTGCGCCTCATAAAACAGCTTTTCTTGCTGTGCAAACGCCGTTTGGCGGGCGGCAAAGGCGGTATTGACCTGTTCAAACTCGTCTTTTGCCTGCTTTGCAATGCCAAACTGTTCCGCGACCTTTTTAATCTGCTGTAAAAATTCCTGTGCGCGGGCGGCGGTTTGCTGCGCCTGCTTTTGCAGGGCCTTTTCACTCTCTTGTGTGCGCACGCTTGCGGCAAGCTGGGCAATGCGCTCTTCGGCCTTTGCCTGCTGCTTTTGCAGCGCTTCGCCGTTTTGCGCGGCCTGCCGGGCGTTTTTCTGCGCGTCGTCCTGCTGCTGTTGCAACGCGGCAATGCTGCCCGCCAGCGCGTCCCGCTCGCGGTAGCGGGGCAAATCGGCGGCTAGCTGTTCTGTTTGTTTGCGCAGTGCTTCGCGCCGGGGTTGCTGCGCCGCAGATGCGGCTGCGCGCGCTTGCAACCCTGCAATTTGCAGTTCGGTTTGCGCCAGTGTTTGCTGCA
>JAQVCK010000157.1 GCA_028689835.1 Pygmaiobacter sp. | reverse complement strand
GGTTGCTGACATCGCCAAACTTTTTGCCGGTCTCTTCTTCCAGCAGTTTTACATGCTTGAAGATGTCGGCTTTAATCTCTTCGTTGATCTCGCGGCCATCGGTGTAATACTGGGTGCAGGCCTCGGTGGTGATGGTGAAACCCTGCGGCACAGGCATGCCTGCATTGGTCATTTCTGCCAGGCCGGCGCCTTTACCACCCAGAATATTTTTCATCGTGGTCTGGTCGCCGCCGAAGGCCTCGTGGCCCTCTTTGAACAGATACAAAAACTTTTTGCTCAAATTTATCTACCTCCGTTATTTAAAATGCAGGTTGGCAAAGCCGGCTCTCCCAACCAGAGCCGACTTGTGTGCGGGAGCATCCCCGCCTGCTGCGGGGCCGCGTGGCACACCAAAACAGGCCCGTTAGATATGGGCCTGCTTTAATGCCCTCTAATTATAACAAACTTTTTTTTGCTTTGCCACTCTTATTTATAAGAAATCCATGAAATTTGGACATTTTAGGCACTGTTTGCGCCGCAGACCTTGAAAAAACCTGTAGAACCTGTAAAATGGTAGATGTAAATAGTATGTCTTCACGTGGCATGAAGGTTTACCGCGCGAAGTTTTCGTTGCTCTTTAAATCACGAATCGGGCCTTTGCGGGCCTTTTTTCAACGTGGAGGGTGAAATATGAGCGAAAAAACTGGGTCCGCGCGCAGCCGTTACGAAGCAGCACGCGCCATGTTTGACTCAACATTTGAGCGCCACCTTGATAACGGGGTGGAGTTTATCAGTAAGGACGGCATTTGGATCGACCCTGAGGTGACGATTGCACCCGGGGTTCTTATTTTGCCCGGCACCATACTGCGCGGGGCAACCGTCATCGGCGCGGGCAGCACCATTGGGCCAAACAGCCTGCTGGAGGATGCGCAGGTTGGCGAAAACGTGACCTTTAACGCCAGCCAGGGCCGGTGCTGCAAAATTGGCGACGGAGCCACCATTGGCCCGTGGGTGCAACTGCGGCCCGACAGTGTGATTGGCAAAAACGTGCACATTGGCGACTTTGTCGAAATCAAAAACTCCACCATCGGCGAGGGCACAGCCGTGGCACACTTGACCTATATCGGCGACGCCGATGTGGGCAAATACTGCAACTTTGGCTGTGGCGTGGTGGTGGTGAACTATGACGGCGAAGTGAAAAGCCGCACCAAAATCGGGGACCACTGCTTTGTGGGCTGCAACACCAATTTGGTGGCGCCGGTACGCCTTGGCGACGGGGCTTACACCGCGGCGGGCAGCACCATCACCGACGATTTGCCCGCCGGTGCGCTGGGCATTGCACGCGCAAAGCAGATTACCAAAGAGGGCTGGGCGGCAAACAAGCTCAGCGCGTACATTGAAAAGAAAACGAAGCTGGAACAGGCCGCTGCCCAGCAACAGGGTGCCAAGCACGAATAAGCGTGTTTAAAAATGTAATCGCGCGCCGCCGGGGTGCAGACACCGGCAGCGTTTTGCAGCAGGATAATTAAATTAACGGGGGAAAGAACATGAACATCCACGGTAAGGACATTAAGATTTTCGCAGGCAATTCAAACAAGGAACTCGCGCTTTCCATTGCCGAGTGCCTCGGGTTGCCTTTGGGCAAATCTGAAATCGGCATGTTTTCCGACGGAGAAATCAGCGTTTCGATTGGTGAGACAGTGCGCGGCAGCGACGTATTTGTGGTGCAAAGCACCTCAAGCCCCGTCAACCGCAACCTGATGGAACTGCTTATCATGATCGACGCGTTCCGCCGCGCTTCTGCCGGCCGCATCACCGCCGTAATGCCGTATTATGGCTATGCCCGTCAGGACCGCAAAAATAAGGCGCGTGACCCCATCAGTGCCAAACTGGTTGCCGACCTGATCTGCAAGGCCGGCGCTGACCGCGTGCTGACGATGGATTTGCACGCCGCACAGATTCAGGGTTTCTTTGATGTACCGGTGGACCACATGCTGGGCATGCCGATTTTGGCACCGTACTTTGAAAAGAAAATTGCCGAAGAAAAAGACCGCAACTTCATCGTTGTCTCGCCGGACCTTGGCTCGGTCACCCGCGCACGCACCTTTGCCGAGCGTTTGGGCCTGCCCCTCGCCATCGTGGACAAGCGCCGCCCCCGCGCGAATGTCTCCGAAGTGATGAACATCATCGGCGATGTAAAGGACCGCGACGTCATCATCATCGACGACATGATTGACACCGCCGGTACCCTGTGCGGCGCTGCCAAAGCAATTAAGGACATCGGCGCCAAAAGTGTGGTCGCCTGCGCGACCCACGCCGTGCTGTCCGGCCCGGCCATCGAGCGCATCCAAAACAGTGTGCTGGACGAAGTGGTATTGCTGGACACCATTCGCCTGAGCGAAGAAAAGTGCATTGACAAGATTAAAACAATTTCGGTGGCCCCGGTGCTGGCCGAAGCAATCGCCCGAATTTATTCTGACAAACCGGTTTCGACCCTGTTCGTCTAAGCCGCAGCGTTGGTTACGGCAAAATGCGGCGCTGTGCGCCGCATTTTGCTTTTTGCCCCCGGCGCATTTTGCCGCCCGTGCAGCAGTTGGAGGAATTATGCTGTTTTTGAACAAAACTTCACCCCTTGATTTTTTAGTTGTCGGCCTTGGCAACCCCGGCCGCAAATACGAAGAAAGCCACCACAACGCAGGCTTTATGGCACTGGATAGCCTTGCCGAACGGCTGGGTGCCCGCGTTACCCGTGCCAAATTTGACGCGCTGACCGGCGCGGCCGTGCTGGCGGGCAAAAAAGTGTTGCTATTAAAGCCGCAAACTTTTATGAACCTGTCCGGCAAAGCCGTGGGTGCCGCGGCAAATTTTTATAAATTGCAGCCACAACAGGTGCTGGTGCTATATGATGACATCGCGCTGGCACCCGGCAAGCTGCGCATCCGCCCGTCCGGCTCTGCGGGCGGGCACAACGGCATCAAAAGCATTATTGGTGCGCTGGGCACGCAGGATTTCCCGCGCATTCGCATTGGCGTGGGCGAGCGGCGGGGCGGCGAAGCCGACCTTGCCGATTTTGTGCTGGCAAGCTTCAGCACCGCAGACCGCAAGCTGATGCTGGGCCGGTTTGATGATGTGTACGAAGCGGCCGGGCTGATTGTGAACGGCGATGTTGCCGCCGCGATGAACCGCTATAACGGCTGACAGCCCCCCGCACGAAAGGAGTTTTTGTTGATGGAAACACCAAAAGGCAAAGAGTCCCTGACCGCCGAAGCGCTGGCGCTGTTGCGCCGTGCGCAGGTGGCCGAGCTGACCGAGCAACAAATTTATTTACAGCTTGCTTCTATTTTAGAAAAAAAGCAGCCGCAGAACGCCGACGTGCTGCGCCGCCTTGCCGAAGAGGAGGGCCGCCACGCCGCCATTTGGCAAAGCTATACCGGGTATGCCGCAAAGCCGCACCGGCCCACCATATTACATTATTTGTTTTTAGCGCGGGTGCTGGGCTTTACCTTTGCACTAAAAAAAATGGAACACGGCGAGTTGCTGGCGCAAACTGCCTATGGCCGTTTTGCCAATGTGTTGCCGGAGGCAAACGAAATTTTGGCGGATGAAAAGCGCCACGAGGCAGAGTTGCTGGGCCTGCTGGACGAAGAGCGGCTGCATTATGTAGGCAGCATGGTGCTGGGCCTCAACGACGCCCTAGTAGAGCTGACCGGCACCCTGGCAGGGCTGACCTTTGCAATGCGGGACAACCGGCTGATTGCACTGTCCGGGCTGATCACCGGCGCGTCGGCCACCCTGTCGATGGCATCCAGCGAATACCTGTCTGCCCGCAGTGAGGGCCGCCCGGACGCGCTGCGCTCGTCGGCCTACACCGGCATCACCTACCTCATCACCGTTGTGCTGTTGGTATTGCCTTACCTGTTGCTGCCTGCGGGTGCCTATGCACTTTCGCTGGCCATCATGCTGGTGGTGGTCGTGCTGGCAATTGCCGCGTTCAACTATTATATTTCTGTCGCGCAGGATTTGTCGTTCCGCCACCGGTTTGGCGAAATGGCAGCCATCAGCCTTGGCGTTGCCGTGCTGTCGTTTGGCATTGGGCTGCTGGTCAAGCAGTTCCTTGGCATTGACTTGTAAGCCCCACACAAACACCTAACGCACCGCCAAAGCCGCCCTACTTGCTTTGGCGGTTTATACTTAAACTACAACCTTTGTTGGTGGGCAGCCCTTACTGTGCCCAAACCCCACACACCCTACAGGAGATTGCCCATGCTGGAAGAAGCATTACGTAAAACAGCTGAATACGCACGGCTCAAGGCTGCCCTGCAAGGTGGCCGCTCGCCTGCGGCATTGTTTGGCCTGCCACCCGCCGCACGTGCCCAGGTGGCGGCGGCACTGGCAGCCGATTTGCAGCGCCCCGCCATTGTGGTGACCGCAGGCGAAGCCGAAGCGACCCGTTTTGCCGCCGACGCCGCCTTTTTTGGCGCGCGCAGCGCGGTGTGCCCGGTGCGCGATTTTACGCTGCACCCCACCCTTGGCCAAAGCCACGAGTTTGAATACCGGCGCATTGCGGTGCTGGGCAACATCGTGGGCAAGCGGTGCAACCTGCTGGCTGTGCCACTGGAGGCCGCATTACAGCGCACGATGCCCCGCGCCGAATTTGAGGCAAACACCCTCACGCTGAAAGAGGGCGACAGCCTGCGCCAAAAAGACCTGATCGCCCGGCTGACGGCGGCGGGCTACCACCGGCGTGACCGCGTAGAGGGGCCGGGCCAGTTTTCGGTGCGTGGCGGCATTGTAGACCTGTACGCCCCGGATATGGACCGCCCCGCCCGCGTGGAGTTTTGGGGCGATGTGGTGGACACGATGTCCGGCTTTGACCTGATGAGCCAGCGGCGGGAAGTGCAGCTGCGCAAAATTTACATTTCGCCCGCGCGGGAGGTGCTGTTCAGCGACCCCGCCGAGGCGGCAGCGCTGTTGCGCCGGGGTGCCGACGCGCTGCATGGCCAAAAGAAAGGCCGGTTAGAGGCCGTGTTGCAGGATGACCTTGCTCTGCTGGACGCGGGCACCCTGCCGGAGGCCATGGACAAATACCTCGCGCTGCGCTACCCACAAAGCGCGACGGTGCTGGATTATTTTGACGAACCGTTGTACTTTTTTGAAGAGCCCAGTGCCATCACCGAGGCCGCGCGTGCGCTCAACTTTCGCACCGGCGAAGAGGTAAAAGGCCTGTTGGAAGAGGGGTTGCTAACCGGTGAACTGGCCGCGCTGTATGAGCCTTACGAGGCACTGCAACTGCGCGCGGGCAAAACCCCCACCGTCGTATGCGAAAACTTTTCGCGCACGCTGCCCGGCTTTGCCCCCAAAGAGCTGGTCAGCGTGACGGCCCACGCGCTGCCCGCTTGGGGTGGCGAAGTGAAAACGCTGGTGGAGGACCTGCAAAACTACAAGGCAAACGGTTATTTTTGCGCCGTGCTGGCCGGTACCGGCCGCGCAGCCGAGGCCCTTGCGCGCGATTTAAGTGCCGCCGGGCTAACCGCCGTTGCCGCAAAGGGCGACCCGGTGCCCACCCCCGGCGCGGTGGCCGTGTTGCAGGGCCGGCTTTCTGCCGGTACCGACTACCCGTTTGCCCGCTTTGCACTGATCACCTCGCGCCGGCAAAAGGTGGAAGAGCAACGCCCCCGCCGCAAAAAGAACAAAGGCCTTTCGAGCCTAGAGGATTTAAAGCCCGGCGACTATGTGGTGCACCAAAACCACGGCATCGGCGTTTACACCTCGATCGAGCGGCTGGACTTGCAGGGCGTTGTCAAAGATTATATTAAAATTCAGTACGCCGGGGCCGACACGCTGTTTGTGCCGGTCACCCAGCTGGATTTGCTGAGCCGTTACACCGCGCCGGGTGACGGCGAAAAGGTGCGCCTTGCCAAACTGGGCGG
>JAQVCK010000156.1 GCA_028689835.1 Pygmaiobacter sp. | reverse complement strand
ATCTACAATTTCTAACACACCGCGATCTAATTTCCCTCGCTGCAACATTTCTCATCACCCATACCTATTTTACTGTTTTTAAATGAAAAAGCCCAGCTTTCGCTGAACCTTTTTCGACAGACTGAGGCCCCGCGTCATAAACGCGGGGCCTGTTGTCTTTTATTTTCTACTTTGCACCGCCGCTTTTACACGGCGTAAATGGTAACAGTGCCCGCCTGATACACCTGCCGCAGGGCGGCAAACTGGGTGGTGTCGCCGGGGTAATCGGCGTCAAACACCAGGTACGTAATGCCGTTTTGCGCGCAAAGCTGCATTACCTGCTGCGGGTCGGTGCCGGCACTAAACAGCGCGGCGTTTGCCTGCATGCGCTCTGCAAGCAACTGCTGCGAAATGCCCATGTTGGTCAGGGCATAAGTATACCCTTCCATAAAGGCCTGCCTGCCGCTGTATGCGGTGTACAGGTTTGAAATGCCGTCGCCTTTGCCCGGGGCCGAATCGGTGCGGTTTGTGGCAAATACGCTGCCCTGCACGGTGTTTTCACGCAGCCACTGCATCGCCTGCTCGTCTGCCGGTGTGGCGGCCCACCCGGCGGGCTGCGTGGCCGGGGCCGCATACTGCGCATTGATGGCCACCGCTTTCATGCCAATTGAAATAATCAGCACTACCGTGGTCAGGCAGCCCACCGCAGCAAGTGCGCGCACGGCCCAGCGCGTCACCGCATGCTTTTGAAAAGCGGGCAGCGCATCCACCGCCAGTAAATTTAAAAAGAAAATCGAAATCAGCGCAAAATACGCCTGGCTGGAGCTTTGGTGCCAAAATAAATAATAAGCCGCAATGCCGCCCACCACCGCGCCGTGCGCTAGCAGGCGCACCGGTGGCAGCCAAAACACCCGCCGTACATCCTTTGCAAGGGTGCCAAAATACAGCACCAGCTGCAACGGCTGCAAAAAGAAATACTGCACAACACCAATGAGCAGCAGGCCAAAATAGCTTAAATGCAGTGCGTCTGACAGGTGCTCCAGCAAACGGAAAGCCGCGCTGTCCTGAATGGTTTTCAGCCCAAATACCATGCTGTTTGACGCGCCGGACGAATAGACAGCGATATACGCCAGCGCAAAAATGCCCAACACCCCGGCACTCAACAGCAGTGCCTTGCCAATGTGCGGCTTTTGAAACACCAGCACCAGCAGCATCACAATGCCAAAGCTGATGGTGACTATAGCGGCTGCCGGCCCCTTTGAAAAGCAGACCAGCACAAACACGCAGATTGTCACAAGCAGCGTGCGCAGCGGCACATCAAATTTTGCTTTGGCTATCGTGCCAAACAGCACTAAAAAGCAGGATAAAAACACCAGCACCGTCGCCTGCGAATTGATGTTGGTGACAAGGTGCAAAAAGTTGGTGTTGCCAAACACATCGTACCCGCCGTTGCCAAAGTTTGCAACTGTCGCCACGCTGCCGCCAAAAAACAGCAGTAAAACAAACAGCACTGTTTTGCGCTCGCTGCCCTCGTAAAAAAAACGGCCAAGGGTGCGCAGGGCCAGCAGCAGGGCGGCAATAGCCAGCGGCCCCGCATAAAAGGCAATAATATCATAGGCATCTAACCCGCTGACCAGCGAAAAAATGCCCCACAGCAGCTCGGTAAGGTAATGGTAAGTCAGCCGCACCCCAAAAAAGCGGATGTCCTGCGGGGGGAAGCCCAGCGCAAACGACTTTGCATTGCCGATGTTCCACAGTAAATCCTGCGTGGGCAGCACTTCGCCGCTGGCAACACTGGCAGGGTGCGCATTGGCAAGGCTGATGACGAGCGCAAACAGCAGGCTGAACAGCCCCCAAAGCGCGGCATACCCCAGCGCATATTGGTGCTTTGCCAACTGCCCCAGCGCCGGGCGGTGCAATTTGTGCAAACGACCGGTACGCCAAAGTATTACCCCCCACACCAGCACTGCCACCGGGGGCAGCGCGGTGAGCAACAGCCTTGCCCCAAGGCGGGCGCTGATTGCATATAATACCACCAGTGCCCCACTGCCCAGCGCAAGGTGCAGCAGCGTGCGGTACGGGGCGTTTTGCACTTCGCGCGGCAGTAGCTTTGCCAGCAACCGCCCGGGCAAATACAGGTAAATAAATACCAACACCGCAAGCAGGGGCAAACCAAGCGGGTTTGCCCCGCTGCGCGCGGTGATGATGCCGGTACCTAAAACGCCGCACAGCACTGCCGCAAGGCAAACCGACAGCCACCCTTTTTCGCGTTTTGTCAGGCGCTGGGCCGCTTGCCCCTGCGGTGCCGCTGCCACTACCGGGCGCTCTTTCTCCATGCCAATAAACCCACCTTTTCACCCCCGTGCCGCTTTGCGCAGCGGGGGGGTTGTTGCCTTTATCATAGCATGATTGCGGCAGTTTGCCCAGCATCTTTTCGGCTTTTTACGGGTGTTTTTTCCTTCAGCGCATCCCCAGCAGTACCTTGTTCAGCCTGTTTTTGTACTGCATTTCGTCTATTTTGCGCACCACCGTCGCATTGGCGGGCGCATCAGGGCTTTCAATGGCCAGCAGGTGGCTGTGGTCGTTTACAATTACCTGCCCATAGACTGGCTGCTCTTTTGTGCAGCAATAACAGGTGCAGGCAGGGGCATCCAGTGTGATATCCGGCCACAGCGCCACTGCCATAGCCACTGCGTCGGGCAGGTCGACAATTTTTTGCCCGCAGCGGCGCAGGTTAAACTCGCACAGGGTGCGGTTGCACTGCACAGCATAGCGCGCCGCTTCGCCGCCGCCTTCCAGTAGCTCCATGTCCGCTTCGTCCCAAGCGGCTTGCCCAAAGCACACATCGGTGCCAATCATCGTCAGCGGGATGCCCGCCCCCAGCAGCACAGCAAAGCTTTCGGCATCCACATACACATTAAACTCGGCCACCGGGGTCGTATTGCCCACGCCAAACCCGGCACCCGCCATCGACCAAATATGCTTGACCTGCCGCATGGTCTCGGGTTCTTTTAAAATAGCCAGCGCAATGTTGGTCACCGGGCCAATTGTCACCAGCTCTATTTCTCCGGGGGCCGCGCGCACGGTGTCTAAAATGTAATCCACCGCGTGGCGTTGCTGCGGCTTTTGCTGCGGGTGAATCAGCCCAAGGTCTCCCATACCGTCCTGCCCGTGCACATTGACGGCGGTGACAAGCTTGCGAAACAGCGGCTTTGCCGCGCCGGGGTACACCGGCAGCTTTGCCCCCGCCACCTGCACTGTCATCAGCGCGTTGCGGGTCGCTTTGTCCAGCGACACATTGCCGGCAACGGTCGTAATGCCCAGCACCTCCACTTCGCCGCAGCCAAGGGCCAGCAGCAGCGCCACGGCATCGTCGCTGCCGGTGTCGGTGTCAATAATCCATTTTCTCATTTTTTGCACTCTCCTTTTTTGTGGCCTGCCGCGGGCGACGCCTGCGGCAAAAAATGTTGCTGCTGTTATGGTACCCGTGCTATACTCAAAAAAACAGGTCATATGACCCAAAAGGAGTAATTTGTATGCAGCAGACGTTACAAATCCCCCCTGGCATTCGCTTTACTGAAAAAAGTTACCGCCGGGGCGAAGTGATGCTGGACCCCTGTGTCGAAAACCAGTTTCTTTACCTGCTGACCAGTGGCGAAGCCACAGTGTATTATCAGGCAGAAAACGGCGAAATTTTGGCGATTTACGCCTACCACCCGGTGGATTTTTTTGGCGAGCTGGAACTGCTGAGTGACCGCAAGCTGCCCACGCTGGTGCGCGCGCGCACCGACTGCCGCGTCGCACTGGTGCCCCGGGGCGAAGTGTTGCGCTGGCTGAAACAAGATTTTTCGTTTACCCAGCTGGTACTGCGCCGCCTGTGCGAAAAGGTGGTCGAAGGCTCGGACGAACGCATGCGCCTGTCGCTTTTAACCATACGCCAGCGGTACCTTTTGGCCATTCGCCGCCACCAAGAGGCGGGCGACCTTGCACAGCTGACTAAAACACAGCTGTGCGAAGAGGTGGGTGCCCCGCTGCGCAGCCTGAACCGCGTAATTGCACAGTGCAGCGGTGAGGTGCAATACAAAAAACGTCGGTTTGTGCCGCAGCCGCTATTTAACAACACTGCAATTTAATTTTTGCTTGTTCAGGCTGGCACTACAGCGCAAGCGGTGTTATACTGCTATACAATAATGTTCGCAGCCCCACCCAAAACGACACGGTAAAGGAGCAATAAAATGAAAGACCTTGCATGGTACAACGGCAAAACAGCACCGGTGGAAGAGATGATGATACCGATGTGTGACCGCAGCACTTTTTTTGGTGACGGTGTTTACGATGCTACCGCCGTCGCAAACGGGGTACCGTTTGCGCTAAAAGAGCACATCGACCGCTTTTGGGCCAGCTTTTCGGCGCTGCGCATCCCGTTTACAATGAGCAAAGCCGCGCTGGAAGAACTGCTTCTTAGCCTGTGCCGGCAGGTAGAGGGCCCTTGCCAGATTTTGTACTGGCAAACAACGCGCGGCAGCGCACCGCGCAGCCACGCCTTCCCACCCAGCAGTGTGCCCGCAAACCTGCTGTGCACCGTCAGCCCGTTCAGCATGGCACCGCACACCAAGCAGCTGCGCCTGATTACCACCGAGGACACCCGCTATTTGCATTGCAACATCAAAACGCTCAACCTGCTGCCCAACGTAATGGCAGCACAAAAGGCAGCTGAAGCCGGGTGCGATGAAACCGTGTTTCACCGCGGCGACACGGTGACGGAGTGCGCGCACAGCAACATTATGATTTTGCAAAACGGCGCACTGCGCACGATGCCGCTGTGCAACCTGATTTTGCCCGGCATCACCCGCGGGCACTTGCTGGGGATTGCGAGGCAAAACGGCATCCCTGTGGTAGAAGAGGCCTTTACCGTGGCCGACATGATGCAGGCAGACGAAGTGATTGTCACCAGCAGCGGTGCGCTATGCTGCGCCGCAGATGAAATTGACGGCAAACCGGTGGGCGGGCGCGCACCGGCCCTGCTTGCGACCCTGCAACAGGCCTATAACGCACGCTTTTTACAAGAGACCGGCTTTGCGCTGTAATGCGGCAGTTGGCTTTTTCTTCACCTGGGGGGTTGCAAAATATGCCCCGGTGGGGTAAACTTGATAAGGCCGAAAAGGCCATCGCCTTAATTTGAAAGGAGGGCAAACAAGTGGACACAGTTGGTCGAAGTACAGGCTTTCGCAGTTTCCCTTCTTTATACCGGCCGCACATCACTGCTGCCGCTGTGTTTGCCCCTGCCTTGCGGGGCGCATAGCGCAGACGTTTGCTGTGCCATGCTGTAATAAATAAGGGGAAACGCAAAAGCCGCTGGCTTTTGCGTTTTTTTGTGCCTAAACGGCACTGCGCCTGTATCTTCCTGCCAAAAAACAAACAGGAGGAACCCGCATGGAACAGTTGAATTTTGAAGCACTGCGCACACTGCTGGAAGCACACCAGATGAAAGCACTGCGCGACAGCCTTGCAACGATGAACGAGGTAGACATTGCCCAATTTTTGGGCGAGCTGCCGCCCGAACAAGCGATCTTGACCTTTCGCATGCTGCCAAAGGAAACCGCCAGCGAGGTGTTTTCCAACCTCGACAGCGATTTGCAGCAGGTGGTCATTGGGTCGATTACCGACGCCGAGCTGGCTATCATTGTGGATGATTTGTATGTGGATGACATGGTGGATATGCTGGAAGAGCTGCCCGCCAACATTGTAAAACGCGTACTAAAAAACGCCACCCCAAAAACCCGTGCGCTCATCAACCAATTTTTGAACTACCCCGAAAATTCGGCCGGCAGCATTATGACCGCCGAATTTACCGACCTGCGTGCCTCGATGACGGTGGGGCAGGCCATTGAGCACCTGCGCCGCACCGGTGAGGACCGCGAAACAATTTACACCTGCTATGTCATCGATGTTGCCCGCCGCCTAGAAGGCGTTGTGACAGTAA
>JAQVCK010000155.1 GCA_028689835.1 Pygmaiobacter sp. | reverse complement strand
CGACCGAAAACAGCCGCATAATTATTTGAACACGGCCATGAAGAGTCTGAGGATTTATGGCATCATAAAATTGGTCATTGCCTGCGGAGAATCTGATTTATTTTGAGAATTTGGCGCTCTCTTTGGAAAAAGATAAGAAATCTTTTTTCCACGGTGTCCACAAAGTTAGTCCATGTGTTTAGGGTTTACCCCCACACATGGGCTTTTTGCTTTTTGTAAATAGTTTGTGTACTACTTGGCTTATTGTTTATCCTGCACTAGCACATAAAAAGAGTAACCGTTGTAAAGGGGAGAGTTTTTTTGTTTGAATTAGTTTTAATGATTGCTGTGGGTTGTTTTTTTATCTTTTTAGGGTGGCGAATCTGGAAAAAAGAACAGATTACGCTGATTCATGACTACCATTATACAAAGGTTGCTCAAACGGACAAAAAACCGTATACAGAAAAGATGGGCAAAGCCATGATACTAATGGGCGCGGGAATGCTTTTGACCGGTATTCTGGATTTTGTATCTCATACCGCCTATGGCTGGGTTGCTTTTGGTGTTTGTTTTGCAACAGGGCTTATCATGATGATATCGGCACAGATCAAATATAACCACGGTATATTTTAAAATAGCAAAAGTTCATCAAAAGGCCCCCTGTGTTTAAGGTACATCTTTTGACACGGGCTTTTTGTTTTTTGGCATGGTAAATGGGGCGAGAATATGCTACTATAAGCGCATAAAGTTCATCTATTGCGGGGTAAACATGAAAAACGTTTGTATTTTTGTATTTTCCGGCACAGGCATGACCCAATACGTAGTTGACAAAATCGCGCAGCAGTTTGAAATGCTAGATGTAAAAGTAGACCAATACCCCATTGAAAAAACACAAATTCAACAAGTTCCCTTTAATACATATGATCTACTGGGCATCGCCTACCCGGTACACGCTTTTAATGCCCCAAAAATCGTCATCAACTTTGCCAAACAGTTGCCGGCAGATGTCCCCTCTAATGTGTTTTTAATCAGTACTGCGGGTGAAAACAACCCGGTCAACTATTCTTCCTCCAAATTACTCATTAAAACCCTGCGCGAAAAAAATTACCACGTCTTTTATGACAAGCAGCTTTACATGCCTTCAAACTTTGCCGTTCAATATGATGAATCAACTACTGCGGCTTATCTTGCCACTGCAACTGCTAAAGCCCCACAAATAGCACAAGAAATTACCCTTGAGGCTTTTGATAGACGCGAGGGTAATGTTCTTTCAAAATGCATGCACTTGATTGGCAGGGCAGAATGGTTTGGATGTATCTTTATTGGTAAGCTGTTTTACGCAGACCACAACTGTAATCATTGCGGGCTATGCGCCAAAAGCTGCCCCAACCAAAACATTATAAGCGGGGCTCAACTGCATTTTAAGTGGCATTGTGGTTTGTGTATGCGGTGCCTTTATATCTGCCCCCAGCACGCTATTCAGGTACACCAGCCTTTTGCCTTTATTAAGTTGGGCGAGTGGTACAAAAATGAAGAACTTGCGGTGAGCCGGAACACAAAGGTGTAAGCACCATATCTTTTTCTGTACCACCCCTTTGTGTGGCCAAGTTGCTTTACTTGCTACCTTATTAAAATATAATGCAGGTGTCGTTACCTGTTTTATAAAAAATGATTGGGGGTAATGAAATGAGTTATACAAAAGCAGCTTTGATAACGGATGTACCAGAAGGAAAATGCGTCACCGTTGTACTGGACAACAGCGAGGTTCTTTTAGCTAAAATTGATGGGGCCTATTATGCCGTGTCAAACAAATGCCCCCACCTTGGGGGCCGCCTGTCAGACGGCACATTGGAAGCAGGCGTGATTACCTGCCCCAAGCACCATGCTAAATTTGACCTTAAAACCGGCGCCAATATGGGAAGCGCTAAAATTGCTTTCTTTCAAGTTGGTGTAAAAGACCTACAAACATACCCGGTTCAGGTAGAAGGTGACGATATTCTAGTCGACCTTTGCTGACCCTTTTTGCTACCCGCCCATATGTGTTGCAAAACACGGCAAAGTCTCCCAACGTTTGGGCTGGCTTGCGACTTACAGTGGATGAGTGTACCCAAATTTAAAAGTACGACACTTGCGCTGCACCTTATTCCAAAAGGGCCGCCGATGAAAACCGGCGGCCCTTTTTATTTTTTATATTTTTATATTTAAATGCATTTCTCCAGCAAGCTGTTTAATCTTTTGCCACCCTAACCCCTTTGACCAGCAGGTACACGCCCAGATAAATTTCGTTGGTAACGATTAAGATAGCTGTAACCCCTTTGATGGATGGCATAAATAGCACCGCCAATACCCCAACCAGCGCAACCAGCCCCCACACGGCAATATAGCGCGGCACAAGTGCCGTTTTATAAAGCATCCAATAAAAAAGGGCACCACTACTGCAAAAGAGAACGGTATAAATGTATGCCCAGTAGATATCCCGCACAGCAAGAAGTAAATTGAGCAGTGCCTTTATATCCCCATAAACCGCATCGCCGGCGCCAACCAGCTGAATCATAAAAACAGGGAGAAAGGCAATGACAATACAAAGCGCTACTTCTATGGTGCGAAGGGCAATATACCCCGTTGCCGTCGCCGGCATTTTTTCTTTTAACGGGGCCCAAAACGCCGCCGCAATTGCCATAACGCCAAATGCGTTGACAAGCTGAAGTACGGCACCCCACGCTAGCATGGCCTTTTCGCCCGATACGGCACTTACCACATTGGGCCTGCCAACCACATCACTGATGAGCAACCCACCACCGATGCTTGCCGCCATACATAGCAGATACATTGCCCCTGCAATGATGGCATTTTTTCGATACTTCTTATTTTGGCTTTGCATACAAACCTCCCGCGCTGTAAGCTAAACTTGTATTGATGTTCGTTTCAATTTATACTATACTGTACAGTACAGATAATGTCAATAAAAATTGTACTATACCGTATAGTTTATTTTTAAAGGAGGTGTATTGCAATGGAGGACAAAAAAAGTATGGTCAAAAAAAGTGCAGTTGCAAAACGACAAAAGATCCTAGAAGGCGCAATGAAAGTTTTTACCGAAAATGGGTTTGACGCTTCTAGCATGGACCACATTGCACAAACTGCGGGCGTGTCAAAAATCACGGTGTACAAATATTTTCAAAGCAAAGAAAACCTTTTTCAAGAAATCGTATCGGACTTTTTATTGCAAAGCGATGAAAAGAAACCTATCACATACTCTAAAACCCGGCCCATACGAGACCAATTGATGGATTTTGCCATGGCAGAGCTCTACCGCGTCAAGGACCCTATCCCCCGAGGTGTATCAAAGTTACTCGCTTCGGTTTACCTGTTTAAACCCGATCTTGTCAAGCAAACACTTGCCGGTAAGCATTTTTATGAAGACTTCACTATCTGGCTGGAAGCCGCAAAACAAGATGGCGCCCTTACGTTTGAAACAGCGGCGCTAACCGCACAAATTTTTTACGGCATGATGGAGGGCTGCCTGACCTGGAACATTCTTCTTACCGATGGTGCTACACTCCCCTATGTAGAGCCCATACTCGCAGAAATACTGGATGTGTTTTTGTGCCGCTATGGCACCCAAAAAGTAAAAGCCTAACTTTTGCCCGAGTTATTTTGTTGCAATCAAACCGGTTGTAACACGTTCAAAATACACCATATGCCCCACTAAAAATACAAGCCACCGGCAAATGCCGGTGGCCTGTATTTCACCTTTTCACAATTTTATCCTTCTCAAAAGCGCCATGTTCTCCAACCCTACCACAACGCACACAAGGCAATCAAAAGTGGTCATACCCTTAAAATGTCTACAATCCAGCTGCTTTGTGGCAATGGCTGGCTTGGCCAAACAGCATAGGTTCGGCAACCCCCTGCACTGCACCCCAATAAGCAATGGCTAGCGCCAGCGGGTCGCCCTCTTTTATTTGGCCCTTGCGTTGCCCTTGTTTATTGTGTTTTATCACCAAAACATCAAAACCCTATCGGCGTTTGCCGACAGGGTTTTGATGGCTCGTTCTTTTATTGTGTTGCAAGCAAATTAGGGTCGGCCTGCGCCGCCTGTACGAGGGGCTGCCAGGGGGTACCCTGCACCAAGGGGCGGGCCGCTGCCAACGCCTGTGCTGCCGCTGCACCCTGGCCACCGGCATGGTACAACTTTGCCAGCCGGTAAAGCGTAACGCCGCGCTGGGGGCCGCTTTGGTTTTCGCACAGCTCTTTCAGCGGGGCAATGCAGGCGGCATCCTGCCGAATATACACCCCTACCAGCAGCTGTGCATCTGCCAGCACCGCTTGCAGTTTAGAGCTTTTTTCATTTTTCAGCAGGTGTTCTAGCCCAGCCAAAGCCTGCTCTGCGCCTGCGGCATCGTTATGCTTCACATAAAAATCCAACGCCTTTTGCAGGCCGTTCAGCCGCTCTGCGGGTTTCAGCCGCAGGGTGCCAAGCTGTTCAAACAGCTGCCGGGCCGCCGCCTCATCCCCCGCCGCAAGCACACCGTCTAACCGCAGCAATGCCAGCGTACCGGGGCGCAGCACCAGCTTCAAGCGTGGGCTGTCTAACATTTGCAGATACCGCACCGGGTCGTTTTGCTGCACCAGCATATGGCTTAGCTCTGTTATGGCCGTACTTTGTGCCATGTGCAGCAAATACAGCACCAGTACAGCAATAACCATGAGGACCAAAAGGTAGGGCAACGGGAAATCAGTTGGCATGGTTTTGTCTCCTCTCCTTGCAACCTTAGAACCAAAAACTGTTATTCCGCCTTTGGGGGAAAGATTTGCACCGTGGTGCGCGTTGTTTCGGCAGCAAGGTCGCAAATCTGGTCTACCGGCAACTCCAAGCTGTAGGCAATCTCGGCATAGGCCGAAATATTCATACCCGCAATCGCCCGGCGCTCCGGGTGGTCAATGCACAGCATTGCCGCTTGGCGAAACGGGCTGCCGCCGTTAAGGTCACAGGCAAATAATACTTCGTTTTGCCCGCACTTTGCAAGCGCGTCCTGATATTTTTGGGCAAGAATGTCCAGGCTGTCTTCGGGGTTGAAATCGACATAAAACATGCCCGGGGTGTCTCCCAGTAGCATGTTCAGGTTGCGCTGAATGGCGGTACCCAGCCCGCCGTGGCCCGACACGATGATATTTGTCATGCTCGTCTCCTTTTGCCCAAAAAAGCCCCTTGTTTATAAACAGAGGCTTTTTTGGCTATTAGCTTTTTAGGGAGGACCTTATTAGTTGTTGGTCTTATGCATCAGCTCTGTGTAGCTGGCGTACACCTCGTGCATGTAGTCGGGCGGGCACTCGGTGACGTTGGGCGAGACGAAGATGTACATTTTGTGGCCCAGTTTTTCCAGCAGCAGCGCGGTCTCTGCGGCCAGCGACTGGGTGATGGTCATGACAGCGGTCGTGCTGGAAGCGCCGACCTTCTGCGCATAGCCGGGGATCGCGACCAGCGAATCCTCCAGCGGGCAGCAGTTGTCAATCAGAATATCTGCCACGTCGCCCAGCTTTTTGCCAGACGAATGGGTTGCGGTGGCCTTGCGGTAGTTTTCACCGCTGGTTACAGCAATGACCTTCATGCCGTGCTCTTTTGCATACAGCGCGCATTCAATGGGGGCCGCGTTCAGGCCGCCATGCGAATAGACAATCATCACTTCACCCTCCTGGAAGGTGTAGCTTTGCAGGAAGTTTTTGATATAGCCCTCCTGACGCTCAATCCACAGCAGCTCACGTGCGCCGCCCGGGCCGATGACGTTGGTCCACATCAGGCGCGGGTCCATCAGCGGGTGCCAGCCCACTACGCCGCCGTAACGGGGGAACATGTCCTGAATGGGCAGCACCGAATGGCCAGAGCCAAACAGGTGTACCAGTTTACCACTATGGATGGTATCGGCGCAAATCTTTGCCGCCGCTTTGATGTTTTCGGCCTGCGTGGCATCGATTTTCTCGATGACCTCGTTGATTTTCTCGACATACTTCAGATTGCTCATAATTGGTTTCTGCTTTCCT
>JAQVCK010000154.1 GCA_028689835.1 Pygmaiobacter sp. | reverse complement strand
CGGGTGTCGATGGGCTGGTCTTTATACACAAAGCACTGCCGCCAGTCGGCTACGAAGGCGATGGCAAGCACGGCGGCAAGAAACGCAAAATAAAACGCCACCATAATGGGTTTCGTGTAAAAGCCCGCCTGCACGGCGGCAACGGTCTCGGCGGCAAAGCCGCTAAAACTCCAGCCGGTAAACTGCCGCCCCAGTGCGCGAAAAGCGTCGCTTACCGTGCCACCAGCCAGCAACCCCACGCGGAAGAACACAAGGCTGGCCGACCACAGCACAAAAACGCTTGCCGTTTTAAAGATGCGCAGCGGCACCGGGGGCCGCTTTTTGGGCTTGCGGTAATACCGGTGCAACAGCTCTTCCCCCACGCGAAAAGCGGCCTGCAAACAGCCCCATACCACAAACGGCAGGGTGTTGCCATGCCACAGCCCGCTGAGGAAAAACACAATCGCCACGCTGGAGATCATCGGCGGGTCTTGCAGCTTTTTGCCGATGACCGGCAGGTGGCTGGGCCAGCGCCCCCACACCAGTGGCATAAAAATATAGTCTTGCAGCCAGTTCGAAAGCGTGATATGCCAGCGGTTCCAAAAGCCGGAAAAGTTGGTTGCAAAATACGGCGTTTTAAAGTTGATGGGAATCGAAAGGCCCAGCAGTAGCCCAATGCCGCGCGCAATGTCCGAGTAGCCCGAAAACTCAAAATACAATTCCAGCGCGTACAGCACCGCTGCAAAAATTAGCGTCAGGCCCCGGTAAGCGGCAAGGTTGTTGTAAATTTGGTTGACGTAAAGCCCCAGCACATTCGCAACCGCCACCCATTTAAACAGGCCTACCAGCATCAGGCGCAGCGCGTTTACCGTGCGCTGGGTATCCCAGCTGCGCGCGGTGTGCAGCTGCGGCAGCAGAGCCTTTGCCCGGCAGATGGGCCCGCTGACAATGGTGCCAAAAAAGGTGACAAATGCGGCATAGGCAATCAAATCAGTCTCGGCAGCCAGCTCCCCGCGGGTGACATCCACCAAATAACTGATGGTGGCAAAGGTGTAAAAGCTGATGCCGATGGGCAGCGCAAGGCGCGCAAAATTAGTAAAGCCCAACACAGTGGGCACAAAGGCGTTATAATATTTAAACACGGCCAGCACCGCCACACAGGCGGCGACTGCCAACGCGGCCAGCCGCTTTTTGGTGCTGCCCTGCGCATGCTCGATGGCGCGGGCAAGGGCATAGGTAAACACCACATTTGCCGCAAGGGCCAGCGCCGGCACCACCGAACCACCGAGGTTAAAGCTGTAAAAAACACAGCTTGCCAGCAGTAGCACGGCATTTTGCCAGCGCCGGGGCACAGCGTAATAGCAAAGCGCGACAAGGGGCAAAAACAGCGCAAAGCCCGCAGAGGTAAAATACATGAGAGGACTCCCTTCAAAAAAAGCCGGTGCGGCGCCCCGGCTTTCAATCTTTCATTATTATAAAAGAAGCGCGCCCCTTTGTAAAGCGCGCAGGGGGTTGCGTACACACGCTTTTTTTAATGGTATCACAAAATGCTTTTATTGCTATTGAAAGGGTTTTATAGTATACTTATTCTACTTGTTTGTATAGACAATTTTACGTAAAACTCCGCCAATAAAGCGGGGTTCAGAGAGGGGAATCAGCATGTCCCACACGGTCATGGTCACCGGCGCCGATGGTTTTATTGGCAGCCACCTTGTGGAAGAACTGGTCAAAAGCGGTGAAAAGGTACGGGCGTTTTGCCTTTACAATTCGTTCAACTCCTGTGGCTGGGTCGACACCCTGCCGCCCGAAATTCGCAGTGAAATCGACATTTTTATGGGGGATGTGCGCGACCCCAACGGCGTGCGCACCGCAATGGAGGGCCAGCAGCGGGTGTACCACCTTGCCGCGCTGATTGCCATCCCGTTCAGCTATCATTCCCCCGACAGCTATGTCGATACCAATATAAAAGGCACCTTGAATGTATTACAGGCAGCGCGCCAGCTGGGCACCCAGCGGGTTATGATCACCTCCACCAGCGAGGTGTACGGCACCGCGCAGTATGTGCCCATTGACGAAAAGCACCCGTATCAGGGCCAAAGCCCGTATTCGGCCACCAAAATTGGTGCCGACCGCCTGGCGGAAAGCTTTTACCGCAGCTTTGATTTGCCCGTGTCCATCGTGCGGCCCTTTAACACCTATGGCCCGCGCCAGTCGGCCCGTGCGGTCATCCCCACCATTATCACGCAGCTCCTTGCCGGGCGCACCGAAATTCACCTTGGCAACCTTACTGCAACGCGTGACTTTAACTTTGTCAAAGACACCGCCGCCGGGTTTATGGCCATTGCAGACTGCGAGGCGGCCATTGGGCAAGAGCTGAATATTGCCACTGGGCGCGAAATTTCAATCGGCCAGCTGGCAGACGAGCTGATTCGACAAATCAACCCGCAGGCAAAGGTTGTGTGTGAGCAGCAACGCCTGCGGCCTGAAAAAAGCGAGGTCGAGCGCCTGCTGGGCGACGCGACCCGCCTGCGCCAGCTGACCGGCTGGGCACCTGCCTACACGTTTGAGCAGGGCCTTGCCGCAACGGTGGAATGGCTGCGCGGCCACCTTGGTGAATATAAAGTGGATGCCTATAACCTGTAAGATTTAGCGCCCCTGGGTCGTTTTGTTGGCAGAACAAGTGAATTGGGAGAGACGCATGGAAAAAACGGTGGAGAAACTGAAAAGCCTCTTTGCAAAGGCGGGCGTGCGCTGGCTTTTGGGCTATCTGTTCATCCTGTTTTGCGGGGTGGGGGTCGTCTATTACTGGCGCGTGGCATACGGCTTTGCCGACCTTTCGCCGTGGGTCGCCACCGGGGTGGCGTGCGGTGGGTTTTCGGCAGTGTATCTGCTGGTGTTTTTAATCGCGCACTTTGTAAAGCAAAACCTTGCATTAAAAGCATCGTTACTGATTTTGCTGGCCGGGCTTTGCTTTGTGTTTGCAAACCCGCCGCTGCAAGCGCCGGATGAAACAATGCATTTTTTGCGTGCGTATTCGCTGGGCAGTGGCAATTTTGCCTTTGACCAGCAAGAGGATTACCCCGACGATGTTGACCTACTGGTGGTGCGGTTCCCGGGGTATTATAACAGTGCCGTCATTGGTACCGGGCAAGGCACGATGGCAGACGGCTTTCGCCGGTATTTTGCCGGCCCGGCAGAGGATGAAGCAGTGCCGGGTGCCTCTACCTTGGTGCAACAGGTAGTGCCCTATGTCACACAGGCCCCGCTGATTGCGTTGACAAGGGTGCTGGGCGGCGGCGCACTGGCAACCATGTACGCGGCGCGCATCGGCAACCTTTTGGGGTATGCGCTGCTGTGCTATTTTGCACTGCGGGTGATGAAACGCTTTTTGCCCATCATGATTGCGCTTGCCATTTCGCCCATCGCGCTGTTTACCGCGGCATCCTGTAGTGCCGACGGGTTGCTATTGGGGTTGACCTGGCTGTTTATCGCTTTTTGCTTTGGCGGCGCGTTGTCGCGCAGCAGGGCGGTGGTGCTGGCGGTCAGCTTTGGGCTGATGGTCTTTGCCAAGTATACCCCGCTGGCCCTGTTGCCGCTGGTGGCGCTAATCCCGTTTGAAGAAAAGCGCCTTAAAAACCGGCGTATTACCCCGGCAAAGCAGCGGTGGCTGCTGGCAGCGGTGTGCCTTGGGGCGACGGTGGTCATCTGCCTATTGCTGACACTGTATACCAAGGTTGCCAGCAATTATGGCGCGCTTGCCTATGCGGATTCCGGTGTGCACCCGGCAGACCAGCTGAAATTTATGTTTTCGAACCCGCCGCGCTACTTTGCGGTGTTTTTGTACTCGCTTTACCGCGATAAGGCCAACCTGTTTTCTACCGGCACCTTTGGGTGGATGGACATGGTGGTGCCATTTGTCAACTATTTTACGCCGCTGGTACTGCTGTTTTCGGCTGCGCTGTCGGCGCTGGAGGGTGCGCGCGAAGAGCGGCGCACCGGCTGGGTGGCGGGGCTTTCTGCCTTTTTGCTGTACGCGTTTACCTATGCGGGCATGTATTTGACCAGCACCCCGTTTTCTCTGCCGGAGATTAACGGTGTGCAAAGCCGGTATTTGCTGGGGGCCTTTTTCTTATTGCTGGTGCTGGCAGCCATTTTGATTGGCCGCACGATGGCGCTGCAATATCTGCGTGAGGTGCTGCCGCAAAAAACGCCGCCTGCGTGGCGTATGCTGCACCTTGCGTTTTGCTATGCATTGTTGTCGGCGCTGCTGCTGTTTCAGTCGTATTATATCGGCCCGTAACAGGGCGGCCGCCGCCCACACCGGTGCGGCAGAGATTGTTTGCCCCGCGTCGGCAGGGGCTTTTTGGGGGATTGCCTGTTGGTTGCTTTTATTGAAATCTTCATCACCTTTTTAGCGCTGCTGGCGCTGTGCGGGTTTGTGGCTTACTTTACCAGCCTGCCAGCCGGTGCGGCGCCGCTGCTGGTGCTGTGCGCCACCATGGTGTGGTACAGCATCTTTGGGTGCTTTGACCTTTTGTTTGTCGGTGGCCTGCTGTGGTTTGCCGCGGCGCTTGCCGCCGCCGTATTGCTGTTTTTGCGGCGCGGCAGCCTGCGCCTTAGCACCCTGCTGGACCCCGGCTTTGTGTTTTTTTTAGTGGCGGGGCTTTTGGTGCTGATGCTGTTTGCGGTGCGCCAGCCCCTGTTTATGGAGTGGGACGAATTCAGCTTTTGGGGCATTGCGGCAAAGGTGGTCAAAACAACCGGCCACCTGTATACCTTCCAGCCCGGCGAAATGCGGGTCACCACTTATGTGCCGGGCCTGATTATGCTGGACTATGCATTTCAGTTTTTGGGTGCGGCGTTTGCCCCGTGGAAGGTGTTTGTCGCCTATGATTTATTGATGCTGGCCGGCTTTGCCGCGGCGCTGTCGGCATTTCGCCGGCGCGACTGGGCACCTGCCGCCCCAATGGCGGTCGTTTTGGCACTGACCCCGTTTGTGCTTACCGTGTATAACCACAGCATTTATGTGCAGCAAATTTATATGAGCTCGTATGCCGATATCCCGATGGGGGTGCTGCTGGGCGCGGCGCTTGCGGTGTATTTTGCCGCAGAAAAAAAGACGCCCGCCGTGCTGCTGGCCACCGCCTTTGTGGTGACGGCTGAAAGTATTTCAAAGGATATGGGCTTTGCCCTGTGCCTCATTGCCGCGGCGCTGGTGTGCTTTGATTTATTGTTTGTGCAAAACGGCGAAGTGGTGTTTGCCAAGCTGCGCGGCCTTGTGGCAAAGCTGTGCTGGTGCGCCGTATTGGTGGCCATGCCGGTGGCGGCCTTTTTGGGCTGGGCGGCGCATATGGGCGCCGTGCTGGGTGTCAGCCGGTTTGACATCGGCGGCAGCGGCAACATGGGCATGGTGCAGATGGTCACCACCGGCCTCGTTGAGCTGGTGGGGCCCACCCGCAGCGAAAAGTTTGTCAACGTAATGGGCAACATGGTCAAGGCGTTTTTCACTACCCGCCTCACGATGCTGGGCACCGGGCTTGCCGTTGCAGTGCTGGTGCTTACCGTGCTCGCACTGGCCTATTATATTGGCAGTGCCCGCCAAAAAAAGACGGCCGCGTGGTTTGCAATTTTATCATTTTTGGGCTTCGTGGCGTTTTACGTGTTTACCGGGTTTACCTACGTGTATGTATTTAAAGATGTTGAAGCGGCGTCGCTCAGCAACTATAACCGTTACATCTACCCCTATTATATTGGCTGGGTGGTGGGGGCGCTGGCTGTGCTGGCGCGCAGCCTTGCCGACCGTGCACCCGCAAAGGTGCCGGTGCGTACCGCGGTGTGGCAGGGGGCGCTGTTTGCAGTGCCCTATGTGCTGCTGGGGGCATTTTTGCTGCCCAGTGTTGCCCGGTGGCAGGCAGAAGATGAAGTTTCTTACAAATTACAGCTGTTGATCCTCGCCGCCGGTGTGGTGGCGGTGGTGGTGGTTTTGGGGCTTTCACTGCTGCGCCCGCTGCCGGTGCCGCTGGTCTCACTGGTGCTGCCCGCCCTTGCGGTGGTGCTGCTTTTGCGCACGGCGGGGA
>JAQVCK010000153.1 GCA_028689835.1 Pygmaiobacter sp. | reverse complement strand
TTTGGTTGGGCTGGCTGGATTCGAACCAGCGGATGAAGGAGTCAAAGTCCTTTGCCTTACCACTTGGCGACAGCCCAATGAAAAAAGCGAACTCAACGGTGGTTTGAATTCGCTTTTGCATAATGGGGTGGGTGATGGGGCTCGAACCCACGACACCCAGAACCACAATCTGGTGCTCTACCAACTGAACTACACCCACCACATATGGTGCGCCCGAAGGGACTCGAACCCCTGGCCCACTGCTTAGAAGGCAGTTGCTCTATCCACCTGAGCTACGGGCGCATGTTTCACCTTTCCGAGCTGCGTTTTATATCATACTATAACCCGGCGGCAAAAGTCAAGCCTTACGCAAAAAAAAGTAAAAGAGTTGTGACAAAATAGCCGGTTTCGGGGCAGAAGGTAAAACCCATTGGAAAGAGAGGGCTTTTCTGGTATACTAAAAACCACAAAAAAGTTTGCGGCAACTTGCTGAAAAGAGGGGTTTGGATGGACAGTATCAGTATAGCATATTTGGTTGCAATCAACCTTGTTGCCTTCGTTGGCTGTGGGCTGGACAAACGGGCAGCAATACAAAAAAAGTGGCGCATCCCAGAGCGGGTGTTGTTGGGCCTTGCAATTGCCGGTGGTGGGGCCGGCATGCTTTTGGGCATGTTTGTGTTTCATCATAAAACTAAAACGCCCAAATTTATCATCACAGTACCGGTGGTGCTGGTAGCCGAAATTGTTTTTTTGGTTTTGGCGTATCGCTTGCCCCGCTAACAGCGGGGAGCAATACCAATTGAATGCAAACAAGTGAATTTAAAAAAGGCACCGCGTGGCATTGCTGCGCGGTGCCTTTTTCTATTCTGGTTAATAAACACAAAAGTAACAAAATATAAAATAAAAACAAAAAATAAATATATCGTGATACTAATTTTTGGGCAACAGGATATCGAACGACAATAAATGTGAAAATTTTAAAAAACTTAACCACCACCAAATGTTGCAAGATAGATGGGAATGTGACTTTAAAAAATGGGGATAAAAAACAGTAAAAAAGGGGCATTGCCAAGCGAAAAAAAGTAAATTTAATGCTGCAAAATTTTGCAAAGAAATTCTTGCATTTATGAACCAAATCAAGTATAATAAAGCTAAATTGATGGGTAAAGGTGGGTAAAAGCGGTGAATTTGCTTTTACCGTCTATCGCAAAAAGGGGGCGGGCACCTTGCTGATTGGCACGTATAATCAGAAACTGGACGAAAAAGGCCGGTTCAATTTCCCCGCCCGTTTCCGCGATGAAATGGGTGACCCATTTTACGTGACCTGCTGGTTGGACGAGTGCTTGATTGCTTTGCCGGGCCAAAAGTTTGAAGAGATTTTTCACCGGCTTACAGAAAGCGGCCTTGTGAAAAACCGTGGTTTGCGCCGGATGCTGTATTCCGGTGCGGTGGAAGCATTGCCAGATAAGCAGGGGCGTATTTTACTGCCGGCTAACCTGCGCGAGCATGCTGGGCTGGACAAAGAGCTTGTGGTCATCGGCGTAGGTGACTATGCAGAGCTTTGGCAGCCGCAGCGCTGGCAACAGATGAAAACAAGTATGCGCAGTGGCGACATGGCCGCTGCGATGGAAGAGCTGGAGCTGTAACGGCACAGTATTGGTTCAAAGGGAAGAGGAGAGAAAAATGGAGTTTTCCCATATTCCAATCATGCTGGATGCCTGCCTTGCGGGGCTTGCTATCAAACCGGACGGCATTTACCTTGACGGCACAGCGGGCGGTGCCGGCCATTCGCAGGAAGTCGCAAAGCGTCTGGTGAATGGTCGGCTGTACGCAATGGACCAGGACCCGGATGCCATTGCCGCCGCAACGGCACGTTTGCAGGGCCTACCGGCGGTGGTTGTGCCGGGCAATTTTAGAAACGCAAAGCAGTTGTTGGCACAGCAAGGGGTTACCCAGTTGGATGGCGCACTGTTAGACCTTGGGGTTTCCTCCCACCAGCTTGATGACCGTGCCCGCGGGTTTTCATACCTCGGTGATGCGCCGCTGGATATGCGTATGAGCCAAAGTGGGCCAACGGCTGCGGATTTTGTCAATACCGCCACCCGCAATGAGATTGCCCGTGTGCTGCGGGAATATGGGGAAGAACCTTATGCATGGCAGGTAGCCGGCAAAATTGAGGCCGCCCGTGCCGAAGCCCCCATTGAAACGACCGGGCGCTTGGCGGAACTAGTCGCCAGTGCAATGCCGCCGGCAGTGCGCCGTAAAGATAAAAACCCAGCAAGGCGCAGTTTTCAAGCAATTCGCATTGCGGTCAATGGCGAGTTGGATGCGCTGTCGGAAGGGCTTGACGCTATTTTTGATTTGCTTTCACCCGGCGGGCGGTTTTGCATCCTGACCTTCCACTCGTTGGAAGACCGGGTAGTAAAGCAGAAGTTTCGGCAGTGGTGTACCGCCTGCACCTGCCCGCCCGAATTACCGGTGTGTGTCTGCGGCGGGGTGGCAAAGGCAAAGGCAATCACCCGCAAACCCCAACAGGCAGACGAAGCGGAACAGCAGCAAAACCGGCGGTCACGCTCGGCAAAGCTGCGTATTATAGAAAAACTATAACAATAGGCTGATTACAAACAAGTAACCAAAGAAAGGAGGCCCGAACATGCAACAGGCAGCATACGATTTAAGCACCTTTGAAAAACGTGAAAAACGTGTAACCCCGCAAAAGCCCCGCTTAAAAGTGGCGAAAGGCGCAAAGACCAAACGCAAGTTTGATTTTTCGGGCCTCAAGGTAGTGGCAACTGTCGCAATCATTGTTTCACTGGCATGGGGGGTGTTATATTCCCGTGCGCAGGTGACAGAGCTGACCAGCCAAATTTCGACGGCACAAAACAGCCTTTCCAATGCCAAAAGTGAATATGATTACCTGAACCTGCAGCTTGAAAGCAAAACTGATTTGTCCTCGGTAGAAACTTATGCGGTGACACAGCTTGGCCTCACCAAAATGGATGCCAGCCAGGTGACCTATCTGACGTTGGAGGATGAGGATAAAGCCGTCAAACCGAAAAGTGAAGTTAAAACATTGCTGGACCAGTTTTCGAATGGGTTCTTAAATGCAATGGAGTATTTGGCACCGTAAAAGCAGGACAAAGTATACAGAGCGGGGAAAAGGGGTAAAGATTGCTTTTACCTCTTTTTCTTTCTAAAAACGCAAATTTGCCGCACCGGGCGGCAGGGAAAGGAGGATGTGCGATGGCAAACCCCAATACCTCCGCACCCCAAAACAAACCAAACCAAGCAGCAAGCAGTGCGATGCGCCGTAAAATTTTGGCCATGGCCGCCCTTCTTGTTGTCATTGGGTTTGGCAGTGTGGTTTACAGTTTGGTGGATTTGCAAATCGTCCACTATGAAGATTATAAGGTAAAGGCGGAGAACCAACAGTTAAAAGACACCATCATCCCCGCCAACCGTGGCATCATTTATGATGCGGATATGAAAGTATTGGCCCAAAGCGCCACCGTGTGGAACGTTGCGGTAGCCCCCAGTGATATCGACGAAGAGTACCGTGCGGGCATTGCAGCCGGCCTTGCCCCCATACTTGATATTGACGAACAAACTATATTGGATAAGCTGAATAAGACAGAAAGCGCGTACCAATCGATTAAACTGAAAGTGGATAAACCAGTTGCCGATGCGGTGCGCCAGTTTGCGCTGGAGGGGAATGGCGGGAAAGGGTACCCAGGTATCAGCCTTTCGCAGGATTCGAAACGGTATTACCCCTATGGAAACTTTGCTGCCTCTGTGCTGGGCTTTACCGGTAGAGACAATAATGGTCTTGCGGGGCTGGAAAGCCAGTATGACGACGTACTGGCGGGCACGCCTGGGCGGCAACTTTTGGCGCAGACGGCGACGGGCAAGGATATGGGGTACGATTCGGACAGCTATTATGCGCCAAAGGATGGCGACAGCTTGGTGCTGACCATTGATGAGGTGATCCAGCATTATGCGGAAAAAGAGCTGGAACGTGCGGTAAAAGATTATAATGTTATTGGCCGCGGGGTTGTAATCGTAATGGATGTCAAAACGGGCGGCATTTTGGCGATGGCCACCAAAGGCGATTTTGACCCCAACGACCCATTTACAATTTACGACGAGGCCGCACGTGCGGCGGCAGATGCGGTGCAGGATGACCCGGCAACTACCGATGTGGATGAACACAAAGAGGCACTGAGCAACGCACAGTATACCCAGTGGCGCAACAAGGCAGTGTCGGACCTGTACGAGCCGGGCTCGGTATTTAAAATTGTGACGGCCTCTGCGGCGCTGGACTCCGGCTCTTCTACGTTGAACGACAGCTTTAACTGCACTGGCTCGATTGAGGTATCAGGTGTAATCATGCACTGCGCCAAGTTGACCGGCCACGGTAAAGAATCGTTTAGCCAAGCGTTGGTCAACTCGTGTAACCCGGCCTTTATACAAATCGGTACCAAAATGGGCGCAGAGACCTTTTTTAATTACTTCAATGCGTTTGGGATGACACAAAAAACCGGCATTGACCTGCCGGGCGAGGCACAGAGCCAGTTTTATACTGCGGATACACTGGGGCCGGTGCAGCTTGCCAGTAGCTCGTTTGGGCAGTCGAATAAAGTAACCCCGATACAAATGATTACCGCAGTGGCAACGGCCGCCAATGGGGGCAACCTAGTGCAGCCGCATCTCGTCAGCAAAATACTGGACGCCGACGGCAACTTGGTGAAAGACATGGAGCCGGAGATTAAACGGCAGGTCATCAGTAAGGAGACATCCAGTACCATTTGTTCTATTTTGCAGGATTCGGTGGGGCGTGCAGCAGTAAAAGGTTACCGTGTGGGCGGCAAAAGTGGTACCTCACAAAAGTTGGATTCTGATAACCCAGATGCACTAATTTCGTCCTTTGTGGGGATTGCCCCCTGTGACGACCCGCAGGTTGCCGTGCTGGTGATTTTAGACGAACCACAAAACAAGGTGGACGGCGAGCTGTTTGGCGGTTACCTTGCGGCACCGGTTGTGGGCCAGATTATGAGCCAGGCCCTGCCGTACCTTGGGGTGGAAAAAGTCTATACCGCAGAAGAGGCGGCGGAAGCCGATGCAACGGTACCCAACGTGGTGGGGAACGAAGTGGCAAACGCACAGGTGATATTGACCCGTGATAAGGGCTTTAACGTAGATGTGCGCGGTAACGGCGGCACGGTAGTGCGCCAGTCGCCCACCGGCGGTACCCTGCCACGGGGTAGCACGGTAGTCTTGTACACCGATGCTTCAATTGCAGACCAAGTGGTCACCGTGCCGGATTTGAGCGGCAGAGACGTTACGGCAGTACAAAAGACCCTCATCGCGCTGGGGCTTAACTTGCGCAAAGACGGCAACCCAGAGCTTGCCCGGGCGGTGGCGACAACGCAAGATATTGCGGCAGGGACCGAAGTACCGGTAGGGTCGGTGGTGACAGTGAGCTTCCACGACCCGAATATCCCGGCAGATTAATGCCAAGGCAAATGCAACAACGGCAGGAAAGGGGCAGACCATGCAACTGGAACAACTTTTTGAAGGCGTTGCCTATGATGGCACGTTGCCACAAGCGCAAGTGAGCGCGGTAACGATGGATTCGCGCCGCGTGCAGCCCGGTACGGTGTTTGTATGCACCAAAGGGCGTAGTTTTGACGGGCACACCTTTGCCCAAAAAGCCTTGCAAGCAGGGGCCGTGCTGGTGGTGACCGACCACCGGCTGGGCCTTGCCGCCGAGGTGGTGGTAGATAACCCGCGGCAAGTTTATGCATTGCTGTGCCACAATTATTTTGGCAACCCCGCCCGCAGCCTGAAACTGGTTGCAGTTACCGGTACCAACGGCAAAACCACTATTACTTACCTTATTAAACAGGTGCTGGAAGCACTGGGCTACCGCTGTGGGCTGATTGGTACGATACGCAGCGAAGTGGACCAAATGCAGATACCGGCCAAGTTCACGACCCCCGAAGCATGGGACCTTGCCGCGTTGTTTTCGCGCATGGTGCGGGCGGGGTGTGAATATGTGATTATGGAAGCCAGCAGCCAGGCACTTGACCAGCAGCG